>JBBQGJ010000459.1:0-5479 GCA_038322925.1 Mycobacteriales bacterium
TACCTCGCCACCGTCCCGACCGCTCTACCCGACGTCCGCAAAGGCATCCGGATCAAGGCCAGCTGACCCCCGCTTTCGCGGGCATTCCTACGTGAGGCACCGATCAGCTTTCGCGGGCATCTTGACGTGAGGCACCACGACCCGGGAACGTCGGCGGTGAGTTCCGTGGGCGAGCGGTGGCGCGGGCAAGCGGTGGCGCGGGCGCGATCGGCGGCGCAGGCGCGATCGGCGGCGCAGGCGCGATCGGCGGAGTGCCGTCAGCCTGAGGGAGGCGGATCCCAGCGCTGCACCGAAGTGCTGGCCCGCACGAAGGCCGAGCCCGGCACCACACGGAGCAAACCGTCGCGCAGCCCGGCGCCTACCCGGGAGTTCAGTTGCCCCATTCGGCCGACCATCCGAGGGCGGGCGGCCAGCGACTGCGTGCGGTGCCGACGCTGCTGGTCGTACAGCGTGAGCGCGTCGCCGGTCGTGGTGGCGGCGGCCAGAAGCGAGATCAGCGTCACCGCGTCCTCGATCGCCTGGCAACCTCCCTGCCCCAGGTCAGGCGTCATCGCGTGGGCCGCGTCCCCGATCAGCACCACCCGACCCTGGACGAACGAGCCGAGGCGGCCGGCGAGATCGTTGATGTCGTGACGGAGCACCTCCCCGCCACGTGTTGCTGTGATGAGCGCCGGGATCGGGTCGTGCCAGGCGCCGAACCGGCGCAGCACCTCGGCTCGCTCGTCAGCCGTCGCGGTGCCTACCGGGACGGACGCAGTGGCGAACCAGTAGACCCGCCCGTCCCGCAACGGGGCACAACCGAAACGTTCTCCCCTGCCCCAGGTTTCGCCGCCCGAGGCGAGATCGAACGGCGCCGCGGTGATCCCCCGCCAGCTGGTGTAGCAGGCGTACCGCACACCCGGATCGTCCGGCCAGAGCGAGTGCCGCAGCGGCTGCGCAACCCATCCGCGGCAAGTACCAGGTCGGCGGTCGCGCTCGTTTCGCCGTCGGGTCCGTGCCAGGTCACCGAGGCGCCGTCGGGTTGCTGATCGACGCCCAGGCAGACGCTCTCGTAGCGAATCGCACTCCTCGGAAGTTGATCGGTCAGCACGCGCTGCAGGTCGGCGCGATGCACGACGGCGACCTCGCTGCCCGGGCCGAGCTCACCGCGCTCACCCACAGGTGTCCGAACCAGCCAGTGCCCGGACGGGGTCCGGATTCCGGCCGGCGAACCCGCCCGCGGCGCACCGCCGATGGCCCGGACACGCTGCCCCAGGCTCCGCGGCTGGGCGTGGCCGGACGTGTCGCTCTCCCCCGGGCTGACGCTCGCGGGCTGCGTCGCAGGGATCGCATCAAGTGCACGAAGTGCATTGCCCCACAACGAGATGCCGGCGCCCGCGGCCGACCTAGCGCCGACCGTTCAAGGGCCGTCACCCGGTGGCCGGCGCGGTGGGCGGCGCCGGCCGCGACGAGCCCCGCGATGCCGGCTCCGACGACAACGATGTGCACAGCAACCCTCCTTGGTCCAGGCGTCCTCTACAGATGTAGAGTATCGGTTGCCGGTGCGACCTTGGGCAAGCGGCTGAACGGGGGACGGTACGGCGTGGAATCAGCTCCCCAGCTCGATCGGCGCGCGGCGATGGCGGACGCCGCGATCGCGATCATCGGCGGCCGGGGCCTACGCGCGCTGACCCACCGTGCGGTGGACCGGTCGCTCGCCCTGCCGGACGGGTCGACCTCGTACTACCTGCGCACCAAGCGCGCGCTGCTGCAGCGAGTGGTCGGCCGGCTGGCCGAACGCACAGCGGCCGACCTGCGGGCCGTGCAGGACTCCGCGCACATCTCGGCGCAGGTCTCGGGGAGGGATGCAGCCGGCGCAGATCGGACGGTTGGCGCAGGTCGGCTGGCCGCCGAGCTGGACCTTCCCGACCGTCTCGACGCACTCTCCGGGCGTGCGGGCGCGCTGCTCGATCGGATGATCGGCGTGCGGCGGGTGGATTCTCTGGCCCGCTACGCGTTGACGGTCGAGTTGGCCACCGATGCGGGGCTGCACCGGTCACTGATCGCCGGTCAACCGCTGCGCGAGATGGCCGCCGGGGCGCTCAGCGCGCTGGGCGCGCCCGACGCGGCAACCCAGGCGCTGGATCTGGTCAGCATGACCGACGGCCTGGTCTTCGACCGGCTGGTCGGCACCCGTTCGCTGCTCGGGCCCGATCCCGGCACGCCCGAGAGCGTGGCGGAGTTGACCCGGGCCGTGCGGACCTTCCTCCGCGGCGTTTTCGGCTGCTGACCGCCTGTTCCTCCCGGGGACTGTCGGGGTCGCCGGTCATGCTGACGGCATGGATTCCACGGCCCTGCTGATCGGTGCACTGCTGCTGGTGGTCGGGCTTGTCGTCGGCCTGGTGATCGGCCTGGTGACCGGAAGGTCATCACCACGAGCCGACCGGTCATCCGCCGAGATGGCGGCGCTGATGGGCCCGGCCTCCGAAGCCTTGCGGCGGGTCGAGAACCGGCTCCAGGAGGTCGAGCGTGACCGCGTGGGTGCGTACGCCGGTCTGCGCGAACAGGTGGCCGCCCTGCACCGGGCGTCGACCGAACTGGGCAGTCAGACCCGATCGCTGGTCGGCGCGCTGCGGGCGCCCCAGGTCCGCGGACGGTGGGGTGAGGTGCAGCTGCAGCGGGTCGTCGAGTTGGCCGGCATGGTGGAGCATTGCGACTTCGATACCCAGGTCAGCGCTCACGATCGGGCGGTGGATGGGCGCGGTGTCCGGCCGGACATGATCGTTCGGCTGTCCGCCGGTCGCAGCATCGTCGTCGACGCGAAGGTGCCGTTTGCCGCGTGGCTCGAGGCGCTGGACAGCCCCGACGACCGCCGGCGAGCGGCGCTGATGGCGGCCCATGCCAGGGCGGTCCGCGCGCACGTGGACGCACTGGCCGCCAAGTCCTACTGGCGCCATTTCCAGCCCGCGCCGGAGTTCGTGGTGATGTTCGTGCCGGGCGAGCCGTTGATCGATGCGGCTCTGGCGGTCGATCCCGGGCTGGCCGACCACGCCTTCGGCCGGCACGTGGTCATCGCGACCCCGACCTCGCTGATCGCATTGCTGCGCACCGTGGCCTTCACCTGGCGTCAGGAACAGCTGTCCGCATCCGCCGCCGAAGTGCACGCGCTCGGCCGCGAACTGCACGGCCGGCTGGCGACCGTCGGTGGCCACCTGAGCAGGCTCGGGGCGGGCCTGGAACGGGCGGTCATTTCGTACAACCAGACCGTCCGGTCAGTGGAGACCCGGGTGCTGGTCACCGCCAGGCGGTTCGCCGACCTCGGCGTGACCACCGACGAATTGCCGGCGCCCGAACCGGTCGATGTGATGCCGCGGCGGCCCCAGTCCGCTGATTTCGCCGCTGATTTCGCCGCTGATTTCGCCGCCGACTTCGCCGGTGAGTTCGACGCTGACCTACCAGCGAAGTTCGCGCCCGGGACAGGTGCAGGTCCCGGCGGAGAGGGTGACGGCGAGCGGCACGGGGGCCGACTGCTTGATCCTCCCGAGAGTGCTCCTGCGCAGGTCACGCCGATTGTCAGGGCCGCGGGATGGCCGAGGGACGCTACCGTTGAGCGGTGACGACGAAAAGTGCGACCCACTTGTCGCTAGCCGACAGCTCGGTGTTGACCAGTGTGCGGGGCTGGCCGTCGTGGGCGGTGGTGCTGCTCGCGGTCGCGCTCACGTTCGCCGGCACAGCGGTCGACGGGCTGACCACCGGCGCGCTCAGCTGGGGGCTCCGGATCGGTTTCTACCTCGGTGTCGTGTTTGCGGCGCTACTGGTCCGGCGTCGGTCGATCTTCACCGCGATGGTCCAGCCACCCTTGGTCCTGGTGTTCGGCATCGTCGTCGGCGGCTGGCTGTTCACCAACGCCGGCGGGATGTACGGGACCGCGCTGAAGATCATCGGCAGCTTCCCCACCATGGCCATCGGCACGGCACTGGCTGTGATCATCGGGCTGATCCGCATCGTGGCGCAGCCGCTGCGTTCCTCGTCCGATCACGCCGCCAACGCGGCGTAGCGACCACGCTGGTCGAGCAGGCTCTGGTGGGTGCCCGACTCCACGACCCGTCCCTGGTCCAGCACGGCGATCTGATCGGCGTCCCGAACGGTCGAGAGCCGATGGGCGATGGTGATGGTGGTGCGACCGCGGGCCAAGGTGTCGAAGGCCCGCTGCACCGCGCGCTCGGTGTCGTTGTCCAGTGCGCTGGTCGCCTCGTCCAGCACGAGCACCCGCGGGTTGCGCAGCAGTGTGCGGGCGATGGCGATCCGCTGCTTCTCGCCGCCGGAGAACCGATGTCCGCGCGAGCCGACCATGGTGTCGTAGCCCTCGGGCAGGCCGGCGATCAACTCGTGCACCTGTGCGGCGCGCGCCGCGGTCTCGATCTCCTCGTCGGTGGCCTCGGGCCGCGCGTACCGGAGATTCTCCCGCACGGTGGTGTGCAGCAGGTAGGTCTCCTGACTCACCACGCCGACGATGGCCGACAGGTCGGCCAGTGTCATCTCCCGCAGATCGATCCCGTCGATGGTCACCCGGCCACCGGTCGGATCGTGCAGGCGAGCCACCAGGGAAGCCAGAGTGCTTTTCCCCGAACCGGTTTCGCCGACCAGCGCGAGCGTGGTGCCGGCCGGGACGTCGAGGTTGACGCCCGCCACGGCCGCGGTGTCGCTGCCTTGATAGGCGAAGGTGACGTCCTCGAACCGGACGTGACCGGCGACCAGGTCGGGATCGAGATCAGCCGGCTCGGTGGGGTCGTCGATGTCGACGGGGAGATCGAGATACTCGAAGATTCTGGCGAACAGTGCCGACGAACTGGTCAGCGAGACACCGACGTTGAGCAGTCCCATCAACGGCCGGAAGAGCGCGGCCTGCAGTGCGGTGAACGCGATCAGGGTGCCGATGGTCATCGCTCCCGCGGTGACGGGCAGGCCGGCGGTCAGGTAGATGACCGCCGGGATCGCGGCGAAGATGACGCTCATCGAGGCCATCCGCCAGCGACCCGCGAGTTCCGATCGCAGTTCCAGGTCGATCAGCCGCGACGACGAGGACGTGAACCGCTGGACGAGCGAGGGGCCGGTGCCCATCGTCTTGCTCAGCTGCACGCCGCTGATCGACAGGCCTTCATCGATGGTGACGTTGAGGTCGGCCAGTCCGCGTTGCCGCTGCGCGGTGATACCCCGGCGCATCCGGGCGACCTTGCGGGTGAGGTAGATGGCCGGCGGCATGACGACCAGCGAGATCAGTGAGAGCCGCCAGGAATCGAGTAGGGGGGTCGGGTCGCCCGACCCCCCTCTCACACCCCCGGACATGCGGGCCCGCATACGGCGGTTCGTCAGGCTGATCTGAAACGTTCCCAGGTCGGAAACAGTTGCCGCAGGCCGAGTTTGTCCCAGTACGAGTTCGGCAGGGACCGGGTAAGAACTGGAGAGGCCGCGATGCGCCAGTAGCCCTTGCCGCTGGACG
>JBBQGJ010000460.1:0-5478 GCA_038322925.1 Mycobacteriales bacterium
GATGTGGGCGCATCCCGGCCGGCCGCTGCTGTTCATGGGCGGCGAGATCGGTCAGAGCCGTGAATGGCAGCATGACAGCAGCGTCGACTGGCACCTGCTGGACTACCCGGAACACGCCGGAATCCAGGCGTTGGTCCGCGCCCTGAACACCGTGTACCGCAGCGAGCCCGCGTTGTGGGAGCAGGACTTCGACTGGCCCGGATTTCGCTGGATCAACCCGAACGACGCGGACAACAGTGTGCTGTCCTTCCTCCGGTTCCCGTCGGCGGGCGGCCGCAGCATCGCCTGCGTCGCGAACCTCACGCCCGTGCCTCGCCATGACTACCGCATCGGACTGCCGCACCCGGGGCGCTGGGCGGAGATCCTCAACTCCGACAGCGCCGAATTCGGCGGCAGCAACAGCCTCGTCGGCGCAGTGGCCGCCGAGACCACCGGCTGGGACGACCTGGACTACTCCGCCACTCTCACGCTGCCGCCCCTGGGTGTGCTGTGGCTCGCTCACGAGCCCGAGACCAACCGGTCCGCCGCGCCAGGAACCGCGACAGCGGTGTGATCCCGGGCCTACAGCTTCCTGCTACCCGATCTGGCCCCGGCGCGATCCGGGACCTCCGCGATCCGGGACCTCCGCGATCCCGAGACATCCGAGGACGACGACGACGAGACGTAGGTCGGCCGGTCGCAGGCCCCGGGAGCCGAATCCCTCAGTCAGCGGGCGCACCTCACACCGTCTTCGGGCACCGCGAAGCCGGGACCGAACACAGCGGATAAGAAGGACGATGCACATAAGCGGCCATGCCCACACGGACCCGACCGCCACCCGCCGCCGGGGGTCTCCGACCGCGCGATCCAGCACACCCCGCGCGCGGATCGGTCAGGAAGACTCTCCCCGGTGAGCGCCGCCGACGCCGACGGGTGACGGTGGCGGCCGCGATCGGCCGTCCCGTCCCCGGTTGCGGGCGGTCGAGCTGTTCGGCGATCCACCGGTCGACGTGGTGCCGCTGCGCGGCCACGGGCGGCAGGTCGATGGGCGCACCAGGCGCGGATGTCGGCGAAGTACGCCCGCCGGGGTGCCCGCGGCAGTTGTTGCGGCAGCCGTTGTCAGCCGTCGTCGTCGGCGCCCTCTCCGGTGAGGGCGTCGTCGATGGCCAGGGCGAGCCCGAGGGCTGCGGCGATGGTGCCCGCAGCCGTCACGACCTTGGGCGAGCCGACGATGGGGGCGATCGCGATCAGCACGCCCTGAACGTCCTCGAGGGTGAGGCCGACATCGGCGGCGGCGCCGAGGTTGAGCAGGTACGAGGACGCGGGGGCATCCACGGCCGCCAGCGCCGCCAGACGGACCAGCATCAGCTCGCGGTCGACCAGGTTCGCGCGTTCCAGTGAGGCTGCTGTCATGGCCAGCACGGTGTCCATTAGGGGGCGTTCGTCGGTCATCGTCGTTCCTTTCGTTGGGTTGTCGTACGTGGCATGCCTTGCCACTGCCATGCCGGGGCCGGCTTCAGCATGGCGGTTCGCTCGCCATTCCCCCACCCGAACCCACTCACCGTGCGACAGGACGTGGACGACCACCGCCGCGGCCGGGCTCGCGGCCGCTCGCGTCAGGGCAGCGTCCATCTCCGCGCACGTGGGATCGAACAGCGACTCGGTGTCGAAATGAAACACTCCCTGCAACAGCTCGCCGAAATCGCGGGCATGATCAACGGCGCGATCCAACGGACGAAGCCCGGCACCGAAGGACGACACCCCGATCAGGAATGCCTTGCGCGTCAGAGTAGAGGACGTCATCGCCACAATCCCTCCTGCATCGCGGGGGAATCAGGGGCTGTCCGATCCGCCACCGCGAACCTGCTGGCCAGGGGCGGGATGCTCGGCGTCGAGGAACACGCCGCGGGGTGGCCCTCGCTGACCAATGGGGTTTGCCCTCGACCGTCACCCGGCGGTTCGGGCCACGACCAAGCCACCCACAACCCGACCGGCCACACACAGGCCATGCTCACCGACGTACCAAAGGCAAGGACAGGAGCCCCTCCATAGCCCTCTATCCGCAAGATTCGAAACGCGGTACGCTTCATTCGACTACGGAGGTGGGATCGGTGAGTACAGCAACACTGCAACGGGAGACGTTCCTACCAGGCATGCACCCGGAACAACTGGCGCAGCTCCTGGAGCTCCTGCGCCCACCGGTGACCAACGACGAGACCACCGTCCCCCGCTACTTCCTATCGGGTGTCGATCCAGGCCAACAGGTCGAGATCCCGGCTGAGGTCCACCAGGTGCTGCATCAGGTCGTCGAAGCAATGCGGCAAGGCTTGGCGGTGACCGTCGTCCCGCAGACGATGGTGCTGACCACCCAGCAAGCCGCGGACCTGCTCGGGGTCAGCCGCCCAACGCTGATCAAACTCCTGGGTGACGAGCGAATCCCCTATGAGCGCATCGGGACCCACCGCCGCATCCAACTGCGGGACCTGCTGACCTATCGCGAGCAACGCCGGGCAGCGCAATACGCCGCTTTGGAAGCGACGTCCTCCCCGATCGACGACGAGGACGACGCCGAAACCGTGCTCGCCGGCCTCCGACAAGCCAGGAAGGTCATCGCGCAACGCCGACGCGAGCAAGCCGGCTGAGAAGATGCGGTGATGTTCACCGCGCTGCTGGACACCTGCGTGCTCTGGCCGAGCCTGCAACGCGACGTGCTGCTCTCCCTCGCCGCCGAAGGCCTGTACCGGCCGGCCTGGAACAGCGTCATCCCCGCCGAACTGGACTACGAACAGGTAGCCAAGCTCACCCGCCGCGGAGTCGCCCCCGCCGATGCCGGCCATCGCGCAGCGCACCTGATTCAGCAGATGCGGCAGGCGTTCGACGACGCCGAGATCACCGGCTGGGAAGGCCTGGACGGCACCTACGGCCTCCCCGATCCCGACGACGAACACGTCGTCGCCGCGGCGGTCGTCGCCGGCGCCGGCGCCATCATCACCCTCAACACCAAAGATTTCCCCGCCACGCTCCTGCCCTTCGGGCTGGAAACCCTCCGACCTGCCGAGTTCGCCGCCAACACGGTCTCCCTCAACCCGCACCGCGCCCTGCACGCCATCGGCACCATCGCCAGCCGAACCGGCACACAGGGACCAGCCAGGACCGTCACCGAGCTGCTCGACATACTTGTCCGCCGCTACGGGTTCGATGACGCCGTCGACCAACTCCGCAGCATCCAGTGACGCACGGACGAGGCGTCAGTCAGTGGTCCAGCAGCCGGAAGATCGATACCCGGGCCCACGATCAGATCCGCGCATCGCCCACCGAAGGCTGGCTGTCGTCGCCTTCGTCACAGGTCTGCTGACTCGCAACCGCCGCTATCTATGCGGGTTGGCCGGCCGGAATCATGGGGATATCAGGCGCTGTCCGGTGCCGTGCCCGATGCGCTGCCGTCCGGCAGGCACCGCTGCAGTACTTGGCCGGCCGCCCACTTCGCGAACCATCACCGGTCAACGGTTTGCCGCATCGCTGACACGTAGTGGGACGGGTGATGTCAGCGCCAGGCTCAACGCGTTGACCGGTCGGCCCGAGCAGCTCGTCAGGCGGGCCGCCGGCCGGCCAGCGGTACGTCACCACCCGACCGGTCAAATCCGGACCAGCGGCCAGCAGAACCGCTGGCGCGACAGGCGGCACCGCCCGGGCCAGCAGCGCACCCATCTCCGCGATGTCGCCATGGCCCACCCGGCGCAACAACTCGGCGGCCGCCAAGGTGCCCGCACCGAATCGGGTCTGTGGGTAGCCGGTGTCCGCGCAGAATGCCTCGACATCGGCGACCGCCGCCCGCGCCGCCGCCGGGGACTCCGGGCTCCCCCGCGCCAGCCACGCCAAAGCGATCGCCACAGCAGAGCTACTGCGGGCGAACCGCAGGTCCTCGAACGGCAGCGGCGCACCCACCCGGTACTTCCCCAACGCGGCCGCCCGGCCCATCAACACCTCCCGGGTCGGGCCGTCCTGCCAGGACACCCGCCACGACGGCCGCTCCCACTCCACCGCGACCCTGACCTGCGCGAGCTCGGACAGCACCGTCGACCACGCCTTCGCGCCGTCCGACCGCTTCACCCGCACCCCCACGCGACCGTAACGAAACAGGTGCCGAGTGTAACGTAATGGCGGCTTGGCTCGACCGCCGCTGCAGGTGGCGGGCGCGGCCCGGCCCCCAGAGCGAGCTGCAGCCGTTCCCCGGTGGCCCCGGCGGCGTCACCGGCCGCCCAGCGCGTCTGCCAACCTCGGGCCAGTCGAGCGCGCACTCATCCCCGTGCCGGCCACCCCCTGGCAGGGTCTGCACCGCGGCGCGGGCCGGCCGTGCGGCAGGCAGCTCCGGTATCGCTCATTCCCGCGGGTGGTCCCGCCTGTGGTCGGCGCGCTGGTCGGTGAGTCCGGTCACCGGCCCACATCGGAGGGGGGCGACCGGAATACGTTCGAAAGGGGCCACCAGGGTGTCCCGTGCCAATGGAGTTGGACCTGCACCAGGGCGCTGACCTGCGCGGATCAGATTCGGTGGCAGTGGCGGGTCGCGCCTGCATGCCGTTCTAAGCGATCCCGCGACGCGGTCGGTGGGTCTGTTGCCACTCAAAGTGAGTCGATGACGCGTGCGACGAGACCGTTCGCTCCAGGACGGAGCGGACGGTCTCAAGGTCATCGACCGGCCGAAATCGTGCGGCCAACCGGAGCAAGATCATTTCGAGATCATCAGCCGGGGCCAACCATGGTGGCCAGACAGCCCCAACGGGATCAACTTCAGTGGCAACACGTCAAGTCAAATGGCACGGGACGCAGGGCTTGTAGCCCAACACTGGTCAACGGCTGGGGCCACCGTGGTATCAACCGGGGCAATCGGAAAGCCTCAAGGAGGATGCGCACGAATTTGAGCACGGCTTCGCAGTGAGCAGAGAGACGTTCGTAACTGTCATCGCCAAATTGGTCGACGTCTACGAACGAGAGCGCCGCCTGATGGCCCCTTTCGAACGTATTCCGGTCGCCCCCCAGGTAAGGGCAGGCAGGGATGTTCGCCGCCGGCGCCGTTCGTGGTGTAGCGAGCGGCGCGGTCAGTCCAGCAGCTCGTGCGCAGCGCCCGCGGACGCCGTGACGAGCTCTTCGATGGCGTCGGCGTTGAGGCGGGTCAGCTGGCTGACCCAGTCGACGTGCACCGCGTCGGCCAGCGTGACCGCGAGGGCGAGCTGTTGCGTGGTGGCCCGCTGGTAGATGTCCACCGTCGCTCCGGCGGCCTTCTTGACCACCGCGCCGACACCGCCGGTCATCAGCTCCCGCGCCGTGCCGGCAGCGGACTCGACGGCCACGGCGGTGTGGGCGACGATCTCGGTGGCCACCTCGGTGGCGACTGTGGTCGTCTCCGTCAGGGCGGCGACGACGGTCTCGGTGACGATCCGAGCGAACGGGGCATCGGTCGCGGCGCCGTTGTTTTGGCCGCCGTTGTTTTGGCCGCCGTTG
>JBBQGJ010000461.1:0-5471 GCA_038322925.1 Mycobacteriales bacterium
CAGTCTCGACCTCGGCCGCCGGCAAGCAGTCCTCGAGGGCTTCGAGCTGGTGCACAAGCAGCTCGAATACGCCATGCGGCTGCGGGACGCGGTCGACACCCACCCGTTGCTGCGCAAGTACATGCGTTGCGTGACGACCGCCGATCTGATCCCCAGCGAGTACCGGCCGTCCGGGATCGGCCAGCCGCTCCGGTCGGGGCTGAAGAACATGGCGACCGTCTGGAAGCACGACGAGTTCGTCATTGACCCGTGCCGGGTGACGATCTACATCGGCGCCACCGGCATCGACGGCGACACGTTCAAACGGATCCAGCTGATGGAGCAGAACGGGGTGCAGATCAACAAGACCACCCGGAACACCGTGCTGTTCATGACGAACATCGGCACCACCCGCAGCTCGGTGGCCTACCTGATCGAAGTGCTGGTCAAGATCGCCAGGGAACTCGACGACACGCTGACCGACATGAGCCTGTCGGAGCGGGCGGCCTACGAGACTGCGGTGCTGGGGCTCACCAACCCCTCGGCACCGTTGCCCGATTTCAGTGGCTTCCACCCGGCGTTCCGGGCGGCTGACAGCGACGAGGGGCCGTCCACCGGGGAGGGCGACGTGCGACGTGCGTTCTTCCTGGCCTACGACGACAGCCTGTGCGAGTACCTGATGCCCGACGACGTGATGGAGAAGCTGGACGCCGGCCGGGATGTGGTGTCGGCAACCTTCGTCACCCCGTACCCGCCGGGGTTCCCGGTGCTGGTGCCGGGCCAGGTCTTCAGCCGGAGGATCCTGTCGTACATGAACAGCCTGGACACCTCGGAGGTGCACGGGATGCGCCCCGACCGCGGTTACCGGGTGTACATCGACAAGGCGCTGGAGATCGCGCAGGCCGCCCGGGCGCACTGATCGCGCTGACTTGCGAGGTCGTGGCCGGCAAAAGGGCGCGCGCTCACGCGTTCTGTGCAGGAGGCTGTAAATCGGTGCGCCGGGTCCGCCTGCCCCGTGCCCATCCGACCGCTGGGGTGTGTTGATGACCGTGCGCCGTGTTGCCGACCTGGATTTCGCTGCCGTCACTGCCGGCCCGATCACGCCGTCACCGTCGGCGTGGGAGGATGAGGTGCTGTACTTCCTGCTCGTCGATCGATTCTCCGACGGCAACGAGGACGGCTACCTCGACCTTGCGGGTCAGCCCGTCGCGGGCAGCACCCCGCTGTTCCAGCCACCCGACGAGGGCAATGCGATCGGCACCCAGGCCGACGCGGCCGGCTGGCGGCAGGCCGGGTTGGATCGGGCGGGCGGCACCCTGGACGGGTTGCGGAGCAAGCTCGGCTACCTGCGCCGGCTGGGCATCACCGCATTGTGGATCAGCCCCGTGCTGAAGCAGGCGATCCCACCCGCGGGCGAGCAGAGCAACTATCACGGCTACGCGACCCAGGATTTCCTGTCGGTCGAACCGGCCTTCGGCAGCAACGACGAATTGCGCGGGCTCGTGGCGGACGCGCACGCCGTCGGACTGCGGGTGGTGCTCGACGTGGTGCTGAATCACACCGGTGACGTCTTCGCGTACGACCTGTCCGACACCGCTCGGTACCCGGCAACCGCCGACTCCCCGATCAGCCCGGTCGATCCGCGCTGGGACGGCGCGGACTACCCGGTGGCCGGCTGGCGGTCGGCATCCGGCGCGCTGGCGCCTTTCACCCCGCCCGCGGCAGCCGGGTTGTGGCCGGACGGGGCGGTCTTCCCGACCGAACTGCATCCGCCCCAGACGTTCTCGCGCAAGGGCCGGATCACCAACTGGGACAATCCGCCGGAATTCCTCGAGGGCGATTTCGACGGTCTGAAGGATGTCGCGCACGGGTTCGGACCGCTGGACGATTACCGGCCCTCGCCCGCGCTCCGGGCACTGACCCGCGCCTACTGCTGGTGGATCGCGTTCGCCGACCTCGACGGATTCCGGGTCGACACCGTCAAACACATGGACCGCGGCGCGACCCGGTTCTTTGCCTCCGCCGTCCACGAGTTCGCCCAGTCGATCGGCAAGGACCGGTTCCTGCTGATCGGCGAGATCACCGGGTCGCGCACCGACGCCATCACCACGATGGAGCTGACCGGACTGGACGCCGCGCTGGGCCTGGCGGATGTCCAGGAACAGCTGCAACGCGCCGCAACCGGTGACGGCGACCCGGCGGGGTATTTCTCGCTGTTCCGCAACTCGGAGCTGATCGGGAAGGACTCGCACACCTGGTTGCGCAACACGGTGGTGACCTCGTTCGACGACCACGACCAGGTGTGGAAGGGCCCGACCAAGGCCAGGTTCGGTGCCAGGACCGACGCGGGGGCGCAACTGCCGGCGATCCTTGCGCTCAACGCGACCACCCTCGGAATCCCCTGTTACTACTACGGCACCGAGCAGTCGCTCGACGGCGCGGGTGGTGGCGAACATGCTGACCGGTACATCAGGGAGGCCGCGTTCGGCGGCGATTTCGGCCCGTTCCGCAGCCGGGACCGGCATGTGTTCGACGAGACCGCGGCGGGGTACCAGTTGCTGACGGACGTGCTGGAGCTGCGCCGCCGGGAGCCCGCGCTGCGCCGCGGGCGCCAGTACCTCCGGGAGATCTCCGGTGACGGGGTCACCTTCGGGCCGCCCACGGGGTTCGGCGGACCGGTGCGGGGGATCGTGGCCTGGTCCCGGATCCTTGCCGACCGGGAAGTGATCTGCGCCATCAACACCGATCCCGCCCAGCCGCGCCAGGCGTGGGTGACCATCGACTCGGGCCTGCACGCCCCCGGTGACACGGTCGGCGCGCTCCACGGCGGCAACCCGGGGGCAGTGGCCTCGCTCACAGTCGAGTCACGCAACGGGACCGCCGTGTTGGTCGTCCTCGCTCCCGGCGCATTTGCCGCCTATGCCTGAGCGCTGGGAGATCGCACCCGGGCCGAAGATCGTCCGGCCTGTGTCCGCTTTCACCGGTGAATCCGCTGCGATATGCGCACAGATGCGATAGAATCAGTGCATCGGGTCGAGAACCCAGCGATCCGCGATGTGACCCGCAGTGACGAAACCCATAGCACCGACGAAGGATTTTGATAGCCATGATCAGCCTGAGGAAGACCCTGCACCAGCATCACCAAGTCGCCCGCACCCGTCGCCTGATGAACCGGGCGATCGATCACGCCGGCACTCCTGCCGTCCGCAACGAGCTGCTGACGATCGCCCAGCACCAGGGTCTGAGCCTGCGCTGAAGCGCAGCGGCGACATGGCGACGGTGCGGCATCGACACGGTGTCGGTGCGACCCCGCCAAGACCCCAACCACACCAATGCATGAGCCAGATTTCCCTCTTTCGGTGTAACAGCCGCCAGGGAAAACTCGATATGCTCAGTGACCCCGGACAGCTGCCGGACCCCCGACCTGGCAGCCGTTCGGGGTCCTTCTTCTTCATCACCCGGGCGGCACAATCCGATGATGAGATGGGATCCCGCCCAGTACCTGCACCACGGTGACGAGCGCGCCCGACCGTTCTTCGAGCTTGTCGACCGGATCGGTGCTGACCAGCCGCGAACGGTGGTCGACCTGGGTTGCGGCCCTGGCCAGCTGACGGCCGAGCTGCGCCGGCGATGGCCGGATGCCCGCATCCGCGGGCTGGATTCCTCGGCCGAGATGATCGCTGCCGCGCAATCAGCGGCCACCACCCACACCGGCGCCGGTGTGTCCTACGAGGTGGGGGACATCGGCCAATGGCGGCCCAGTGGCGACACGGATGTGGTCATCAGCAACGCCGCGCTGCAGTGGGTGCCCGGACATCGCCGGCTGATCCGCCGGTGGACCGCCGCGCTGCCCTCGGGCGCCTGGATCGGCTTTCAAGTGCCGGGGAACTTCGGCTCGCCGTCCCACCGGCTGATGCGCGAACTCGCCGAGTCCACCTCCTGGCGTGATGCACTGGCCGGTGTACTCCGGCACGACGACGCGGTGGACGACGCCACCGGCTACGCCCGGCTGCTGCTGGACTGCGGGTGGTCCGTTGACGCCTGGGAAACCACCTATGTGCACGTGCTGCCGGGCGAGGATCCGGTGCTGGACTGGGTGCGCGGAACCGGTTTGCGACCCGTGTTGGGTGCGCTGGAGCCGGCCGCGGCAGTGGAGTTCGAGGCCGAGTACGCCGACCTGCTGCGGCAGGTCTACCCCCGGCGGGCGGAGGGCACCCTGTTCCCGTTCCGGCGCATCTTCTGCGTGGGACACGCCCCGTGACCCCGCTGGCGCCGACGTCCGGTGAGCCGTCGGTGAGCCGTCAGTGAGATGTCGATGACGGCGAATTCGGCCAGCTAGGCTCGGCCGATGCCCGATGCTCCGCTGGCCATCCAGATGCTGCACGACCGGATCCTGATCAAGATGTCCGGCGCCCCTGGCGAGCGCACGTCGCGCGGCGGCATCCTCATCCCGGCAACCGCGGAGATGGCCAAGCGGCTGGTGTGGGGCGAGGTGGCCGGGGTCGGCCAGCACGTGCGTTCGGTGAAGGCCGGCGAGCGGGTGCTGTTCAGCCCCGAGGACCAGTACGAGGTCGAGGTGGGTGGCGAAACCTACCTGGTGCTGCGTGAGCGTGACCTGCAGGCGGTGGCCAGTCAACGCGCCGGCGGCGGGACGGGGCTGTACCTGTGATGCAGTACCTGTGGCACGGCGCTGGTCGGCCACACCGCGATGAGCGAGGATGATCGGCAAGACGGCACCATCTGTTCGACCGCCGTTGGGCTACTCCCGGTCACTTCCGCGACACATTGATACGCTCTGATACCCCCAGATCCACACCCTGCCGTCACGCATGCCGTCCCCCTGGGAGCGACCCGCCATGGACACGTACGACATCATCGTGATCGGCTCCGGTCCGGCCGGTCAGAAGGCGGCCATCGCGGCGGCCAAGTTGGGCCATCGGGCCGCGATCGTCGAGCGCTACGACATGGTCGGCGGGGTCTGCATCAACACCGGGACCATCCCGTCCAAGACGCTGCGCGAAGCGGTGTTGTACCTCACCGGGATGAACCAGCGGGAGCTCTACGGTCAGTCCTACCGGGTGAAGGACGAGATCACCTTCTCGGACCTGTCGGCGCGGACCGCGCACGTGATCGCCCGCGAGATCGACGTGATCCGCAACCAGCTGGCCCGTAATCACGTGACGTTGGTGGTGGGCACCGCGCAGTTCGTCGACCCGCACACCGTCGTGGTGGTCGACCACGCCGGCCACCAACAGGAACTCGGCGCCGAGAAGATCGTGATCGCGGTGGGCACCAGGCCGGCCAGGCCGGACACCGTGGACTTCGACGGCGCGACCATCGTCGACTCCGATCAGATCCTCGGGCTGGACAAGGTGCCGTCCTCGATGGTGGTGGTCGGCGCCGGCGTCATCGGCATCGAGTACGCCTCGATGTTCGCCGCGCTGGGCACCAAGGTCACCGTGGTGGAGAAGCGCCCGACGATGCTGGACTTC
>JBBQGJ010000462.1:0-5456 GCA_038322925.1 Mycobacteriales bacterium
TCCACGACGACTCTCCCGACACCCGAAACGCGCCGACGATTCCCCCGAAGCGCAGCCCCAGCGGCCGCCCCAGCCCCGGACCAGCGGCCACACACGATCCAGGCGCACCCCACAAACCGGGATAGTTCAGCGCCCTCCTAGGTGGCTGGTGTCGAACGACCGCATTTGGAGGCCACGCGCAAACCCCGACAAATCGCGTGGCGCGGAGATGGCCACACGAGCCTCAGAACCGATCGGTGGACCAAATCAGGTCGGCGCGAGACCGCAGTCTTGCACTGTCCGATGAGCGCGCCGCGAAAGACACCGCCCACCTAGAGATCAGCGGTGAATTCGCCCAGGGCGACGTCGCCCTGCACCGCTGGCCGCCCGACCCGATCGGCGCGTCCCGGCTGACGACTCCATCAGCCTGAGGTCCACCGGCTGCAAAGCGATAGACCGCAACGTCGATCTCGTTGATCACCGCAGCGATCCCGGCGTGAATGCCGTTTACCGGGGCATCCGGTTGCGTCATCAAGCCTCCCTCGACCCGACCGACACCTCACCTGTACCCACTCACCTGTCGGACTATTCGTAACGATTGCGTTTCTGCAACCATTGCGTAAGGCTTGTGATGTGACGATCACCGGCAGATCCCCAGGGGCCCCACACCCGACGCCGTCGCCGGGGGCCGGATCAGCTGAGAAAACCTGCGGGGCGGAATCGCAGATGAACCTAGGGCACGAGCCGATACCCGGCTCCGCCCCGTCGCCCGCGCCTACGATCAGACGGTGAACACCCAAGATCACCCACGGCATGTCATGGTTCTCGCCGGCGGGCTGACGCACGAGCGCGAAATATCTCTTCGGTCGGGATCAAGGTTGGCCGACGCACTTCGATCCGTTGGACACGACGTCACCGTGCTCGAGCCGGACGCCGATCTGCTGCCCTGGCTGACCCAGCACCGACCGGATGCCGCAGTGATAGCCCTGCATGGGGGCGAAGGAGAAAGCGGTGACATTCAAAGCGTTCTGGAATTGATGGGTATTCCCTATTTAGGGACGTCGTCGCAGAATTGTCCGCTCGCCTTCGACAAGACAATTGCAAAGAGCATCATCCACCACGCCGGACTACGCACGCCGCCATGGATAACTCTTGCCCATTCAACCTTCGGTGATCTCGGGGCAAAGCCGATTCTGGCCGCAGTAACGAAGCGCCTCGGTTTCCCGTTGATCATCAAGCCGAGCATGGGTGGATCGGCACTGGGTGTGAGCGTCGCTGCCACTCACTACGACCTGCCGAGCGCACTGGTCGGTGCTTTCGCGTACGGGGAGAACGTGCTCATCGAACGTTTCATCAAGGGCACGGAGCTCGCCGTGACGGTCGTCCAGTTCGACGACACCGGCCCCGAGGTGCTGCCCGTTGTCGAAATACAACCGCCAGGCGGCGTGTTGGATTACGAATCCCACTACACCGCAGGGACAGCTGTCTACTACTCACCCCCAACCATCACCGAAGACGCCACGCAGTCCGCCGTCGATCTGTCTCTGGCAACGTTCCGGTTGCTCAGGCTCCGCGATATAGCTCGAATCGACATCCTCGTTGATTCATCTGGATCCGCGTATTTTCTCGAGGCCACGACGTCGCCCGGCTTGACCGAAACGTCCATTCTGAACCTTGCCGCGGCTCGGGAAGGCCTGACTATCGGTTCTCTATACTCGCGCTTGATAGGCCGAGCGATCGACAAAAGGCATCAGGCATAGAGCGCAGGCAATAGGATACGTGCGACCGATCGACCGGACGAGTCCTGCGGGGGTTGGCGGTTTCAGGTCTCGACAGCCCCGGGTGGACGCCATCGTGATCGCTGCGAGGACCGAAAGATCACCGGGGGGTGTAGCCCACGACCTCGAGGTCCACTTCCCGGCGGGCGCCGGGCCGGCCGCGATGAGCAATGTTCACGAACCTGTGGCCCAGTAGTCGACCGGAACCGGCCCGGTAGAACGAGATACGAGCCCGGAGCAGGTGCCTGAGCAATCCGCTGGGTTGATGATCGATCAGCGTCATCGCGTCTCCTCGCGGTAGTGATGACCCGGACCGTGAGCACCCGGTGTGCAAAGATCCAGCGGCCGGGCATCACCCACCTCCCGCCAATTTCCGCGGGGTTCCGGCTCGCGCCCGTCCGGACGGCTCTACTCGAATACCGCGAGCATTGGTCAGTAACACTGTTGCGCTCGGCAACGATTATTGCAATGTGGCGCTGTCTCTCCGGGAAGGCAGGGGTTGGCGCGCGCTCCGTACGGTTGCCGCGTGATCGGCTCCACATGAGAACCGAGACCCAGGCTCAGCCGGCGGGGGCTCGACCCCGGATGGTCAAGGGAGAAGGTTGAGTGTCGGCGTCGTGGCGGTGATCGTTATCGCTACGCCGAACGTCTACCGGCGTAGTCCATGCGGTCGGTCCCACGGCCATTTGAAATTGAAAGGGCGGACCGGTGAACGCGATGCGCGGCGCGTTGGTGTTGTTCTTGGTGGCGCCGCGCCGCCCGGGGCCGCTCTTCGGGGTCGAGATGCACGCGGTTCATCGGCACGCCAGGCGGGTCAGGTTGGGTCCGAGGTCGACGAAGGAGTGGGTCCGGTCCGGTGTCCGCGGGTTGACACCGGTCCCTCGCCCCGACCCTTCTTCGCCGGTCGGGTTGTCGTATCGCCGCGTACCCGCTGACCGAGGATCGCCCGACCGAGTCGGTAGGAATGTGACACTGATGAGCGGCCGGGATGCGGCAAACTTGCCGTCATGGCCCGCAGCACCGACGTCGACTCCGTCCCCGAGGCCGTGCTCACCGCTTCGCGGCTCCTGGTCGCGGTGTCGGCACGCTCGATCGCTGCTGTCGACGAGACCATACCCTTCCGCAGTTCCGGCTGCCGGTCATCCTGCACAGCCGAGGGCCGCTCAAACACGCCACGCTGGCGGAGCTCATGGGTGTCACCCCATCCACGCCACCCGCATGGTTGACCGGCTCGTCGGCGTCGGGATGCTGACCCGCCGGGCGAGCCCGACGTCACGGCGGGAGATCCTCATCGATCTCACCGCCGCCGGCGCCAAGGTGGTACGGCAGGTCACCGCGCACCGCCGACAGGACATCGCCCGGATCGTCGCGCGAATGGACGCCGGTACCCGCCAAGGGTTGATCGATGCGCTGACCGCGTTCACCGAAGCGGGCGGTGAACCGCCCGCCGGCGACCACCTGGACGCCGCCTGGATCTGACCCGTCGGTGCCGAATCACCTACCAGGGATCCCCTGGCAGGAAACGTGTCTGCTCGATTGGACCGCCGAGGTCCGCCGCGGCGATCCGGTTGTCCGACATGCCTCACGGCCCATCGTCCGAGGCCTCTGGGTTTCACCGATGACACTCCGCGGGGACTGTTTGACGGTGCAATACTTGCGCCATGGCCCAGACCGGTTCCCCGGACCGGCCAGTGTCCGTTCTGGATGATCCTGCATGGTTCGGCGCCGTGATGGGGAGCGGCGGAACGGCGATCGTCGCGTCCATGCTGCCGGGCACCCGCTGCCGCCGCTTGACAACAGGTCATAGGTCCCCCGCGGCGGCACCGGCCCGCGCTGGATCATGGGGCCCCTACATAAGACAGCTCGCCGACCACGAGCAGTTAGGCAGGCACCACACATGACGGACAGCACGCGGCCCACGCCGCCGAACCCGGCGACGGTCAAGATCGACCCTGAGCACGACTTGAAATCCCTGCCAATGCCCGAGGTTCAGCAGCAACTCCGGACCTCACCGGACGGACTGAGCCAGGCCGAGGCGACGAAACGGTTGGCAGAGTACGGACCCAACGAGATCGCCGAGCACAGGACCAACCCGCTGCTGAAGTTCCTGTCCTACTTCTGGGGCCCGATCCCGTGGATGATCGAGATCGCCGTCATCCTGTCCGGTGCCGTCGGGCATTGGCCGGACTTCTTCATCATCCTGGTGTTGCTGCTGGCCAACGGTGTCGTCGGCTACAGCGAGGAGCGGCAGGCCGGCAACGCCATCGACGCGTTGAAGGCCAAGCTCGCGATCAACGCGCGCGTCATCCGGGACGGCGAATGGGTCACCCCACCCGCACGGGACCTGGTGCCCGGCGACGTCATCCGACTCCGCCTGGGCGACATCATCCCCGCCGACGCTCGACTTCTGGACGGCGACGAGGTTGAGGTCGATCAATCCGCCCTGACCGGGGAGTCGTTGCCCGCCACCTGCACGCCGGGTGACGCCGTGTTCTCCGGCTCCATCATCAGACGCGGCGAGATCGGCGCCATGGTCTACGCCACCGGCACCAACACCTACTTCGGCAAGACCGCCGACCTCGTGCAGGACGCGCACTCCGTCAGCCACTTCCAACGCGCCGTACTCAAAATCGGCAACTACCTGATCATCCTCGCCGTCGCGCTCGTCAGCGTCATCGTCCTCACCTCGACCCTGCGCGGTGACCCGCTGCTGACGACCCTGCAATTCGCTCTGGTCCTCACGGTCGCCGCGATCCCGGTGGCGATGCCGACCGTGCTGTCGGTGACGATGGCCGTCGGGGCACGCCTGCTCGCTACGAAACAGGCCATCGTGAGCAGGCTCGTCGCGATCGAGGAACTCGCCGGGGTGGACGTGCTGTGTGCGGACAAAACCGGCACCCTGACGCAGAACTCGCTGACCCTGGGTGACCCGTTCAGCATCGGTGGCATCACCCCGGCCGATGTCATCCTCAACGGCGCACTCGCCTCCCGCGCGGACAACGACGACCCGATGGACCTCGCCGTGCTGGGCGGGTTGACCGACACCCAGGCCCTGCAGCCCTACACCATCACCCATTTCGAACCCTTCGACCCGGTCCACAAACGCACCCAAGCCACCGTCAAAGGTGCCGACGGCACCACATTCACCGTCGCCAAGGGCGCCCCGCAGGTCATTCTGGCCTTGGCCGCCAACACCGCGGAGATCACACCCGACGTGGACGATGCGGTCATCGGTTTCGCCGCCCGCGGCTTCCGTTCCCTCGGTGTGGCCCGCGCCGACAAGGACGGCGACTGGCGGTTCCTCGGCGTCCTCCCACTGTTCGACCCTCCCCGCGAAGACGCGAAAACCACCATCGCCACCGCCCGGGCGATGGGCGTCACCGTGAAAATGGTCACCGGGGATGCACTGGCGATCGCGAAGGAGACCGCTACCAAGGTGGGCCTCGGGACGAACGTTCTCGACGCCACCGGCTTGGGCGACGTGAAGAAAGAGGAAACCGCGGCGGTGGCCGAATCCATCGAGACGGCCGACGGGTTCGCCCAAGTGTTCCCCGAGCACAAGTACCACATCGTCGACGTCCTGCAGCACCGCGGCCACATCGTCGGGATGACCGGCGACGGCGTCAACGACGCCCCCGCGCTGAAGAAGGCCGACTGCGGCATCGCCGTGTCCGACGCCACCGACGCCGCCCGCGCCGC
>JBBQGJ010000463.1:0-5454 GCA_038322925.1 Mycobacteriales bacterium
CCAACCCCCGCAAGTGGAACCGGCGCCAACCCGACACGACAGTCGGGCCCACAGCCAACTCTCGGAGTCGAACCCCTTACCCCGCAGCACATCTCAACCACATCAAGCCGTCATCCGAAACCGCGCGAAAGATCCAGGCTAAATGGCACTAAATCCGAACGTTTGTCTGGACTCAAGACAGGCCGCTGACGCGTCCTCGCAGGTAGGGGGCATGGAGCGGGTCGTCAATAGGGCGTGAGGCGTGCCAAATAGTTCGAAAGAAAGGTGCCACTCACTTATCGTGAAACACGACAGGTTTGGGCGGTGGCCGCCGGAGTGATCACCGCAGTGCTGTGCGCGATTTCTGGCTGGATATCACCGCTCCTCCACGGCAACCCATCGCGGTACGGGGCGGACCCTCGTCACTCGAGGGTGGACCGGGTAGCCCGACGCGGTACGCCACCGGCTACCGGGCAGGGTGCAGCCCGAGGGCACGACCAACCCGAAATGGGATGCCAGCAGTGACCTTTCGGTGCACGCCCACGCTTCGTCGGTGCGGACCGCTAACGGCAATACCTGCCCGGTGGCCGCGGTGTGCCCGTCCGCCCGTTTCGGGTGAGACAACCCGCCGATGGAAGGTTAGGCCGATTTTCGCATCGCGCGTTGTGTGATGGTGGGCGAAGTCCGTAACCTCAGAACGGTTGCCAGTCAAGGGTTCTGGAGCCGCACAGCGGTTGGTGCTTTGGGGCCGATCTCTCTGTCGATGCGGGCAATCCCCTGGTGAAGGTCCCAGCACTCAGTGACGAGACTTGTTGAATCACAAGGATGTAAGTCACGACGGGCCAGCATCGGTGCCCTTCGCGGCGCACTGCTCCCGGCGCCCGATGCAGCGAGACTCCACCTTGTCGGACGCCCAGCAGCGAGCTCGTCGAAAGGCACGAAACGACCCGCAGCACCGCCGCTACCAGCCCAACCGCTGCAACCCTGCGCGGTAGGACTCCCGATCAAGGGGACCGGGGCTGAGCGGGTCGTCATCGCCGAGCCGGGCACTGATCACCGCCGGACGGTGCACCGATTCCCATGTCGCCGACGGTTTCACGGTCCGCCGATTGACATCGACGGTGCGGCGCGCCTCGGAGTCCGACACGCCACGGCCGATCACCCGCGCGAGCTGCTCCCATCAACCATCGCTGCCTGCTTGCACGGCGGCGTTCTGCCTGAAGAACCTGCGGGTGAGCACGCCCAGCCAGCCGGCGGATTGGTACTGCGCCGCCTACCAGGGCGGTGCGGACGAGGACGTGGCGGCGGTGCTGCTGCGGGTGTCGGTGGCCTGTGGCATCAATCCGCAGGTCATGCTGGTCACCCTGCAGAAGGAGTCGGCGCTGCTGACCAGGACCGATGTCTCTGCCTCGACGTACAACGCGGCGTGGGGGTGGCACTGCCCGGACACCGGACCGGGTGGCAGCGCGAACTGCGACCCGGCGTACGCGGGGTTCTTCAACCAGGCGTACGGGATGGCCAAGCAGTGGTCGCGGTACAAGCTGGACCCGGAAAAGTACAACTATCACGCGGGCCAGACGGTCGACATCCTGTGGAACGTCGCGGAGTCGGGGTGTGGGTCGGCGCCGGTGACGATCGCGAACCAGGCGACCGCGTCGCTGTACATCTACACGCCGTACCAGTCGAACGCGGCCTCGCTGGCCGCCTACCCGGGGGTGGGCGACGCCTGCTCGTCGTACGGCAACCGGAACTTCTTCTACCTGTTCCGCCACCCAGCGCGAGCCACCGACCACCGGCGATCGTTTCGGCCAGCTCCCGCAGTGCCAGGTACGAGATTCGGTGACCCCTCGATGGTCAGGTTCAGGTCGCCCACTGGATCCTCGTCGCGGGTCACGGCTCGGAAGGGGCGCGGCGGGGGGCGGGCCCGCGGCTCGCGGAGTTCGTCGACCCGGGGACGGTGGCGTAGTGGACGACTCCGACCAGGCGGCGCCCGTCCAGCACCGGCAGCAGCCACATCCGTTGCGCGCCCATCAGGTCCCAGACGTGGCCGACGGGGTCATCCACCCCGATCGTGACCGCCGGTTCCTGCGCGAGTGAGAACGCGGTGGCACCGGTGGGGTCGCCGCCCCGGACAGCGCACTGCAGGTCCCGCAGGGCGATGATTCCCTGCAGGTCACCGTGCTGGTCGCAGACCGGCAGGAAAGCCACCAGCAGGGTCCGCATCCTGCCGGCGACTTCCACCAGGGTGTCGCTGCCCGCGACCCGGTCCGGATCGCGTGTCATGACGTCTCCCGCCAGGTCGACGGCCGGCCGGTCCACCCCCGTCACCACCGCGTCGGAGGTTGACACCGGGCGGGCGGGGTCCCGGTCACCCGGGGGCAGGAACGTCGCGAGACCGTTCATCGCTGCCTTCCGTTGCACGAATACCCTCCCCGGGCGCGGCCATCGCCGCGCCCAGGGAGCGGGGGCGGGAAACGACTCTCCCCTCCAGAGCCCGGGTCCGGTGACGGTTCGGCGGCGGCGGACCGCCCGCCGGGTGGGAGGTCGGCGGGGTTGGCGGTCGACAGACGGCGCAGCTGCGCTGCGATGGCGGCGCGGGCGAACGCTTCAAATCCACTGCTGTCCGGCCGCCGCCAGCCCAGCACAGCCTGCGCCAAACCGAGTTCGGCGGCCCGTTCGGCGTCGGCAGGATCAACCGGCCGGCTCCCATCGCCCGCGCCGTTGGCCAGCGTCCGGGCCATCGGCAGGTACCGCCGGAACACCGCGTCCTGCGCGGCGGCCAGCGTCCGCGGAACATCGTCGGTGCCGGCCCGGGCCAGCACGCACCACACGTCCTGGGTTGCCGCGGAGTCAGCGATCCGATCGCCGTCGCGTTCCCAGCGGTGTTCGGGTGTCACATCGGCACGCACCCGAACCGGGTCTCGCAGGGCGGCAACAACCCGGTCGGCGCATCGACCGACCCGGGCCGGCTCGTTGGGCGCAACGTGGATCGGGTGCCTCCCCTTCGCCAACGACCCGACACGGCCGACCACCATCCTGGCACGGGCTGGGCTACCGCCCGCAGTCTTCGGGTGGCCTTCGTGCACAGTCGACTGTGTCACGTTCGGTTGGGTCTGTCGTCCTTCGTCGGGTTATGACTGTGCGTGAGCAGCAGGCCGGTTCACAGCCCGTTTGGCCCACCCGACGAAGCGGCCGACCGACAGGCCCCGCCGGGTCCGGGCACGTCAACGGCAAGCGGCGCCGCGTAAAACCGAGGTGCTCAGGCCGGTGGCAACCGACCGCGCCAGCCGGGAGTCGGCAGATCTGCCCGTTCCGGCGCGCGTCTGGGAGCCGGCGCGTGCCCCCCGAACGGGGCGCCCCCGGCCCACGTCCGGGCCGAATACGAGCAGGCAGTGCACAACGGATCCAAGCGACAGCCCCCATCAACACCAGCACCCGGCCACCGGCGCGGCAGGCCTCGGATCCGAACCAGCGGTTCACCCGCGCCAGCACCGCGCCGGCGGCCGGTGCCGCGGCGAGGAGACCAGCGTCACCGAGCCAGCGCAACAGCAACTCGTCGTTGCGGCGCCGCCGGTCGGCCACCAGCTCCACCCCGACCACCCATCCAACAACGCCGCCGCGGCCAGCACCTCCACCGTCACCACCACACCCAGCAGATCGCTGATGATCACGAGACGGTGATCACGAGGAGGCGGCGGCACGTGCGCGGCTGACGCCTGCATCAGCATGGGAACACTGAACGGTTACCGACGTGGCGACGCCGCCACACCCGAACGCGGCCAGCACCTCTGCCGCACCGGCCCAGCCGTCAAAATGATCACCTTCGAAGAGCCGAGAACCTCGAAGTGATGCTGCGCGGCGTACAGCCACGCCCGGGCGGCGGTGGTCGTCGTGCCCATGGAACGCGCTGCATTGCCTCACCGGTGTCGGGTTTCGCGACCGCCAGGTCGATGGCGTCGGTGCCGGTCACGGTCCGCTCAGACCCGCGGCATCACGATGGGCGAGGTGCTCAACCGGTGCCTGGCTTCGATCAACCGCACCACACCGGTGCGGGACCGCATCGCCAGGGACTGGCTCACCGCCAGGTCGGCCGAGTACCGAACACCCCGAAGGACATCCCCATCGGTCACCCCGGTGGCCACGAAGTAGGTGTTCGGGCCGCGAACCAGGTCGGTGGTGGTGAGCACCCGGGACACGTCCTGACCCAGGGCCTCGGCCTCCCGCCGTTCCTGCTCGTTGCGGGGACGTAGCTGCCCGAAGATGGCGCCCGCCCATGCACGCCGCCGCGCAGGCCGCGACGATCCCCTCCGGTGACCCGCCCACCCCGACCAGCACGTCGACCTCGGACTCCGGGAGCAGCGCCATCAACGCGCCCGCGACATCACCGGCGACCAGGAACCGGATCCGCGCCCCGACCGCGCGGAGCCGGCGCACCAACTCCTCATGCCGCGGCCGTTCCAGCAGCGCGACCGTGACCTCCGCGACACTCGACCCGCGGGCCCGGGCGATCGCCGCCAGGGTGTCCTCGATCGGCGCATCGAAATCGACCAGGTCGGCCAGGTCGGCGCCGACGACCAGCTTGTCCATATAGACGCAGCGCCCGGGATCGAACATCGCCCCCTGGTCGGCCACCGCGATCACCGACATCGCGTTCGGCAGGCTCTTCGCGGTCAGCCCGGCACCGTCCACCGGGTCGATCGCGATATCCACCGCCGGCCCCACCCCGGACCCGACCTGCTCCCCGCCGTGCAGCATCGGGTCGTGTTCCTTCTCCCCCTTCCCGATCACCACCACCCCCCGCATCGGGATGGTCCCCAACACCGGGCGCATCGCGTCCACCGCCGCGGCGTCCACCTCGCCCCGGTCACCGCGCCCCAGGAACCGAGCGGCCGCCACCGCCGCCGCCTCCGTCGCCCGGACCAGCTCGAACACCAACACCCGGTCCTCGTCCAGCGACACCGATCCCGCCGACACCGATCCCACGGACACCATCACCAGCTCCTCACCGCATCCGCGGCACCACGGCTCCCGCGGAACCCGGATCGCAGCGCACTCCCACCAGCATGATCGTCGCGGACTGCATCACCCGCAGCCCACGACCGCCGCCCCGGGTGGGCGGAATCCACGGGTGTCCGCGCCGAAGCGGGGAGTTCCATCGTCCTCGCACGACCCCGGGCGTGTGTGGTCGTTCGGGACCGACGGCTCTGTCCGCGCGGTAGGCGGGGAGCCAGCTGGTGACGGCGTGCACAACTCTGGAGTTGTCGATGGCGATGAGGCAGCGCACCTGGTCATCGTCGAGTTGGTCGAGAGAGCGGGACAAACCGTGGGAGGCCTGCGCCTGGTCCTGCCGTCGGTGTGGGTGAAGCCGGGATACCAGCGCCGGTAGTCGTCGGCGAGGGTTGTCGTTGAGTACCCGGGTGCGGATCTGGAGTGCGCACCGCGTGGGCTCCATCGCATCTGCTGTTTCTTGACCAT
>JBBQGJ010000464.1:0-5451 GCA_038322925.1 Mycobacteriales bacterium
TCATGGCCACCCTGCGCAACACCGCGATCAGCGTGCTCCGCCTCGGCGGGCACACCAAAATAGCCACCTCGTTACGACACAACGGCCGCAGCACCAGCCGCCCCATCGACCTTCTGCTCACCGCATGAACTACTTTGCCGACCCCCTGGGTCGCGACCCACTCCACCGAGGCCGACGTCTCGGTCGAGCATTTCGGGGCGGCGCGCGAGTTGGGCATGGAAACCGTTGGCTTCCTGATGCTCTCGCACCGGATCGGCCCCGACGCGCTGGCCAAGCAGGCCCGGATCATGGCCGACGCGGGATGCCAGTGCGTGTATGTCGTCGATTCCGCCGGGGCACTGCTGCCCGACGGCGTCCGCGACCGCGTGCAGGCGCTGGTCGCCGAACTCGGGACGGACGCCCAGGTCGGTTTCCACGGCCACCAGAACCTCTCGCTCGGCGTCGCGAATTCGATCGTCGCCTACTAGGCAGGCGCAAGGCAGATCGACGGCACACTGTGCGCGCTGGGTGCCGGCGAAGGGAACTCACCCACCGAGATCCTCGCCGCTGTCTTCGAGAGCCTCGACGTGCCAACGGGTGTCGACGTCGACGGGGTGCTGGCCGCGGCCGAGGAGATCGTCAAACCGATGATCACCCGGCTGCCGGTGGCCGATCGGGCGTCGATCGTGCATGGCCGGTTCGGGGTCTACAACTCGTTCCTGCTGCACGCCGAGCGCGCCGCCGACCGTTACGGCGTCCCGGCGCACCAGATCCTGCGCCGGGTGGGCGAGGCCGGCTACGTCGGCGGGCAGGAGGACATGATCATCGACGTCGCCATCGATCTGGCCAAGCTTGCGGCGCCGCAGGACGATCCGGTCCCGGCCTGACGCCTCATACGTCGGCGGCTGGTGGGTGATCTGGCCAGGTGAAACGACCTCTTCACCGGTTCAGAGAGTTCTCAAACCGGGATTCTTCTGGCATTGTCAGAGGATTCCCGACAGTTTCGCCGCTCTTCGCAAGGAGAGTCTTCGCTGTCGCGCACTTCTCTGATCTCCACCACAGCGACGACCCGCATTTCCGATCCCCGATCGGGGGCTTTCCGACGACCGAGGAGTTGCCAATGACCAAGTACGTCTACGACTTCACCGAGGGTGACAAGGACCAGAAGGATCTGCTCGGCGGCAAGGGGGCGAATCTGGCCGAGATGACGAAGCTGGGTTTGCCGGTGCCGCCTGGGTTCACCATCACCACGGAGGCTTGCCGGGAGTATCTGGCGTTGGGTAACGAGCCGGGTGAGCTGCGGGTTCAGGTGACGACGGCGTTGCGGTTGTTGGAGGACAATCTGGGCCGGCGGTTGGGTGATCGGCACGACCCGCTGCTGGTCAGTGTTCGTTCCGGAGCGAAGTTCTCGATGCCCGGGATGATGGAAACGGTGCTGAACATCGGGTTGAACGATGCCAGCGTGAAGGGCTTGGCGGAGGAATCCGGTGACGAACGGTTCGCCTGGGATTCCTATCGTCGGCTGTTGCAGATGTTCGGCAAGACCGTGCTGGACATGCCGGGTGAGGTGTTCGCCGACGCATTGGACAAGGCGAAATCCACCAAGGGCGTAGCCAGTGACCTCGACCTGGATGTCGACGATCTGAGGGCGTTGGTCACCACCTTCAAGCAGGGCATCAAGGAGCATTCCGGCGTCGAGTTCCCGCAGCACCCACGCGAACAGCTGAACATGGCGATCAACGCGGTGTTCGACTCGTGGAACACCGACCGGGCGCGGTTGTACCGGCGGCGGGAACGGATCCCGCAGGACCTGGGGACCGCGGTGAACATCTGCACGATGGTGTTCGGCAACCTCGGTGAGACCTCCGGCACCGGCGTGGCGTTCACCCGGGACCCGGCATCGGGAAAGATCGGGGCCTACGGCGATTACCTGCCGAACGCCCAGGGCGAGGACGTGGTCGCCGGGATCCGGAACACCCTGTCGCTGGATGACCTTCGGGCGCTGGACCCGGCGTCGCACAAGCAGTTGACCAAGGTGATGCGCCGGCTGGAGACCCACTACCGGGACCTGTGCGACATCGAGTTCACCATCGAACGCGGCAAGCTGTGGATGCTGCAGACCCGGGTGGGCAAGCGGACCCCGGCGGCCGCGTTCCGGATCGCCGCGCAGTTGGTGGACGAGAACCTGATCACCACCGACGAGGCGCTGTCCCGGGTGTCGGGCTCGCAGTTGGCGTTGTTGATGTTCCCGCAGTTCGACCGCTCCGCGGCGCGCACCCTGTTGACCAAGGGGATGGCGGCATCACCGGGCGCCGCGGTCGGCAAGGCGGTTTTCGACTCGGCGACCGCGAAGCAGTGGGCCGAACGCGGGGAGCACGTGGTGCTGGTGCGCCGGGAGACGAACCCGGACGACCTGGCGGGCATGATCGCCGCGGACGGCATCCTGACCGCGCGCGGCGGGAAGACCTCGCATGCCGCGGTGGTGGCGCGCGGCATGGGCAAGACGTGTGTGTGCGGCGCCGAGGAGCTCAACGTCGACGCCAATGCCAGGGTCGCCCGGGTCGGGTCGATCGTGATCGCCGAGGGTGACGAGGTGAGCATCGACGGGTCCACCGGTGAGGTGTTCCTCGGTGCGATGCCGGTGGTGCCGTCGCCGGTGGAGACCTACATCGAACGCGGACTGGACGCGGCAGTGGACGGCGCGGATGAGGAGATCGCCGGGTTGGTCATCGCCGTCGACCGATTGCTCAACCATGCGGACTCCCGGCGGCGGTTGGCGATCCGCGCGAACGCCGACACCGCGGAGGACGCCGCGCGGGCCAGGTCGCTGGGAGCGCAGGGCATCGGGCTGTGCCGGACCGAGCACATGTTCCTGGGTGATCGGCGGTCGCTGATCGAGCGGGTGATCCTGGCCGACACGCCGTCGGCGCGGGACGCGGCGTTGGATGCGCTGCTGCCGTTGCAGCGCAAGGACTTCGTGGAGCTGCTCACCGCGATAGACGGGCTGCCGGTGACGATCCGGTTGCTGGACCCGCCGTTGCACGAGTTCCTGCCCGACCGGACCGAACTGGCCATCAAGGTCGCGGTCGCCGAGGCCCTGGGGCAGAGCGGCGCCGCGCTGGACGAGGACCGGCGGGTGCTGGCCGCGGTGGAGCGGTTACACGAGTCGAACCCGATGCTCGGGTTGCGCGGTGTGCGGCTGGGCCTGCTGACGCCGGGGTTGTTCGCGTTGCAGGTGCGGGCGGTGGCCGAGGCGGCCAGCGACCTTGTCGCGGCGGGAAAGCACCCGAAAGTGGAGATCATGGTGCCACTGGTCGGGTCGGTGATGGAACTGCACCTGGTCCGCGACGAGGCCGAGGCCATCCTGGCCGAGGTCGCCGCCGCGAAAGGCGTCACCCTCGACATCCCGATCGGCACCATGATCGAGTTGCCGCGGGCCGCGCTGACCGGGCACCGGATCGCCGACGCCGCCGACTTCTTCTCCTTCGGCACCAACGACCTCACCCAGACCACCTGGGGGTTCTCCCGCGACGACGTGGAGTCCTCGGTGTTCGCCACCTACCTGGAGAAGGGTGTGTTCACCGTGTCGCCGTTCGAGACCATCGACGGCGACGGCGTCGGGCGGCTGGTGAAGATCGCCGTAGAGGAGGGCAGGCGCACCAAGCCGGGCCTCAAACTCGGGGTGTGCGGCGAGCACGGCGGCGACCCCGAATCCATCCACTTCTTCCACACCGTCGGGCTGGACTACGTCTCCTGCTCGCCGTTCCGGGTGCCCGTCGCCCGGCTCGAAGCGGGAAGAGCCGCAGTGCTCTGACCCCCGGTACGGCCCCGTGGCCGGTGACGGCGTCGCCGGCCCCGGGGGCTCCGGCGCCACCCGGACTGTGGCCGGCGATCTCGTTCGCCGGTGGCTGGCTCTGCGCGGGAGACGCCTCAGTGGGCAGCGCCGTGCTCGAGTGCGAGCACCCCACCGCCCTCCAGTACCAGGCCACCGACCTGGACCGGGTACCGCGAACCAGATGCGCGCGCCGAGCCGGCAATCGCGCCGAGCCGGCAATGCTGCCCCCGGCGATTGACGAACGCCGACGAATGATCGGATTCGGGACCCTTGCGATGACCTTCGGCACTGTCCCAGCGACCGCACCGCTGGCACAATTCGCAGCGTGGGCGGGGACCCGGTCCGATCCGCGGCGCCGGCGGAGGTGGCCGACGCTGGCGATGGCAACGGCTGCCGGGCGACAAAGGGGTGCGGGCATGGTCAACCGTTACGGGCGGGCAGCGTGGGCGTGTGGACTCGCGGTGGTCTTGGCGGGCTGCGGTTCGGGATCCGGAACTGATTCACCGGCGTCATCACCCTGGACTTCAGCCGCCGCGACGACCTCGGCAACTGGATCGTCAGCAACCACACCCGGCTCGGCCTCCGCCGGATCACCGTCGGTGGTGGCCGGCGCGGGTGCGTCCGATGTCGCCGCCGCCGCGTATTGCGTCGACCAGGGCGGGCAGGTCCAGACGAGGACGGCGGATTTGGGCACCAACGGCGAACAGGGTTGGCTCGCGCTGGGCGGAACGACCGACATGTGCCGATTCCAGGCGAATGACGACGGTGGATCGCGCATCTACGTCGACCTCAACACCCTGTACTCGGCGCAGCCGACCTTGGCGGGCCTGGCCTACCTGGCGAAGGAGCCGATGGCACCCAGCGCGGGTGGCGCGAACCCCGCCACGGGCTACTGCTCGGATCTGGGGGGGTCATCGGCGTTCGGATCGGGCGGCGCCTCCGGCGGCGGATGGGTGTCGACCGATGATCCGGTCGACGTCGTCGTGGCGCTGTGCGTGTTCGCGGACCTCTCGTTCATCGACGAATGGGGGCTGGCCTACCACTCCAACGGTGACATCCGCGGGGCCGACCTGGCCACGGTCATGAAGTACCAGCCCGGGGCCGACGTCCCGCCGGTGTTCGTCGAGCAGAGCCCGGCTCCCACGTCCTGAGCGTGTTGTTGCCGGACCTCCTGATCGCGCCCGGCCCGGTCGGCCCGCAGGAGCGGACGTCGGTCGTCGCCCGCTGCCGCGCGCGGGCCGCGGAGTGCGGTCCGTTGGGGCTGACCACCTGGCGGTTTGACATCGGGGAAACCCCTTACGTAGCCTTTGATCCAGTTGCTCAGCGGGCCGCAAGGTCCGCAAGGAGCAGTGTTCCCGCGAGGTCGACTCCTAGGGGCGGCCGAGGCCGTCACAGGTGACGCGCGAAGCGAGGACGGGCCGGGCAGTTGACACTGCGAACCGGGCCGAGTAAGGTTACGAAGGTTGCCCCCCGACCGGTCCACAAGGCCATGAGGGGTGCGCGTCCGTTCTTTGAGAACTCAACAGCGTACCGATAGTCAGTGCCAATTGTGTCTGGCGCTGGGCTTTGCTGCTGCCTTTTGTGGTGGTGGGTGGTCTGGTGTCGGGCTTGTTTTGATGTACAAATTTTCGAGCTAG
>JBBQGJ010000465.1:0-5436 GCA_038322925.1 Mycobacteriales bacterium
TCCTCCAATGTGACTGCTGCCCAGTCCACGCCCCGGCCGCCCAGGAACACGAACCAATCCTTCAGATCATGCGAGTAGGCCTTCACCGTGTTCGGCGATCGCTCGATCGCACCCAAATACGCCAGGAACCGCTCCACCGGCTCCACCGGTCAGCCATCGTCGCCCAGCAACGTCCACGACTCCATACCGGAGCCCGGCATCACCAACCGCTGCACCCGCATAACAGCCTCCGTCTCCGTGATGGACAACGGAAGATAACCGCATCCATTACGCAGCCGGCGGGACCCTCAACGCCCCTGGTGCACATCCCGGAACCAGCCGGAAGGACTGCAGATAACGTCCAGGTCGTTCAACGCCAACGCCGCGTGGCTGACCTGCGCGGTGATCGTCTACAACCTGTCCCGCGCCGCCGGAGTGCTGGTCGACGGACACCTCGCCATGGCCCGCACCACCAAACCTTCACGCCTCCGGTAGGGAGGCTGGAGGATGGCCCGGCAGGGGATCGCGGTTGTTGGTGGCCGGTTCGAGGGCGACAATCGGCAGTCGGCGGTCCAGCCAGGATGGCAACCACCAGGCGTGGCTACCCAGGAGCAACATCACGGCCGGCACCACCAGGCACCGGATGACCACTGCGTCGACGAACACCGCGACGGCCAGTCCGAGACCGAACTGCTGCAACATCCGGCCCGGGCTGAGCAGGAACGCCGCGAACACCACGATCATGATCGCTGCGGCCGCGGTGATCACCCCGCCGGTCCGGGCCAGGCCCTCTTGGACGGCGCGGACGGGATCGCCGTTACGGCGCCATTCCTCGTGCATCCGCGAGACCAGGAAGACCTCGTAGTCCATCGACAGCCCGAACACGATGGCGAAGATCATTACCGGCACGAACGCCTCGACCGGGCCCGGCTGAGCCCCGAACAGGCCATGCTGAAACACCACGGTGACCACCCCGAGCGCTGCGGAAATACTCAGGACGTTCAGGGCGGCGGCCTTCACCGGCACCGCGATCGATCGGAAGACCACCATCAACAGCAGGGCCGAGAGCCCCACCACCCCGAGGACGAACCACGGCAGGCGGGCACGGACGGCGGCCGAGAAGTCGATCGCGGCGGCCACCGAGCCGCCGACCAGATATGTGCCCCCACTTCGGTGCGCCAACGGTGGCAACACCTCGCGGCGGAGCCGATCGACGAGATCACCGGTGGCCGGGTCCTGCGGACCGGTCGTGGGGAGCACGAACACCAATGACGCGCCGGCTCCCGGCAGCGACTGCGGCTCGGCGACGGAGTTGACGCCCCCGGTCGCCCTGAGCACGTCGACGACATGGTCCACCGTCGCAGGATCCGTCTGCGCCACCACCACCAGCGGTCCGTTGACACCGGCTCCGAATCCCTTGGCGAGCAGGTCGTAGGCGGCCCGGCTGGTGAAACTCGGCGGGTCGGTACCGGCATCGGCGATGCCGAGCCGCATGCCCAGGACGGGGATGGCCAGCACTCCGAGTGCTATCAGCCCGATCGCCGCCGCCGACCACGGCCGAGCGCCGACGAAAGCGGCCCACCACCGCCATCGCCGCCCCGGCTCGGTCCGGACACGCTCAGCGTGACGCCGGATGCTCCGTTCCAGGCGCCGGCCGAAAATATTCAGCAACGCGGGCAGCAGGGTCAGCGAGGCGACCATCGTGACCAGCACCGTCAATGCCACGCCCAGGGCGATCCCCTGCAGCGATCCCAAACCCAGGGTCAACAATCCGAGGAGCGCGATCATCACGATGGCCCCGGCAGATAGCACTGAACGGCCGGCGGTGTTCAGCGCGGTCCGGGTCGCAGCGTCGCGATCCGCGCCGTCGAGTAGTTCGCTGCGGAACCGGGCGAAGATCAGCAGCGCGTAGTCGATGCCGACCCCGAGACCGACCAGGACCATCAGGGGCGCGACGTAGTCCGGCACTGTCACCAGGTGGGAGATCAAAGACACCACTCCCAGGGTGCTGCCCACCGCGAAAATGGCGGTGATCACGGGCAATCCGGCGGCCAGCACGGAGCCGAACATCAGTACCAGGATCACCATCGCAGCAAGAAGTCCCACGCCTTCGGCCGGCCCGCCTCCGCCCCCTTCCGCGCTGCGGACAGCGTCGCCGCCCAGCTCGATCTGCAGCGATCCGCCGGCCGCCGCCCGGGCGGTGGTGATGACAGCCGGGACTGTCTCAGCGGGCAGGTCAACAGCCGGCCGGTCCAACTGCACCGTGGCGTATCCGATGGCGCCGTTGGCCGACACCGCGCCCGGAGTCACGTAGGGGTCGGTGACGGCGACAACGTTCGGCACGTCCCGAACGCGGCCCAATGCCGCCTCGACCCGTTCCCGGGAGGCCGGCCGAGCGAGCCCCATCGGATCGGCCACGACGATCGAGATGGCTTCACCGGCTGCTCGCGAATCGGCTACCTCGAGGAAGTCGAGCACCTTCTGGGACTGCGTGCCGGGCAACGAGATATCATTGCGATAGGCGGGACCCACCAGCTGGCCGGCGCCGATCAGGATGAGCGCGACCGCGAGCCACAGTCCCACCACCCACCATCTGTTGCGCTGCAGCCAGGTGGTCAGCCGCACCATCGAGTTTCCGCCGCCCGTGCCGGTCGTGATCATTTGCCGACGCTAGGGATCTCTTCGCCCGCTGCCATCGGCCCTGGAGCGCGACCACCGGACGGTCCATGCAGACCGTGATGTCGGCAGCAGGCGACGGTAAAATCGCCTCGATAGGTATGCCATTTGATCCGGCGAGTCAATACCCTTGGATGGTGGATCGCACCTGGCCAGACGGCGAGCGCGGTCCGACGGCGGCCTCGACCCCGTCCAGCCGGCTCCAGACGCGGAAACCCGCTCGGGCCGAGCCTGGCCCGAGGCTGGTCGACCTGCTGCTCGCCGTAACCACCTCGGTCGCCCTCGGTGTGGTGGCAGCCGCCGGCGGCGCTGGCCAGGGCGGAGCGCAGCCCGGCGCCTACCTCTTCGCCGCTGGATTCGGCGCGGTGATGCTCGTCCGCTCACGAGGTCCGCGGACGGTGCTGATTGTCACGGTACTGGGCGTCTTCGCCTACTACGCGCTCGGATATCCGCCGATCGGGATCGCGCTGCCGGCAGTCGCCGCGTTGTTCTCTGCTGCCGAAGCCGGCCGCACTCGATGGGCGGTCGTGACCGGCCTGGTCCTGCTCGGGGTCTCCGCCTACTTCCGAATCCGCCAGGAGGACCTGTCCGCCGCCTACCTGTTCAGCTACGACGTCCTGACCAACGTCGCGTTGATCGCCGCGGCCATCGCCCTGGGCGTCACAGTGCGGACGCGCCGCGAGGTCCGGGCGCACCAGCAACATCTCGCGGCGCTGACGGCGGTGGAAGCCGCGCACACCGCGGGCGAACGGATCCAGGCCGAACGGTTGCGGATCGCGCAAGATCTGCACGACGCCATCGGCCATTCGATGTCGGTCATCGCGCTCCACAACCACGTGGCCGCAGAGGCGCTCGTGCAGCACGACGAGCTAGCGGTCGGGCGGGCCATCGCGGCGATCGGCAGCACGACGTCGGCCTCGATGCGCGAGCTGCGTCGCACCGTTCGGCTACTCAGGTCTGCAGGGTCGTCCGACGAATCAGTCGATGCCGCGCCTGGTCTGGCAGGCATCGCATCGCTCGTCCGGTCGGCCCGGGAAGCCAATATCGACGTGACGACCAACCTCGACGTCGCCGGCGCCGACCTGCCGGCCGCGATCCAGAGCGTCGCCTACCGGATCGTCCAGGAGTCGCTCACCAACGTCATCCGGCATTCCGGTGCCCGCGCCGCGACGGTGCGCGGCCGAGTCGAAGACGACCGGCTGGTTGTCGAGATCAGCGACGACGGTCAAGGGTGTAGCACTGACGCCGGCCCATTGATCGACCCGCCCCCGATTGCGGGCCACGGGCTGATAGGAATGCGCGAACGGGCGGCCCTGCTCGGCGGTCGGTTCGCGGCCGGTAACAGATTGGACAGTGGGTTCGTGGTACGCGCAGATCTCCCGACCAGGCTCGACCCGTGATCCGCGTCGTGCTGGTCGACGACCAGGAGCTGGTCCGCACCGGCCTGCGCACCTTGGCCGAGAACGACGGCGACATCAGCATTGTCGCCGAGGCCAGCAACGGCCGCGGCGGACTACGGGCCGTCCGCGAGCACCAACCCGACGTCGTGCTGATGGACATCCGGATGCCGGAACTGGACGGCTTGGCGGCCACCGCAACGATTGTCGCCGACCCGGCACTGTCCGGCGTCCGAGTGTTGATCATGACCACGTTCGACGACGACGACGACGTGTTCGAGGCCATCCGGGCCGGTGCTGCCGGCTATCTCCTGAAAGACCTCTCGCCGACCGAGCTGCGGCACGCGATCCGGGTGGTCGCCGCCGGACAATCACTGGTGTCCCCGGTGATTGCAGGAAAACTCATGCGCTCGATCGCCGGACACCCCCGGCCGGTAGACGACCGGCCGCTGCGGCACTTGACCGATCGCGAGAAGCAGGTCCTGGTCGAGATCGGGCACGGCCACTCCAATCACGAGATCGCCCGCGCGCTTTACCTCAGCCCGGCCACGGCGCGTACCTACGTGAGCCGGTTGCTGGCCAAGCTGCAGGCAAGGGATCGGGCGCAGCTGATAGTTCTCGCCTACGAGACCGGTTTGGTCGTACCGGGCGGCTGAGCTCTCCCGATGACCGTCCCGGGCCGTGGTCCAGGGCCGATTGTCGCCCGGGCACTACCAGCCGCGTTCGTACCTGACGTCACCGGTGTGCGACCGGCCGCGGATGTGCCGCTGACTGAATCTTCCTAACCTCGATTCGATGACGGTGACCAGAACACCCATCAACCGCGGATCATCGGCCCCATCACGGCACCGTGGACGCCGCGCAAGAAGTCACCACGCAGAAAGTCCGGCTGCGGCTGCTCAACGCCTCCACCGCCCGTACCTACAACTCCGGATTCGACGACGACCGCACCTTCGCCGCGATCGCCACCGATGGTGGACTACTGCGCGGACCCGTCAGCCTGCAACGCATTCGATTCTCACCCGGTGAACGAGTCGATATCGTGGTGACCGTGAAGCCGTCAGAAACCGTGATCTTGAAGTCGTACCCGCCAGGTCTCGGCGCTGTGGTGGCCCCGTTCGCATTCGGCGGCAACAACACGTTCGACATTCTCAACCTGCACACTGCAACGACCCTGGGGTGCGCCGCGATGCGCTGCTTGTTCGAGTGGGGGTGAGAGACCACCACCGCTGACCCTGTCGTAGCAGGGCGGTGTAGCTGAGGGCAGCCGGTCCCAGGGAGGTGCCTGGAATTGGCGGGAGCAGCCCTGACAAAGCCGGGTCGTATCCAGCACTGCCAGATGGACGCGGGTCCGGCAAGCGATGGCGAAGAGGAGTACGAGAGG
>JBBQGJ010000466.1:0-5431 GCA_038322925.1 Mycobacteriales bacterium
TGACCACAGCGTCGCCGGTCCCGCCGGGGGCAACTATCTATTCGTCGGGGTGATCGAAACGATGCCGCAGCCGCTCCTGCATCCGGGAACGCTTGGTGGAGCCGGGGCGGGCAACCCCGTTCCCGGCATCATCCCCCGCGCGCGGGGTCGACCCGAGACCAAATAACCCGGCCCCGGCCACCGTCACCATGAATCCGAGAACACCGGTCAGCACCCCGACCAACGGCGTACCGAGCGCGAGAACCGAACCGGCCACCAGCGCGAATGGATACTCCTATGCATTGGCAAGACACAGTGCTTCGCGTGACGCATTGCGACCGGGGATCGACCGACAATGACACTGTCGCTTGCCACTGTGATGGGACCAACACGTCATTGCCAAGAGCTTGGGACCACCAGCGGTGCAGGCTGATCCTGACTTACCACCGCGAGCACCGGCGCCCCCGCCGAGGTGCCCGGCAGCATCGCCCCGCACCATGAACAGCGGGAAGGGGTGTGCCCGTTGACTGCATTACCTGAGTTGGGTGACGTCGCGGGCGTGGTCCGAAGGCGCCGGCGCCGCGCGCCGGGATGGGTGCCCAATCAGCATGGGGCGTGGGCGATGCTCATGGTGCCGTTCACCGTGGGCGTGCTCGACACGGGCCCACGCTGGCAGCATCTGGCGCTGCTATGCGCGTGGCTAGTGGGTTATCTGGTGTTCTTTGCCACCGGGCTCTGGCTACGGTCGCGGTGTAAGCCGCGGTACTGGCCGCCGGTCCGCGCCTACGGCGCCCTGACGGTGGTGTTCGGCCTGGTGGTGGTCACCCTCGAACCCACGTTGCTGCGCTGGGCGGTCGTGTACGGGCCGCTGCTCGCCATCAGCCTCTGGTGTTCCTGGCGCCGGGCAGACCGCACGCTGCTCAACGACGGGGTGACCGTCGTGGCGGCCTGTCTGATGACCGTCGTCCTGGCCGGTGTCGGGACGGATGCTTCAGGCCCCGGCCTGGGGTGGCTGCCAGGGGCTGGGCAGGCACGCCCCTGGGTACTCACCGGGCTGCTCCTGGCCTACTTCGTCGGCACGATTTTCTACGTCAAGTCGATGATCCGAAACCGGGGAGACCGTGCCCGATACACGCTCTCGGTGGCCTACCACGTCGCCGTCTGTGTACCGGCCTTTGCTGCCGGGCCGTGGCTGGGGGTGCTGTTCGCCGCGCTCGCCACGCGAGCCGCCCTCATACCTCGCGCCTGGCCGAAGCTGACGCCGGCGATGCTCGGCGTCGGCGAGATCGTCGCGAGTCTGACCCTGGCCGCGCTGCTGCTGAGCTGACCGCTTCCGGCCCAGCGTGACGCCCCGAACCACCACCAATTCCGAAGGTCCCGGCACCCGCGCCGTCCGTGATCCAGGGAGGTACGGGGATAGCCATCTCGTCGGCGGCTGGCTCGGACTGTGAATCCGAGATCTATTTGGCACCCAACAGAGATATAGCTTCCGGTCAGCTCGACCACCTTCGCCGCCACCCGCTGCTCCAGTGTCGTCACCCGGTGGTCGTAACGGGGATCCGGTGCCGCGTCCGGATCGCCCGTCGTGTCGATCTGCTGAACGTGCCCCTCGAGCCGGTGCAACCGCTCCAGCTCCGCCGGCACAGGAGTGCCGGTCCCGGTTCGGTACGCACCCGACCAGGATCTGTTTCGAGGCGAACACCCGGGCGCACCTGGTGGACTACGAGGGCGGCCCGGACCGGCGGCCGTTGACCCGAGACGAGTTGCAGCGCTTACGCCGACAGTCGGGTCGAGCAGGCGGTGTGGGCGAGCAAACCGGGAGCTACCTTCTTTCGAGCAGAGAAGCTGTTGCATCCGAAATCATTTCCGGCTTGGGTCGAGCTCCCGTGTCATCGAAACGGTCCACCGGACGCAGAACCTTGGTTTTCGGGCCGCTGCCGTTGGGATCCACCCATCTGCATGACTGCGAAGGCGGAGACCGCCGCGTGCGGGGTGATCACCCGCCCCGGCCCGGTTCTGCGCCGGCGGATCGGACACCCGGGCGACGGGTGATGCGGATAACCTGAGCGTGCAAAGGTGCGGTCTCATGACAGATCACCGGCGTGGCCCGACAGCGGGGTGAGCCAAAGGTCTTGCAGCCACCCGAAGACGTCGGCGTAGTAGCGCGACGGGCCCATGCCTTCGCAGTGCCCGCCACCGCCGTCGGCTTGTTGGTAGACGACGAATCGCTTGTTGTCGACGGTGAGTTGGTCGTAGAAGGTGGCGGTGGTGGCGGCGGCGAAGTCGCCCTCGCCGTAGGAGACGAAGGTCGGGCAGCGGATCGCCGGGACATCCACGACGTATTCGGTCATCGCTTTCGCGTAGGCCAGCGGCGAGTCCAGGCCGTGGGCCCGGCTCCGTGACCACCAGTACTCCTGGCCCGCCAGGCCCGGATAGGCCTTCCAGATCAGGTCGTCGAAGGCCGGATCGTCGTTGTCGAAGAATGTCTTCATCTCCGGCGACATCATCGCCAGGAAGTTCCCGCCCATGTCGGGCTGGGCGGGGTCGGCAGTCAGTGCGGTAATCCGTGGTTCGTGCGCGGCGGCGCGGGGGGCGAGGTACCCCCCGAAACTTCGCCCCAGCATGGCGATCCGTTGCACATCGATGTCGCCGCGGCCGGTGAGGTAGTCGATCACCGTGGTGCCGACGACCTCGAAGTCGGGCCGGAACGGGATGTTCCGCTGGTAGAGCATTTCCGCCTGCCCCGGTCCGGAGAAGAAGACCGCCGTGAACCCGCGCTGGACCGCCTCGGCGCCGCCGAGGGAGTACGACTCCTCCACGGGGCCGTCGTAGCCACACGGGAACAGCACCGTCGGGCCGGTGGGTCCGGACCGTGGACGCAACACGTACCCCTCCAGATGGATCCCCTCGAACGGGATCTGCACCATGTCGGCGGCGTAGGGCAGGGCGGGTAGCGCGGCCCGGAACATCTCCCGCTGCCGGCTCCACGCGGTGTGCAGTGCTTCGCCACCGATGTCGCGTCGGCAGAAGAAGTACGCGGAGCGGTAGTACTCCATGGCCCGCAGGTGGGCCAGGCCCGCGGTGGCGTGGTGGCCGGCCGCGAGCTCGGCCTCGGCGAGCGCGCGGGTGGACTCGGCGGCCTGGAACCACGACGAGTACCAGCTGTCGTAGTCGCCCGGGGTGGCCCGGGCGGCGATCGCGAAGACCTCACCTATGTCCGCGCAGCCGTAGGGTGCTTTGGCCACGGTCCGCTGGATCTGGTTGTCCCAGGACGGGTCGTCGAAGACGAGTTTCATGTCTTTGTTCCTGTTTCAGCTGACGAGGGTCTTCAGTGCGTTCAGCAGTGCGGGTGCGGCGACGACGGGTTTGTCGTCGGTGCCGGGCTGTGGGGCGTCGCTGTTGGCGACGATGATGATGGTGGTGTCGAGCTGGTAGCTGTGGAACACCGAGGTGGTGTAGCCGAAGATTTGGCCGTCGTGGCCCCACCAGCCGCCCATGTTGCCGATACCGATGCCGTAGCCGTGGGTGAGCGGGTTGTTCGCGGTGGAGTCCAGGTGCAGCTTCTGGGTCGCCGGGTCCAGGATCCCTTTGCCGGTGAACAGGGCGTCGGACCATTTCTTCAAATCGCCGAAGGTGGAGATGACCTCGCCGGCGGTGAACGCGAAGCTGGGGTTCCAATTGGTCGGGTTGGCGGTCTTTCCCGTTGGTTGACCTTGTGCGGTGACTCCGCTTAGGTAGGGCGACGCGATTTTGGTGCTCGGGCCGGGGAACGAGGTCTGCGTCATCCCCAGCGGGTCGAAGAGACGTTTTTTGAATACTTCGGCGATGGGTTGGCCGGTGACCTTCTCGATGACCATGCCCAGCAACAGGTAGTTGGAGTTGTTGTAGTTCCAGGCGGCTCCCGGCGCGGCGTCGGGTTTCACGTTCTTGATGTAGCCCAGCAGCTCATCCGGGGTCCAGCCACGAGCCGGGTCGGCCATGATCGCCGGCAGGAACGCGGGTTGCGCGGTGTAGACCGGGATCCCGCTGGTCATGTCGGCCAACTGCAGCAACGTGGCGTCCCCGTTGGGGACACCTTTCACGTATTTGCTGATCGGATCGTCCAGGGACAGCCTTTTCTCCTGCAAAAGTTGCAGCAGCACGGTTGCCGTCATCGTCTTGGTCAGGCTGCCGACCCGGGTGTGGTCGGCCGGCGACGGGGCCCGGTCGATCCCCTCTCCGGCGGTGCCCGTGGTGCCGACCCAGCTGGCGCCGCCGGGACCCCACACACCCACCACCGCGCCCGGGAAACCGACTGTGGCGCGGACCTTGTCGATGGTGGCCTGGAACTGCGCCGCGCTCGGCCGCGCCGCGGTCGAGGCGACGACGGAATCGCTGACCGTGGCCGAAGTGCTCACAGAATTGCTGGCCGCGGCAGTGCTGACGGAATCGCTGGCGGCGGCGGATGTATTGGCGGAGGTGCTGGCCACTGCGGCGACGCTGACGGACGCGCTGGTCGCAGAAACGGCAGACGGCGAGCTGCCACACGCGGCGAGGGTGAGCGCGATCGCCGTCCCGGCTGCACACGCCGCGAGGCGGCCCCGGTTCCGTCGGAAAGCAGAAGTCTGGTCGGGCATGGGAAACACTCCTGTCATGGACCGGCCGCTGGTCGGTCCAGTCGAATCACGTGCAGTTCGAAGGCCCGTTCAGGGGGCAGGGGTCACCGAGGCGCGGCACCGGTGGGTGCCGGCCCTTTCCCTCTCGTGGGGCCAGGTGGTCGAGTGCGGTGATGCAGCTCGAGGGTGAACGGCTCTCCGTGGGTGCCGGCCCACTCGGTGACCAGGTCGGCGATGAGCCGACCGTCGTGGGCCGCGTCCTGTTCGAAGGTGGTGCCGGTCGCGACGGCGATATCGATCCGGTGCGCCCATACGTCGCGGGTGAAGCCGATGTCGAACAGGTAGCGCAGTGGCTGCCGCCCCACCGGCTTGGGCAGTCCGAGTAGCGGCAGTCCGGACAGCGGGCGGGGCATCTTGGTCCGGGCCCGCAGCGCTCGCGCCGAGTTGACGTCCCACTCGGCGATCAGCTGGTCGGTGCCGAGGTCGACGCGCTCGCGCACCCTGCACCTCGTTCATTCCGTCCCACCAGTACTGGGCGCCGATCTCGCGCGCAGCGGCCTGCCCTTGATCACCTGACGCGCGAACTCCGACGGGGAGGCCTGGCCGGCGGCCGACCCGACGATGTGCGCCACCACGGCCTTGACGTCCCACATCGGGCAGTCGGTCGACTGCGTCCACTGGTGGCGCTCCAGTCGTCGGAGGTGGTCGGCGAACCGCTGGTTCTCCACGGCCGTGATGGCCATGGCCTCGTCGTGCCCGATCCGGTCGATCGTGCGGACGTCGACGAAGGGAAGCTGGGTGGTCATGGCTGCTCCTTGCAGGTTCGGCGAACTTCGGTGAGGAACATGGCGACGACC
>JBBQGJ010000467.1:0-5390 GCA_038322925.1 Mycobacteriales bacterium
CATGCTGCGGTTCTCCACCTTCACCACCGCGATCTACGACCAGTACTCGTCGAGTTTCGCCAGCGCCGCGGCCAACATGCTGGCCGTCGTGCTGGTGGCCTGCTGCCTGATCCTGGTGACGAGCGAGTCCTGGCTCGCCGGACGGGCGCGACGGGCCCGGCTCGGCTCCGGCGCGGCCCGCCGGCCGGAACCGATGAGGCTGGGCAGCCGGCAGATTCCCGCACAGGCGTTCCTGGTGGTGCTGGTCGGTGCCGCGCTGGCGGTGCCGCTGTCCAGCGTCATGTACTGGCTGGTCCGGGGCAGCGGCGAGTGGGCGCAGGCGCTCGCCACCTCCGTCACCACCATCGGGCTGGCCGCCACCGGCGCCGTCGTGACGGTGGTGCTGGCCTTCCCGGTGGCCTACCTCTCGGTCCGGTACCGGAGCGTGCTGACGACCATGATGGAACGGCTGAGCTACCTGGCCGGCGCCCTGCCGTCCATCGTTGTCGCCCTCGCGTTGATCACCGTCACCATCCGGTTCGCCCGGCCCATCTACCAGAGCGTGGTGACCCTCATCGCCGCCTATGTGCTGCTGTTCCTGCCGAGGGCGATGGTCACCCTGCGGTCCGCGCTGCTGCAGGCGCCGCCGGAACTCGAGGACGCCGCCCGGGCGCTGGGGGTCAAACCCGCGGCGACGCTGGCCCGGGTGGTGCTGCCGCTCGCGGCGCCCGGCATCTTCTCGGCGGCTGCGCTGGTGTTCATCGCCGGCGCCACCGAGCTCACCGCGACGTTGCTGCTGGCCCCGATCGGCACCACCACGCTGGCCACCCGGTTCTGGAGCCTGACCGGCAGCATCGACTACGTCGCCGCGGCGCCCTATGCGGCCATGATGATCCTGATCTCCGCGCCGGTGACATACCTGCTGCTGCAGAAGTCCCGTAAGGTGCGTGGCCGATGAGCACGCTGACCGCTACCGACATCCGGAAGTCCTTCTCCGGTGTCCCCGTGCTGCGCGGCGTGAGCCTGGAAGCAACATCCGGCGGCATCACCGCGGTACTCGGTCCGTCGGGCTGCGGCAAGACCACCCTGCTCCGGCTCGTCGCCGGTTTCATCCGGCCCGACGCCGGGACGATCGAGATCGGCGGGCAGGTGGTCAGCGGGCCGTCACGGCACGTCCCGCCGGAGGCCAGGCGCCTCGGCTACCTGGCGCAGGAAGGCGCGCTGTTCCCGCACCTGACGGTGGCCGAGAACATCGCGTTCGGGCTCCCCCGCAGGGCGCGCCGGGACACCGCGCGGCTACACCGGCTGCTCGAGCTGGTGAGCCTGGACACCGCTCTGGTCGGGCGCTACCCGCACGAGCTGTCCGGTGGCCAGCAGCAGCGCGTCGCGCTGGCCAGAACCCTGGCGCCGGAGCCGAAGCTGATCCTGCTGGACGAGCCCTTCTCGGCGCTGGACGCGTCGTTGCGGGCCGAGACGCGCGCGCTGGTGGCCGCGGCGTTGGCCGCGACCGAGGTGACCACCCTGTTGGTGACGCACGACCAGGAGGAAGCACTGTCCTTCGCCGACCAGATCGCGATCATGCGCGGCGGGGCGCTGGCCCAGGTCGGCCGGCCCCGCGAGGTGTACGACCAGCCGGTCGACCTGCCCACCGCCGAGTTCATCGGGGACACGTGCACGGTGCCCGGCGTCGTCCAGCGGAACGTCGCCCGTTGCGCGTTGGGTGTGATCGATGTCCGCCGGACTCGCGGTCGCGTCGTGCCCGACGGCCCCGCCCTGCTGATGCTGCGCCCCGAGCAGATCCAGCTGCACCCGCGGTCGGTGGCCGCCCACGACGGTTCCGGTGCGGTGGTCTCCTCGGTCGAGTACTTCGGCCACGACTGCGTGGTCACCGCTGCCCTGCCCGGAGCGCTGGACGCCCCCGCGACGACGGTCACCTGTCGGCTGCTGGCCGGGGAGCACCTGGAACCCGGAACCAACATCACCATCTCGGTGTCCGGACCCGCGATGGCGTATCCGGTGGGAGCGGAGCGTGCCGGGTCTGTGGCCGGATACCCGGCCGAGCACGCGGTGGCGAGCTCGTAGCCTGCCACCGCGCGGGCCTCGCGCGGCATGTCCGGCCGGGATGCGACGCTCAGGGCAGGGTCAGCACCTCGGCGCCGGACTCGGTCACCACCAGCGTGTGCTCGAACTGCGCCGTCCAGGACTTGTCCCTGGTGGTGACCGTCCAGTTGTCGTCCCACAGGTCCCAGTCGATGCCGCCCAGGGTGATCATCGGCTCGATGGTGAACGTCATGCCCTTCTCGATCACGGTGGACACGCTCGGCTCGTCGTAATGCAGGATCACCAGCCCGGAATGGAACGTCCGGCCGATGCCGTGGCCGGTGTAGTCACGCACCACGCCGTACCCGAATCGCTTGGCGTAGGACTCGATCACCCTGCCGATCACGTTCAGCTGCCGGCCCGGCGCCACCGCCTTGATCGCCCGGCGCAGGCACTCCTCGGTGCGCTCCACCAGCAGCCGGTTCTCCTCGGACACGTTGCCGGCCAGGTAGGTGGCGTTGAGGTCGCCGTGGACCCCGTCGATGTAGGCGGTGACGTCGATGTTCACGATGTCGCCGTCCTGGATGACGGTGGTGTCCGGGATGCCATGGCAGATCACCTCGTTCAGCGAGGTGCAGCACGCCTTCGGGAAATGCTTGTAGCCCAGCGTCGACGGGTACGCGTGGTGGTCGCAGAGATACTCGTGCACGATCCGGTCGATCTGGTCGGTGGTGACCCCGGGGGCCACCGCGGCGCCGCCCGCAGCCATGGCGCGTGCCGCGATCCGGCCGGCCACCCGCATTTTCTCGATGATTTCCGGGGGCTGTACCCAGGGGTCGGTACTCGGCCGCGGTTTGTCCCGACCTACGTACTCGGGACGCGGGATGGATGCCGGAACCGAGCGGATCGGGGTTGGCCTGCCTGGGGTCAGGGTGGTGCGCAACATGACGCCGAGCCTACGGCGGTGTCGGCCGGACGACCGTCACCATGGGCCGGCCTTCTCGAGAAATCGATAGACCAAAGCGGTGGCGAAACTGCCGTCACCGCCCGCGTCGATGAACGCCGCATACGCAAAGTCGCCCAGGTAACCGAGGTTCCACGCATGGGTTTGCAGGCTGCCGTCGTCCGCGACGAACTCGGCCGTGCCCGTTTTAGCGTGCACGTCGCCGAATCCGATGAGATTCGTTGCGGTGCCCTCGGTGACCACCGCGCGCATGTAGGTCTGAATGTCCTGCTGCACCTGTGCCGAGCGGGCCGGAGCCGGTTGATCCACCGTCGTTCTGCTACCCCGAATCAGGACCGGCGTCGGCAGCTCGCCCTTGTCGGCGGCCGCTGCCATCAACAGCGCCGAAAACGGCGTGATCAACACGGTTCCCTGGCCGAACCCGTTCTCCGCCCGCTGGACAACCGACGGTGCGACGGGAACTTTGCCGGTCAGTGTGGTGATGCCGTCGATCACGAAATCCAAGCCGATTCCGAACGACTTTGCGGTGCTGGTCAGGGCGTCCGGAGCCAGCTGCGAGGACACGGTCGCGAACGTGGTGTTGCACGACTTCGCGAACGTCAGCGTGGAGTCGACTTCGCCGAGCGCGAAGCTGTCGAAGTTCCGGATGAGCCGACCGTCAATCGTGGTGGTCCCGGGGCAGGCCACGGACCGGCCGGGAGCGATGAGCCCCTTGTCGAGACCGGCGGTTGCGGTGACAACCTTGAATGCCGATCCGGGCGGGAACTGTCCGGTGAGTGCCGGAGTTCCCAGGGTGTCGGCCGCAGGATTCTGGGCGACCGCCAGGATCTCGCCGGTGGACGGTTTCATCGCCAGCACGACCGCTGGATGGGTCTCCTGCGCGAGAGCGGCTTCCGCCGCTTGTTGGAGCCGAATGTCAATGGTGAGGGTGACCCGTTCGCCGGGCGCGGCCGGCACATCGAGCAGCGTCTCCAAGGCGCCGCCGGTGGCATCGACGGTGATCACCTTCCACCCGTCGGTGCCGGCCAGCCGCTGCCGGGTGGCGTCGTTGACCTCGGCCAGCAGCGCTTTGGCGAAATCCTTGGTTGGCCCGAGGTTTCTCACCTCGGAGGGGAAACTCAAGCCAGGGATCGCATCGAGCTGCGGTTTGACCTTCTTGTAGTCGTCCTCTCTCAAGTTGATCACGGTGTACTGGATGGATGCCGGGTCCACCGCCATCGTCGCACTCCCGGACCGAGTGGAGGCTGAGGGACTCGAGGCGGCGGGACTCGAGGCGGCGGGACTCGAGGCGGCGGTCGCTTCGGCCGCGCCCGCCACGATGCCGTCCGCGGTGATGCCCGGGTCGAAGGGAGCCAGCAGCGGTGCCAGCGCGGCCGCGGTGGCGGCGACGTCCGGCACCTGGCCGGGCAACAGCACCACCGAGTACACCCGCACCGGGGTGACCAGTTGCTGGTTGTTCCGATCCACCATCGCACCCTGCGGCGCGGAGGAGATCTTGGTGGCTATCGTCTGCCGCTCGCCGAGCTTCGGATGGATCACCGTGGGTGACCAGTCGAGCAGCCAGCCCCCGCCGCCGGTGTTTCGCCAGGTCCAGGTGGCCGGGTACGTCCACGTGCCGGCGTGCGGCAGCACCCAGCTGAAGGTCACGGTCGTTGTCGCGGTGTCGGCGCTCGTGCGGCTGATCGGCCCCGGGGTGATGGTCAGGGTGTCCGGTGCGAGATTGCGGGTGACGTTGTCGAGCAACAGTGACGCGCCGGCCGCGTCGGAGGTGAGCGCGGCGGCCTCGTCCGTCTCAAGCCGCTCCCAGGCGCCGGTGAAGGCCGCGATCTGTTGGTCGGGACCGGTCGGTGTGTCTGGGGTGCCCGTGCACCCGGCAACCAGCAGGGCACACAGTGCCACCAGGATCGCCCAGCCGGATCTGCGGGAGCGCAATCGGTGACGGGGCATGCGGTCCAGTATCCCCAGCGGCACCGCCAACCCCGCCGAAACCACGCCATCACGGGCATTCTCACGGCCCCGCCATCCAGATCACCGGGTGCTTCCGTCTCGTCGAGAACGGACGGCTGATCGGAACGAACAGACCGCGTGATGTTCACCATCGAGAACCGGATCCGATCCCCAGGGTCCCATCGGTCAACGCCAACCGCGGTGCAGCATGAGAACCTGACGACGTGCCCGCGGACCTGCTCATCGCCCGAAACCCGGACCCCGATTCGTCGTTGCCCTTCCTCGTGCGGATCCCGCTCGGCGAGGGTGGCATCGTGCTCAAGTCCCGCGCCAGTTGGCCGCGGGAGAGCAAGGTGTACTGCCATCGCGCCGACGGCTGGCCGGCCGAGGCCGAGATCATCGAGCAACTACCGGTGAGGTCCTGCAGCCGTCGCGGTACGGCCATCGACCTGGTGCTGGA
>JBBQGJ010000468.1:0-5375 GCA_038322925.1 Mycobacteriales bacterium
GGCCCTCGCCGGGTTGCTGGGCGGGCGGGAAGAACGGGTACAGATAGCGGCCCGCCCGGTCCAGCCCAAGACCGTTGCCCTACAGGGAGAAACCAACGGCCAGACCGCCCGGTCACCCACATTCATGCCGGAAGACCCACATTGTCCGCTCTGCAGCACGGGCTGCTGGACACCCTGGACCCGGTGGATTTGTAGGGCAAACTCCGGACGACGCGGCCGATCCCGGCTCCTACCGTGCTTCCTGAACGCCAACCGCGGCTCAGCGACGGCGGCGGCCATCACACGGAAAGGGGCACGGCGATGGCAGGGAAGGCAGTCATCAGTCTGACCACCGGGCTCGAGGACAGCGAGAAGGTGACCGTCGCGTTCCTCGTCGCGGTCGGCGCGGCCGAATCGAACCGGCCCACACTGATGTTCCTGACCAAGGAAGCGGTCCGGCTCGCCGTCGACGGCACCGCGGTCGGCGTGGCTGCGGGGGCTGCCCTCCGCTTGCCGATCTGGCGAAGCGGTACGAGGCGCCGGCGGCAAATACTACGTGTGCCCGATCTGTTTCAACGCCAAGCACCTGGATCCCGCATCCCTCATCGCCGGGGCGGAACTTCAAGGCATCATCCCCATGTGGGGGTGGATCGGCGACGAAGGAGCCACACGTTCAGCTACTGAGAGCGGCGGCGCGGCTCCGCACTGCATGCGTGGAATGAGATTCACAGAACGGCAGACATGGACGGCCAGACCCGTTGCAGCACGGGCGATCACCGGCTTTCACCGGGTTCGACCCGAGGGCCTGGCCGCCGCGATGGCGGCCCGAGCTCTCGTCATCGATACCCGTTCGGTCGCGCAGCGACGCCACGACGGAGAGTGCGCTGGTGATCGGCCGCAACGTAATGGTGTTCAGGACCTCGGGGCGATCGTCATGTGAATTCAGGTTCGGCTTCGAGAGTCACTTGCCCGCGTACCGTTTCCGGACGTGACTTGTCAGCCCCGTCGGCTGGTGGTGGGCATGCCGGAGCGGGCCCATTCGGGGTAGCCGTCCTCGAGTCGTGCCGCACGCCGACCATGGGTGGTCAGCTGCCGGACGGCCTGGTCGGCGTAGACGCAGTAGGGTCCGCGGCAGTAGGCGATGACGTCGACGTCGGGCGGCAGGTCGGGCAGGTTGCGGTGCAGTTCGTCGATGGGGGCGGAGACGGCGCCGGTGATGTGCCCGGCCTGGTATTCGGGGGTCGGGCGGACGTCGAGGACGACGACATCCCGGTGGCGCAGTCGGCGGTCGAGTTCGGCGCGGGTGATCGTCTGGAGCAGCCTGCGGTCGCCCAGGTAGGCGGTGGCGAGACCTTCGATCTCGGCGACATGCCGGGCTGCGACTGTCCGGAGCATCGCCCACAGTTCCGCGACCTGGTCGTCGGCCAGCGCGTAGAAGATGCGGTTGCCGTCGCGGCGGGTGCGCACCAGTCCGGCCCGCAACAACTGCTGCAGGTGTTGGGAGGTGTTCGCCACGGACTGCCCGATTTCGGTGGCGATCTCCTCGACGGGCCGCTCGCCCTGGGCCAGCACGTCGACGATCTCCGCTCGGCGGCCGCTGGACAGCGCCTTCGCCGCGCTGACCAGTCCGTCGAACAGCGCCGCCTTCGCGCCCCGGTCCGCCATTCAGCACTCCTCTTGGTGTCACTCTGGTGTCGCCGCCGCCTCTATTCAAGAGATTACTTGACAAACCACGAGGGCGGGGAAACAGTATTCAAGTGTTCACTTGATAAGATGTTCCCCAGGAGGCTGTCGGATGACGAGCGCGACCGTTGTGCCGATTGTCGACGAGGGACTGGGCAACTCTACCTACCTGCTCGATCTGGGTGACGGCCGTGGCCTGGTGGTCGAACCCAGTCGGGACCTGCGGACGGTGCGTGCGGCCTCCCAGCGTCGGGGGTTGCTGATCGCGTTCGCTGTCGACACGCACTTGCATGCGGACTTTCTGTCCGGATCCCGTCGGCTGGCAGTCAGCGATTCCGCGCAGGTGCTGGCGTCGTCGGCAGGTCGTCGGGAGTTTGCGCACACCGGGTTGCGGGACGGCGACGAGATCGACCTGGGTGGGCTGGTGCTGCGGGCGCTGGCCACGCCGGGGCACACCCATGAGCATCTGTCGTTCCTGTTGCTGGACGGATCACGGCCGCTCGGGGTGTTCACCGGCGGGTCGCTGCTGGTCGGTTCGGCGGCCCGGACCGATCTGGTGTCGCCCGACCGGACCGAGGAGTTGGCGCGGGCGCAGTACCGATCGTTGCGGCGGCTGACCGAGCTGGCGGATGACGTGCCGGTGTGGCCCACGCACGGCGCCGGGTCGTTCTGCTCCGCCCCACGCGGGTCGGCGCGGACCAGCACGATCGGCACCGAGAGGGCCACCAATGCGTTGCTGCGGTCACCCGACGAGGACACCTTCGTGCGGGCCCTGCTGCGTTCGCTAGGCAGCTACCCGCCATACTTCCGGCGGCTGAGCGAGGTCAACCGCCGCGGACCGGGGCTGTTGGACGGAAGCCCACCGCTGCCTGACTTGCCGATGCCGCGGGTGCTGTCCTTGCTGGGCGCCGGTGCCCACCTCATCGATGTCCGCCCGATGGCCGGGTTCTCCGCCGGGCACCCGCGGGGCGCCTTGTCCATCCCGCTGCGGCCGGCGTTCGCGACCTGGCTCGGGTGGCTGGCCCCGCCGGAAGCAGCGTTGGTGATCTTGCGTGACGCCGACCAGGATCGTGACGCCGACCAGGATCCAGAGGAGATCGTGTGGCAGGCCGCGAAGATCGGCTACGACCACCTGGTCGGGCAGGTCGCCGGCGGGATGCATGGTTGGCGGGCCGCGGGCGCCCCCGTCCAGGAGCTGCCGCTGGTCACTGCGGCCCAGATCGGCCGGGCCAGGATGCTGGACATCCGGCAGGCCACCGAATTCGTGGCCGGTCACGTCCCCGGCGCGCTGCACGTCGAACTCGGTGACATCCCCACCCGCGCTGCCGATCTGCCGCCCGGCCCGATGGTGGTGATGTGCGGGCACGGGGAACGGGCGATGAGCGCGGCCAGCCTGCTCGCCCGCGCCGGACACCATGATCTGGCCGTGCTGGACGGCGGACCCGAGTCGTGGGCCGCGGTCACCGGCCGTCCGCTGCAGGTCGGCTGGTGACCGACAGCGCCACCGGCCGCCGGCCGATCCGGTTGGGTTTGCGGGCGAACGCCGCCCAGTTCACCCTGCTGGTCGCGGTCAACGCGCTGGTCGGCGGGATGCTCGGCCAGGAACGCACCGTGCTGCCGTTGCTGGCTGACACCGAGTTCGGGGTTACCGCCTATACGGCGGGGCTGACGTTCATCCTGGCGTTCGGCGTGGCCAAGGCCGCCACCAACTACCTCGCCGGGACGCTGTCCGACCGGTTCGGCCGCAAACCTGTGCTGGTCACCTGCTGGGCCCTCGCGTTTCCGGTGCCACTGCTGCTGATCTGGGCGCCGTCGTGGGGGTGGGTCGTCGCCGCCAACGTGTTGCTCGGCGTCAGCCAGGGCCTGACCTGGTCCACCACCGTCATCATGAAGATCGACCTCGCCGGCCCTGCCCGGCGGGGCCTGGCCATGGGGTTGAACGAGGCCGCCGGGTACACCGCCGTCGCCGTCACCGCGTTGGCCACCGGGTACCTCGCCGCGACCTACGGGCTGCGCCCGGAGCCGTTCTACCTCGGCATCGCCTACGCCGCTCTCGGCCTGGGCCTGTCGACCCTGGCCGTGCGGGAAACCCGGGAGCACGCCCGGCTCGAGGCCCGCACCCATGCTCCTCGAAGCGATGGCCGCGCCCAGCATCTGCACGCCGGCCTGACCGGGCGGGAAGTGTTCGCGCAAACCAGCTTCCGGGAACCAGCGCTGTCCTCGGCGAGCCAGGCCGGGCTGGTCAACAACCTCAACGACGGCCTGGCCTGGGGCCTGTTCCCGGTGCTGTTCGCCGCAGCGGGGATCTCCGTCGCGAAGATCGGCGTCCTCGCCGCGCTCTACCCGGCCGTATGGGGGCTCGGGCAGCTGGTCACCGGCGCCCTGTCGGACCGGTACGGACGCAAACCATTCATCGTCGCCGGCATGCTCATCCAGGCCGCCGCCCTGGTCATGGTCGCGGTCGCGGACTCCTTCGCGGTCTGGGCGGTGGCGGCGGCGCTGCTGGGCGCCGGCACCGCGATGGTCTACCCCACCCTGTTGGCCGTCATCGGCGACGTCGCCCACCCCACCTGGCGGGCCAGCGCCGTCGGTGTCTATCGGCTGTGGCGGGACGGCGGGTTCGCCGCCGGTGCCCTGCTCTCCGGGATCATCGCCGACCTGTGGGGGATCCGCGCCGCGATCTGGGCCGTCGCCGCGCTCACCGCCGCCTCCGGGATCCTGGTCGCCGCGCGCATGTACGAAACTCACCAACCGGCGGCACGGGGCAGCCGGACCGACCGACCGGAGCGTCCCCGATCAGCGTGACATCGAGCATCTCTGGCGCCAGACTTGGTCCGCAGGAACCGATCTCGCTGCCAGGCCTGGCCAGCGTGGCGATCTCATCGCCGAGGTTGTGACAGCCGTCAGGACCTTTCTGGCCGTCCATCACGGACTCGACGGAGTCGCCGGGCCCTTGTCGCTCGGCACAGGGTCATCGCGCGGCATGAGCGAGGACCTGGGCGGAGTGCTCGACGTCGGTGGTGGTGGTCCATCGTCCCAGTGACAGGCGGAACGCGGCCTGGGCCGACCGCTCGGATCGGCCCATGGCGAGCAGCACCGGGGAGGGCCGTGGCTGACCGGCGTGGCAGGCCGACCCGGTGGACGCGGCCAGCGTCGGACAGGCGGCGAGCACGTCGTCGGAGACGACGCCGTCGATGCGGATGTTCAGGGTGTGCGGAAGCCGTTGCGTGGCATGGCCGTTGAGGTGAACCCGCGAGGGCAACCCCTCGGCGAGCGCGAGATGAAGCTGGTCGCGCAGTGCCGCCAGTCGTGCCGGCGCACCGGCGGCCAGGTCTGCCGCGCAGAGGTCGGCCGCTGCACCTATCGCTACCGCGCAGCGACGTTCTCGGTGCCGGCGCGCAGCCCCCGTTCCTGCCCGCCGCCGCCGATCAGCGGGATCGGGTGGACGCCGGCCCGCACCCACAGGGCGGCGATGCCCTTCGGGGCGTACATCTTGTGCCCGACCGCTGTCAGCAGGTCGGCGCCCAGTGTGGTGACGTCAACCGGTATTTTGCCGACTGTTTGTGCGGCGTCGCGCTGTGCGCCGGCGTCGCGACAGCCGACTGACGGGACGTTTGACTCTGTGGCGCGCTTCCGAAAAGACCAACAATTCAATGGTGACTGCTGCAATGACGACTGAAATGACAAACCGCAAGGACCTGCAGGCGGCGGAG
>JBBQGJ010000469.1:0-5345 GCA_038322925.1 Mycobacteriales bacterium
CGGGCCAGAGCACGGACACACCCAGTCCCACCCACACTGACCCGCTCACCGACATTCCGGCCCAAGATGCCCGCGGTGACACCTCAATCGGATTTCTCGGTTTCGTGCCTTCTCGTCGCGCTATGACGAGGACCCGCTCCACGGTGGCCGCAGCGATAGCCCACCCGCGCGATCGATCGGATGTCCGAGGGATCCGCGGCAGGACGCTGCCCTACGTCGCGACGTATGGGCCCTTGCCCCGCCTATGGCGGCGGCGAGCCGTGGGTCGGCGCCTGCCGCGACGGTCGGCTTCATCGGGCTCGGTCACATCGGAGCCCACCCCTGGGAACTCGCAGCACGCGTGAACTGCGGTCGCCGGCCGCCACCTTCACCTGCGGCCCGCTTTTACCGGGACAGCAGGCGGGTAGATCAGTGATTGGTCAATTGGTTTGCATCAAGGCGTTTCGCCGCACGCGGTCCGGTCAGGCACCAGTTCCTTCGCCCAGCAGCACGGGACGAGTCGAGGAGCGCGGTTCGATTCGTGGCGGGTCGGCCCAGTGACGAGCCCGCCTCGGTCGCGGGTCCGTCGGGCACCGGAGCCCGGCGACCGTGAGCCACCGCAACGGATGGGCATCGAACAAGTGCCAACTGGCCGCCACGCTGGCGGACTCTCGGGTATCCCACTCCTGCTGCTCCCCGCAGTACTGACAGGTGAACGTGATGGCGTCCATCGTGATGCCTCCTGCTCATGAGCGTCCGGGCTTGCACGGAACGGTGACAGTGGGCGGTGTTCACCCGGCGGGGGTGTCCACCGGGTGGCCGCCGACTCGATCTGACCAGGGCTTGTTCACGAGTGGCCTCACGACGTCCTGACGTCCGAGACGACCCGTGCCCCGGTGCGGGCATGAGCGATGCCGGCGGCGGATGCGCCCGACCAGCTCGGTCGCCGAGGTTCCCCTAGGCCGGGCAACGGGCAGGCGGTGGGGTCCGTCCCCGCCACTGGGCCCGGGTTTGCCGGGTCAGCGTCCACCGTTATTTCGTGGAACGCACGGTGCGCTCCGACGTGATCTTCCTGCATGCCACGAGGACTGGTCATCTCCGTCGGATCGCCGCGTGCCGGTCGACGCGGTTCCCGAGCCTGGTTGGGCCCGATCGCAACGGGCCGCGACCGCTGATCCGATGCCGGGGCCTGCGTGGCCGTTGCGAGCGCAGTCGCGTTGTTCCCAGGAATTCGGAGGCGTGACGTACTGCGTCCGATCTCGTGACGTCGCACGACATCCAGCGCAACCAGACTCGCAAGGAAGAAATGAACAATGGCCGTGATCATGAACTTACGGCTCCCGTTCCAGCTGACCTCCCATCGGACTGCTTCGCTGCGGATGGTGGCGCGCACGACCGGTGGCGGTGGGGTGATGGTGAAGCGGGTGTCGTCATGAATGTCTTCCTTGGCCGCCATGGACAGGAAAGGATCACCGACTTGTGGCGCCTCTGCACCGGCTGGCCGGGCAATGATGACTACTACAAGTACACGCGCAGCTTCGTCCCCGAAAGGGCCATAAGTCCCGTCATGCGGACAGTCGCCGTCACCTGCGCTCACCCGTCGGCCCGTCGCCCGCGCAGGTGTCGAACCGATCAGACAGAAACTGACCGTCGGGGTCTGCCACGTGGGCACCCGGTACTTCACCCGCCGCGGACGCATTCACCAAGTCCAGTGCCAAATTCAAGATCCGGCGTGCGAGCCTCGCAACTCCAGGGAAGCCGTCACACAAGCCTTTTAGGGGTTGATGCAACGGCATTCTAGGCAGGGATCGAATTCCGGCCCGATCTGTCTTGGTATCCCGCTCATGGACGAGCGGGCCGATTGGCTGCTCGGGCCGACGACGACGGCGGGCGTCGATGACATCAAACGACGGCCCGCCGGGAATGCCCTGATGTGACCCGGCGATGGGCCCGCCAACTCGAGCTCATCGTGGGGCCGACAACCGGTCGGAGGCAGAGAACGGCTCCCGGCTCGCCAGTCGCTCGACGGGCGGGACCTCGAAAGCAATGACAGGGCCGCGCAGCGGCACTCCACGAGACATCGCGCAGCGGTGTCGAAGATCATTTGCCTTTGACTTCATGCGCGCACCACCACCACGGTCCGCCAGCCGGCATCACCGCGAACTCCTTCTGCCAGACGCCGACCGTTTCCACCAGCAGCACGTCGAACCCAATGGCGGACAACAGGTCCACGGCGCCCGGCGCCGCGGCCGAGGCCGCCCAGATGCCCGCGGCCGGACGTCGACCGGATGAACACCCCGGGATCGGTGCTGTGCTCGGCCATCCGCACCCGATCCCCCCAGCGGCGCACCGCCGCTGAACGGGCTGGACGGGTCGACGGCCAGCACGGCGACCCGCCGTCGTTGCTGCCGGTACCGCGAGATCAGCGCGGTTCCAGAATGGACGGGCCGACCCGGGTGGCCCGGTCAGCCCGCCTGCGCGGCGGCGACCAGGGTGGAGGTCCTTTGCGGAGGCAGCGCTGGAAAGTGATTCGGTCGGTCGGTCACCGGCGCAGTCTGAACTACCAGGCTTTGTACTACCGAGCGCTACTGAGCGTCAGGAGGGTTTGGCCACCGTCAGGATCAGCGCGTCGCCCTGCCCGCCGCCACCGCACAACGCGACCGCACCGGTGCCACCGCCGCGTCGACCCAGCTCCAGCGCCAGGTGCAGCGCCAGCCGGGCACCGGAGGCGCCGATCGGGTGGCCGAGCGCGATCGCTCCACCGTTGACGTTGACGATGTCCTCGCTGATGCCCAGATTGCGCGCCGAGGCGATGCCGACGGCAGAGAAGGCCTCGTTGATCTCGATGAGGTCCAGGGTGCTCGGGTCAATGCCGGCCTTCTTGCAGGCCCGGCGGATGGCCTTGGCCGGCTTGTCCTGCAGCGTCGAATCGGGCCCGGCCACCATGCCGTGCGCACCGATCTCGGCGATCCACTCCAACCCCCGCCGGATGGCTTCGTCCTTGTCCATCACCAGTACCGCGGCGGCGCCGTCGGAGATCTGCGATGCCGAGCCCGCGGTGATCGTGCCGTCCGCGCGGAACGATGGCTTCAGCTTGCCCAGCATCTCGACGGTGGTGTCTTCGCGGATGCCCTCGTCGGAGTGCACCACCACGTCCCCGCGCCGACCGGGGACAACGACGGGCTCGATCTCCTCCTTGTAGACGCCGGCGGCGACCGCGGCGGCCGCCAGCCGGTGGGACCTGGCCGCGAAGGCGTCCTGCTCCTGGCGGGTGATCGGCTCACGGTCGTTCGCCAGTTCGGTCAGCTCGCCCATCGGCACGTCGGTGAAGATGTCGTGCAGCCCGTCATAGGCCAGGTGGTCGACCATTCTGACGTCGCCGTACTTGAACCCGGCGCGCGAATTCATCAGCAGGTGCGGCGCGCGGGACATGGATTCCATCCCACCGGCGATCACCGTCTTGAACTCGCCGGAACGGATCAGCTGGTCGGCCAGCGCGATCGCGTGCAGCCCCGACAGGCACACCTTGTTGATCGTCACGGCCGGTACGTCCAGCGGGATGCCACCGGCCAGCGCGGCCTGCCGGGCGGGGATCTGCCCGCAGCCGGCCTCCAGCACTTGGCCCATGATCACGTACTCGACATCCGCCCCGGGAACCCCGGCCCGCTCGAGGGCCCCGCGGATCGCGGTCCCACCCAGATCGGTCGCGCTGACCGTCGACAGAGCTCCGTTGAAACGTCCCATCGGGGTCCTAGCCCCGGCCACCATCACCGTTGATGTCATGTAGCGAGTTTAGGCGGAACAGCGGCCCAAAGGATAGTCTGCAAATGTTTCGATAAATTCCTTGGCCGGACCGATCGGGAGTTCTGGGGTCAGACTCCGCGGCTTCTTTCCCTACGCGTGACCTGCCGCGAGAATACACGCCGAATCGACGCGAGCGGCTATCTGATGAGCAAAGCCCCCAGCGCACCGAACACCATCGCCCAGCAGACGGGCGGGCTTGAAGATCCGTCGCCCAGATATGTGCCCAGATCCTGCCCGTTTCCAGCGATCAGGTAGTAGCAGCCCGTTGCGGATCGCCACAATCTCTGCGGCCTGGGCCACGTCGGGCTGAAACGACAGGATGCACCATCTGGCTCAAGGAACTCAAGCAACCCGTCCTCGGGTCGTCGTGTCCGTTCCCCAACCGCAGACGACTATCGGTGAGATCCAGTCGTTGTCCCAGTCGTACTTCACCCGCCGCTGACGCGTTGACCGACTTCAATGCGAATTCAAGATCCGGCGCGCGAGCCTCGCTACTCTTTCGAAGCCGTGATACGGGACCTTTTGGGGTTGATGCAACGGCATTCTCGGCAGGGTTCGAATTCCGGCCGGATCTGTCTTGGTATCCCGCCCATCACCGCCGTTGAACATGTTCCTGGCTGGAAGGGATCCGCCGAGCCAACAACGCCGCGTCGTAGTGATGCAGGTGGCCACCCCGCGAGCAGCACGCCAGTGACCGGCACAGCGGAGATCGGCGAGGCGACGGCTACCCGGCACAGGTGTTGTTGACGCGGCCGGAGTTCGGACCGCCTGCCCCGGCGACTTCCGTTTGCCCGTTGAGGTCGCGGATGTCGCCGGACAAACAGCCGAACCAAACGCAGGTCGCCCTCGTTGAGCATTTTGGTTGTGACGCCCGAACCGGCGGGCCGCGTCCGATCCGGGTGACCTCGGCCCCCGGCGCGGCCGAGCCCGGCGGTCGCCGGTCGCGGCACCGGGGTCGACGTGCCACGGGCCCGCTTATCACCATCCGTCACCCCGATCCGCGCGCCCGGGGAACAAAACAATCTGATCCCGGCGGTGCTGCTGGCCACTCCCAGCGCGGCGATGACATGCCCATCCGCGGCGCGGGATCGGCGATCGAACAGGCGCCGATCGTCATCTCTTCAGACCTGTCCCAGCGACTGTTCCCGCGAAGGTGAAATCGCAGCCCGCTCACCCGTTTCGATTGCTGGGGCATTCGTGGAACCGGCGAGCAAGCCATCGTCATCGACACCGAATGCCAGCGGTCCAGGGGTGGCGACGGGCATCGAGCGCCTCCTCCGTGTGGTCAAGTGATCGTCCGTTCCGATGCGGGATTGCGCGCGGACACGAATGGGACCCGGAGCTGACACGAGCCGCTCAGCGCGAGCTACGTCGCCAGCCCATCGTCCATGGACGGCAGCTAAAGTCAAAAGGCGCCGGGCACGGACCGCGGTCGTCCGGTGCCTGCCTGCCGGGCGGGCATGCCGCGGGTGCCGCTTGGGTTGTCGCGGATCGCGTGCGGGCTCCGGGGCGGAGCCGGCCTCGCTGTTTCATGCCTGCACATGCACGTAGTCACCGGGCGC
>JBBQGJ010000470.1:0-5344 GCA_038322925.1 Mycobacteriales bacterium
CGCCGCGCCGCCAGGATCACCCCGATCCCGGCGCCGAGCAGCGGGAGCAGCGCCGCATCCAGCGCCGGGAGGGCCTGTCCGGTCACCACCGGGCCCCCGCAGACACCCGCCGACCAGCCGCGGCGGCCGACACCCCCACCCGGACCAGCTGTGTCATGGCCCGCGGGGTTCCCTCGACCCGTTGAGTGACCAGCCACGGGCGCGGCGGCGGAGAGCAGGAACGGCGCGCGTGCCAGGTGGTGCCCGGACGCCACAGGGCCGACCCGCGGGTTCACCAACGCCCGGGCGCCCGCCAGCACCGGGGCACCGTCTCGTCCCCGCCGGTGGCCGCCCCGGACCCGCTCGGCGGTGGACTGGGTCCCGCCAGATGTCGCGCTCGGTGCTGGCAATGCCCGCCTGAGCCAGCACCGAGCGCAGCCGGGCGCAGGAGGGCACCCCCGGGCGACACCGCACCGCTACCACGGGTACCGGTGTCATGTCGTGCTGCGGACAATCGCGTCCCGCACCGGGACGGGGGGTCGTCGCGGGGCCGGCCTCCCCTGACCCGTCACGCTGGACCCCCGAGGGGGACCGATGACGGTCCACCGCGCGGGGGCGGCACCGGAACCCGTGGGCGACCACTGCTGATTCCACGACCGTCGCCCGAAGGCGGCGGAAAGCAGGCACCCGGGTGCGGCACACGCTGAAGATGCGCGCCGGTGCCTCAGGCGTGCGTCGCGGGTCGGCGCCGCACCACGACCGACCCGCGACGGGAGGGCAGCAACGCGGTGCCGAAGAGCCGGGCGTGTTCGGGCTGCGGCCGGTCGGGCGACAGATCGGCCCGGGCCAGCACGGTGGCGATCACCTTCGTCATCTCCATCATCGCCAGTTCGGCGCCCAGGCAGCGGCGCCGTCCACCGCCGAAGGGGACCCACTCACTCGGTCCCGGGCGACGCCCGAGAAACCGTTCCGGCCGGAAGGCCTCGGGCTCGGGGTAGGCGGAGGTGCGGTGATGGACCAGCGGGATCGACACCATGACGATCGCGCCGGCGGGGATGTCACGGCCGGCCAGCGTGACGGCCCGGGTGGTCATCCGGACGGCGTCCACCAGCGGTGGGCGGCTTCTCAGGCTTTCCCTGATCAGCGCGTCGAGGTACCCGCCGTTCCCATCGGCGATGGCCGAACGGGTCCGTTCCAGGACGGGCGGGTGCCGCACGATCCGTTCGAACGCCCACGCCAAAGCGGCCGAGGTGGTTTCGTGTCCGGCGATCAGCAGGGTGACCACCTCGTCGCAGATCGACCAGTCGTCCAGTGGTGCGCCGTCGACCGTGGTGCCCGCCATCAGCACGTCCAGGACATCGGGCGGATCGCCGGCCGTGGCCTGCCTGCGGCGGCGGCGCGCCAGCTCGTCCCGAACGAACGCGTGGACGGCGCGCCGGCGGTGCTCGAAGATGCTCGCGGGACTCCACCACGACCGCCGGCCCCGCGCCAACCACAGGGCGGCGCCCGCGGTCGGACTGAGCATCCGCCGGACCCGGGTTGCCAACTCCCGCCGTGACACCGGATCAGGCACCGAAATCACGGCCCGCAGGATGACCCCCAGGGTGATGTCCCGCAAGCTCGGAAGGAGAGGGAACGATCGGTCAACGGGCCAGCTGTGCAACGCCCGGTGTGTCCGGTCCACCACGACGTCCTCGAGGTGGACCACGCTGGCCGCACGGAATGACGGCATCAGCAGGCGCCGGCGGTGTCGATGCTTGTCACCATCGATGACCAGCGAAGATTCGCTGTCCAGGATGGGCAGAATCCGACCGTTGGCGCGGCCGGCCAGGAACGTCTCGGCATCGCCGGTCAGCACCCGGTGCACGGACTCCGGGTCCGACACCACGACGAATGGTCCGACGGGGTGCAGACGCACCGTGAACGGCTCCCCGTAGCGCCCGCGTGTCGCCTGCTGGTACCCCAGCGGGTCCCGCCACAGCCGCATCGACTGATGAGTGGTCGACAGCCCGGGCCCGGGAGGCAGATCGGCACGACGAGGCGTCACAGTGCGGGCGTCACCACCTTTCCTTTCCCACCACCACGCTTCCGTCCAACCGGCGCACGGCACCCGGGGTTCGACGACCCGCGCGTTTACGCCGAACCGTCACCCCGGGCGACAGCAACCAAATCAAAAGGAGGCACCGCCCGGCCGCGAGAACCGCCGAAGCCGGTCACCTCCGCACGCTATATGAGGTCGGTCTTCTTGGATCGGCCACGCGGCCCCGGACAGGGTCACTCGCGGGCTCGGGGACCGGCTGCCGGGTGGCGTGACCCGGGGATGCGGTTGCGGGCCCGCGATCAAAGGGGGAAGCATTCCTGGTGCCACCGGGTTTCGTCGATCATGACTGTCCGCTCCCGATCGATTCGTGGTGGCGGCCTGGTCCTGTCGTCGTGCTCGAACCGCGGTTCGTCGATCCCCCGCCGCGACCACGAGCGGCCCACCGGTCCCGAGCCCGATCGCCGGCGCCGACGTGGCGTGGTACGGCTGGTTCGAAGCCGCCGCCGGTCGGCATCTCGCCAACGGACCCGGCGGCCGTCGCCCTGGCCGGACGGCCCGCGCGTATCCGGTGCGGATCCTGATCTGGCACGACATCGTGAACGGCACCGTCGACGGGCGCCCGGTTGTGATCACGCCCGCTGTGCAATTCCGCATTGGGCTTCGGCCGCCGCCTCGGTGACCGCGTGCTGACCTTCGGGAAGTCGGGCAGCCTGTACCTGTCGGACCTGGTCATGTACGAGCGGCAGACCGAGTCGCTGTTCACTCAGATCGAGGGCGGCGCCGTTGCCGAAGCGCCGGCCGGCGCCGAATTCGCCCGGGTCCCGGTGCAGACGTGACCTGGGCGCAATACCGCGATGCCCACCCGGGCCGGGGGCTTGCATAGGGTGGCCGGCCGGGTCGGCCGGGGGAGGGTCGGATGCGTTGGATCACGGTGGGTCGGTGGCTGCTGCTGATCGTGATGGTCGCCGCAGCAGCCGGCCTGGCTGTGTGGTCGCCGACGCTGGACACCGGTGGCTTGCAGTCCACGGCCGCCCGATGGGGCGTGTGGGCGCCGTTGGCGTTCGCCGGGCTGTATGTCGCCGCCACGCTGCTGGTGGTGCCGAAGAACGTGCTGACCATCGGCGCCGGGTTGGTGTTCGGGTTCGGGTTCGGCAGTGCCCTGGTGTGGGCGGCGGGCGCTGGCCGGAGCGGCTGCGGCGTTCTGGGTGGGCCGGTTCTTGGGGCTGGACGCGGTGCGCAAGGTGGCCGGGCCGCGGCAGGATCGGTTCGTCGAGCTGGCCGCTCGCCGCGGTGGTGTCGCGGTGTTGATCGCCCGGCTGGTGCCGATCGTGCCGTTCACCGTGGTGAACTACGGCAGCGGCGCAGCCGGTGTCGGGGTGAGGCCCTACCTCGCCGCGACCGCGGTCGGGATCATCCCGGGGACCCTGGTCTACGCGGCGGTCGGTGCGTTCGGGTCGGCGCCCACCTCGTGGCAGTTCCTGCTCGTCGGCGCCGTGCTGGTGGCCGGTACGGTTGCCGCCCTGGTCGTGGCTCACCTGCGGCGTCGGCGGAACCGCGTCGACCGGGCCGCGCTCTGATCGGTGGTCCGGGCGTGTAACTCCACGTGGATGCCCGGGCGTGGCCGATTCATCGCCGCCCACCGGATCTCGGGCAGTGATCGGCTACTGAGCGCGCTCGTCGGTCATCGCGGCGGACAGCGCAGCGCGGAGCAGGTCCGCATCGGGAAGCCCCGACAGACCCGCCGGGGTCCGGTACAGCCGGCACCCCAGCCCGGCCTGGTCAGTTGAGCCAGCGAAGGGGTCGACACCGTTGACCAGGACGGTGGGGGATCCGGCGAACCCCAGTGCCGCCGCCTGCTGAGCGTCGGTCAGCACCGTGGTCCGAACATCGGTGGCCGAGGGGTTCAGCTCGCCGAGCAGCCGGGTGACCATCACGGCCGCCGGTGCGGCGTGCGGGCAGTCCGGCACCACCAGGATCTGCACCTGCACCGGGGCGGTCATGACGACCGGCCGCGACGGAGCCGGCGCAGCGCAGCCGTCACGCGTCGCGCCATCGGGGATGCCAACCGGTCGCGGACATCGGCGACGGCGGCGTTCCACGGCCCGTCCCCATAGGTGGGGTAGGGGTGAATGGTACCGGCGAGATCGGTGGTGCTCAGGTGCTTGCGGACGGCCAGGGTGAGCTCGGCCAGGGTTTCACCGGCCCGCGGCCCAACGACAGTGGCGCCCTCGATCCGGGACCGCTTGCCCAAGGTCAGCCTGCTGAATCCGTCCGTCCGGTCGTCCACCACGGCCCGGTCGACCCGCTCGTTCCCGCGGGTCACCGTCCGGGGGGCCGGATCACCGTGGTCGGCCCAGGTGGGGCGGCCGACCGCGGCGACCTCCGGGTCGGTGAAGGTGACCCGGGGTACGGCGGACAGGTCCACGCTGCGACGCAAACCCAGGACCGCGTTGGTGGCGGCGAGGCTGCCGAACACCCCGGCGGTGTGGGTGAACGGGGGGAGCGGGGTGACATCGCCGGCGGCCCAGATCCGCGGGTTGCTGGTCCGCAGGTGATCGTCAACCCGCACGAAGCCCCGCTCGTCCAAGCGCACCCCGGCCGTATCCAGTTCGAGTCCGGTGGTGTTCGGGCGGCGGCCAACCGCAACCAGCAGCCGGTCGAACCCGATGGTGCTGGTCCCGGGCGGTCCGTCCAGGACGACCGTCCCGGCCTGACCGGCGCCGCCGTGTACGCCGACCACGGTGTGCCCGGCCATCACCCGTATCCCGTCCCGGTCGAATGCGTCCCGGACCAGTCGTGCCGCGTCGGGGTCTTCCCGGGCCAGGATCCGCGGCAACGCCTCGACCAGGGTGACCCGGGACCCCAACCTTGCGAAGGCCTGCCCGAGTTCGCAGCCGATGCTGCCGGCGCCCAGCACAACCAGCCGGTCGGGGAGTTCCTGCAAATCCCACACCGAGTCGCTGGTCAGCGGCTTCGCCTCCCGTAGTCCCGGCACCGGCGGCACCGCCGGGCCCGCACCGGTGGTGATGAGCGCCCGACGGAACCGCAACCGCAACCCCCGGCCGTCCCTGTCCACGTCCAGGGTGTCCGGCCCGGTGAACCGTGCCGAACCGGTGACCACCTGGACCCCGCTGGCTTGCATCGCCTCCGCGGAGTCCTCCGGTGCGATCGCGGCGATCGCGGCCTTCACGTGCGCCATGACCGCGGCGAAGTCGACCACCGGGTCCACGCCGCTGACCCCGAACCCGGTGGCCCGGCGGGCGTCGGTGACGTGGTGCGCGGCCGCGATCAGCGCCTTGCTGGGCACGCACCCCGTCCACAGGC
>JBBQGJ010000471.1:0-5324 GCA_038322925.1 Mycobacteriales bacterium
CAGGATCCACAACGAGGGCATTGGGTACAACCGTTTCCACACCACTGCGATGTGTTCGCCGACCCGGGCGTCGTTGCTGACCGGCCGCAACCATCACCGGATCGGGAACGGTCAGATCGCCGAACTGGCGAACGACTGGGACGGGTACGCAGGCGAGATCCCGAAGAGCAGCGCGCTCGCGGCCGAGGTCCTCAAGGACTACGGGTACGCCACCGCCGCGTTCGGCAAATGGCACAACACCCCGGCGGTGGAAACAATTGCGGCGGGGCCTTACCACAACTGGCCCACAGGCAACGGTTTTGAGTACTTCTACGGGTTCCTGGCCGGGGAAGCCTCTCAGTACGAACCGAATCTGGTGCGGAATACGACCGGGGTGTTGCCGCCGAAAACACCGGAGCAGGGTTATCACCTCAGTGAGGACCTCGCCGACGACGCCATCGGTTGGCTGCACCGACACAAGGCTCTGCAACCGGACAAGCCGTTCTTCATGTATTGGGCCAGTGGATGTCTGCATGGGCCACATCACGTGATGAAGGAATGGGCCGACCGGTACGCCGGCAAGTTCGACGACGGCTGGGACGCCTACCGGGAGCGCGTGTTCCACCGCGCCAAGGAGATGGGCTGGATACCGCAGGAGTCGCAGCTCACCCCGCGCGACCCGGCGATGAGCGCCTGGGACGACATCCCCGAGCACCAGCGACCCTTCCAGACCCGGTTGATGGAGGTTGCTGCCGGGTACGCCGAGCATGTCGACGTTCAGGTCGGGCGGTTGGTCGACGAGATCGACCGGCTCGGATATGCCGAGAACACGTTGGTGTTCTACATCTGGGGTGACAACGGTTCCTCCGGTGAGGGTCTGGACGGCACCATCAGCGAACTGCTGGCGCAGAACGGCATCCCGACCACGGTCGACATGCACCTCGAAGCGTTGGAGGAGCTCGGCGGCCTGGACGTCTTGGGTTCAGCCAAGGTCGACAACCAGTACCACGCGGCGTGGGCGTGGGCGGGCAGCACCCCGTACAAGGGGCTGAAGCTGCTGGCGTCCCATCTCGGTGGCACTCGCAACCCGATGGCCGTCCGTTGGCCGGCAAAGCTCACCCCGGATGCGAAGCCGCGCAGCCAGTTCCATCACTGCAACGACATCGTGCCGACTATTTACGAGATCATCGGCATCACCCCGCCGAGGGTGGTCAACGGCGTCCCGCAGGATCCCATTGATGGGACCAGCTTCGCTTACACCTTCGATCAGTCCGAGGCTCCCGGACGGCTCAAGACCCAATACTTCGAGATCATGGGCAGCCGCGCGATCTACCACGACGGGTGGATGGCATCGGCCTTCGGCCCCCGTACCCCGTGGATCCAAGGGCTTCCGCCCGGCATCCACGACTGGACACCCGACCAGGACATCTGGGAGCTCTACCACCTCGACGAAGACTGGACCCAGGCGCTCGATCTGGCCGCCGAGATGCCGGACAGATTGGCGCAGTTGAAGGAGACATTCACCATCGAGGCCGCCAGGAACAGTGTGTACCCGGTGGGTGGCGGGCTCTGGATTCCTGCCTTGCATCCGGAGCTACGGATCTCTACCCCGTACCGGGAGTGGAACTTCACGGGCGACATCACCCGAATGCCGGAGTTCTGCGCACCTGCCCTGGGGAACCGCGCGAACATCGTGACCATCGACGCGGTCCTGCCGGACCGGGCCAGCGGGGTGCTCTACGCACTCGGTGGCACCGGCGGTGGCCTGACCTGCTACCTCGATGACGGGTACCTCTGCTACGAATACAACCTGTTCATCATCAGGCGTGACAAGATCCGGTCCGACCGGCGGCTCGCGGCCGGCCCCACCACCATCACGATCAAAACCGTCTATGCCGAGGCCAGACCGGGCGGACCCCTCACTGTCACCATGACCGCTGGCGGCGACATCGTCGCCGGCGGGACCGTCGCGATCAGTGCCCCGCTGCTGTTCACCGCGAACGACTGCCTCGACATCGGCACCTGCCTGGGAGGTCCGGTATCGATCGACTACTACGACCGGGCACCATTTCCCTTCGACGGAACCATCAACACGGTCCATCGATGGCGGTGGTGAGCGCGGTGATCGCCGGTACGTCGCGGTGCTGCCGCTCGGCGATCAGCGCGGACAACAGGTGCGCGGCGATCGCCGGTTCCCGGTAGGGACATCCGGGCCGGAGAACAGGCTGGAGCAGTTCGATGGCAGCGGGTACCAGGCCGAGTGCCAGCTGGGCGCGGGCCGCGGTGACGCGGTGCCAGGATGCCGCGAACCCCGTTCCCGGTGGGTTTGCTCCCAACCGGGTCAACGCCTCGTCCGGGCGGGCGGCCAGCAACAGCGCCTCGGCCCCGGCGACCCCCGCCCACTGCCGCAGGGTGTCCGGCGCCGCAGGGGTCAGGGTGAACGCGGCGATCACGTTGGCGTCGGCGCGGAACGCGGCCTCGGTGTCACCCCGGCCGATGTGGGCTTGCACAACGGAGATCCCCAGGGCCAGTCGGACTGCCCGGTCTGTTTGTTTCCCGCTGGCCGACAGCCCGCGGTTCAGGTGGCCGAGCGCGGTGTCCGGATGTTGCCGGGCGAGTTCGACCAGACCCAACGTCAGGAACGCAGTGAGGGCTTGCGGCTCCGATGTCCACCCGTGCCGCTGCGCGGTCTGCAACGCCAGGGCCGCGCGGTGGGCAGCGCGCCGGTACCTTCCCTGCAGGGCATCGAGAACGGCGAGATGACTGGTCGCGTTCAGCTCCGGTAGGCCAAGGCCGAGCTCAGCGGCCTCGGCCGCCGCGGCCTGCAAGCCGCGTTCAGCCGGCCCAGGGTGATCGACCCAGATCTGGGCACCGGCGAGGTTGTTGGTCGCGATGGTCCGCAGCTGCCGAGCGGCCGGCATCCGTTGCCGGGGGGTGTTATCCAGGATCCTGATGGCATCCCCGGCCCGGGTGATGGTGGCTGCACTGTCGCCGCGGGACCGGGCACCGGTCATCCGGAACAGTGAGATCGCGACCGCCGCCGCCGGTCGGGTGTCCTGGTCCGCGGTGTCCAGGAAATCGCCTGCCTCGATCGCGTCCTGTTCCATCGCCACGTATTCATGGCGATGGAAGTGGCACGCGGCCGCGGCCAGCAGGGCGGCCAGTGACGGGTCACGGTCCGCGGACCTGGCCAGGGGTTGGATCGCCGCGGCGAGTGCGGGCCCCTGCGGCGACAGCATCAGCGGCAGCAACCCCAGCAGCGCCCGACTGGCGGCGGGCAGGTCACCGCCCAGGATCACCTGCCGGATCCCCTCGATCGGTTCCCCGTGACCGGTCAACCACCGGGCGGCGCGGAGCCGCAGCCGGGGGAGTTCGCCTGGTCGTTCCAGGGTCAGCCGGTGCCGCAGCAGCTCCCGCAGCAGCGGGTGATAACCGAACCACTCCCGGCCGCCGCCGAGGGCGACGACGAAGGCGTTGGCTTCGACAAGGCCTTCCAGGATGCCCTGGCAGTCGGTCCGGCCGGTGAGATCATCAGCCAAAGGGCCGCTGACCTGGTCCAGGAAGCTGGTGCTGAGCAGAACCTCCCGGGACCGCGGCGGCAGCCGGTGCAACAGCTCACCGATCAGATAGTCCGCCACTGTCCTGTGCGTACCGGAAAAACGGTCGATCCCGGCGTCGATGTCGGCCGGGTCCAGCGACATCGCAGCCAACCGCAGTCCGACGGCCCACCCATCTGTCCGGTCCATCAACCCGGTCACCTGTTCAGGCCGCAGGGTGAGACCCGCCTCGGTGAACAATGCATCGGTTTCGGGGCCGGTGAAAGCCAGATCAGCGGTGCGGATCTCGGTCAGCTCCCCGTTGACCCGCAGCCGGTGCAACCGCAACGGCGGGTCCGACCGGGTCAGGACCACCAGGCGCAGCAGCGGCGGCTGGTGATCGACCAACCAGCCGAACGACTGGAGAACGACCTCGCTGGTGATCAGATGAAAATCGTCCACGATCAACACGACCGGCCCCGGCAACTGCCGGACCTGTTCGCTGACGGCCTGCACCTCCGCCATACCGAACTCAGCGGACGGGGCAACGTCCCGCAGCGCGCTGTCCGCGGGTACGCCGCCGCTCGCGATCAGCGACCGCAGCAGGTCTGACCAGAAAGTTCTCAGGTCATTGGTCGACTCGTCCAGGCCCAGCCAACCAACCGGCGCCTGCGGACCACTCGACGCAGCCCAGGCCGCCGCCGTCATCGTCTTCCCGGACCCGGCTGCCGCGCTCACCAGGGTGAACGGCAGCTTGGCCCCAACTGTCAGGCTCTGCAGCAAACCCGGCCGGCCCACCAAGCCCCGCGGAAGGGTAGGCGCCCGCGACCGCAACGCGGACAACGACTGCGTCTGCACCAACACCCCCACGGTTGAGCCTCGGCCAATAGCCTTGCTCGGAGGGTAAATGAACAGAGGTTCGCAGATCCCAGCGGCCAGGCCACCAAGGGGCGGCGCCGGCCAATGATCCTCGGTCTGTGGTCTTGGCTTCCACCGCCCACGACAAGGCTTCCCGACTGACCCGTTCCGACTCGTTCCGGTGGCCGACCTCACCCAGCCGGAGCGACAGGCTGTTCAACGAGATTGCCAGGCCGGGTTCTTGGGCGGTGAATTCCCCGCGGCCAGCCGGCGGTATACCTCGGCGGGGTCGGTGATGGCGGTCAGGCCCTCGTCTCCCTACGTATCAGGCACATCCGGGACGGCGACGGCCGCCGCTTGCCGAACCCGTTCGTCTTTGACCCACCGCCCCAGCAGCTGCTCGCCGACCGCCAATTCGCGGGCCACCTCGATGATCGTCCGGCCCGAATCGATCACACGGTGAGCTGCCTCAACCCGGTACTCCGCCGTGAATCATCTTCTTGTCATCGCCACGAGAGCATCCTCTCAGTTGGCCCCCACCAGGGAGCCAGCTTCCGATGTCCACCGCCCCTGGGGAACCCCAGATCGCGCGACCCTCACCATTTAGTTTCGTCTCAGAACCGGACTTGCGGCTTTCACCGCATCCGGCTCAAGCAAGTCCCGGGGCTTGCTGCAGTCAGAAGTGCTGGGGTGGGGTTGTCGCGGACGTAGTGTCGTCTTTGGCAGGTCACGTGAGTGAGACGACGGCGAGGGGCATCCGACTTGCCGCCGACCGAAGCGATGCTGGTGCTGATCGCTTTGCGGGTGGTCCGCAGCCAGTGTTCCCACTCGCGCGGGTTCGCTGGCATGGACTCGGCGGGGAACAACGGGCCACCACAGACCGGGCAGCGGCCGTTTTTTGGCCCTGTAAGAGCCTGTGATTAATCAGCTTGGTTGGATTTGGGCGTGGCG
>JBBQGJ010000472.1:0-5321 GCA_038322925.1 Mycobacteriales bacterium
GCCATCGCCGAGAACAAGGTCGATTACGTCCTCGTCCGCGCACCCATCGGCGAGCAGGCCGGCAAGGCCGTCATGAAGCCTGTGCAATCCAGCCAGTTCGTGCTCAAGCCGCCGGTTCCCTAAGGCTGCGGCATCGTCACCACCCATAGGATGAATGTATGAGAGCGATCACACGCCATGTCGTGGACCCGGAGTTGGTCGGCGAAGGCGTCGAGCGCTACAGCAACACGCTGGCCAGAGTCGTTCAGGCGGCCACCGGGGGCCCTCAAGCGCTGTCGATCGTGCTGGACGTAGCCCGAAGCTACGCAGGCTACCTTGCCGCGGCCCATGCCGATCAGGCGGAGCTGTGTCGTGCGCTGCGGGTTGGCGCCCAAGCCGCGGCGGCGATCTTCGCGCTCGGAAGTCGCAGCGGCGATGTCGAATTCAGTCTTGGTGATCTACGTATGACGCATGTCGCCACCGGGCCGACCGGTGCGACGCATCCGGGTAATTGGCGCATCGGCTGGTGGCTGGCACACATTGTCGACGACCGGGCAGCGATCGACACGTTGGCAACGACGCCCATCGATGTGATGCGCGCCTCGAGCACCACCACAGACGAGTGTCAGTACCGTTTCGTCGAGGCGCTGCAGGGATACCACACGCACGCCGCGCACTGGGCCGACAGCCTGCAGTCGGCGCTGGATGCGACCGACCCGGAGGCGGTGACGCTCATCGACGAGGACTTTGTGCTCAACATCCTCGTGGCGGAGATGCAAATGCTGTTCTACCTAGCGCTGCGCGAAATCGCCCCATTCCAAACAGCACTGGAGTACGCCGTCGAGCGGCATAAGAAGTACTGGGGTAAAGCCAGCCGCAGGAAGGATCCTGACGGGCTTCTTGCGCTCGGCCCCATCGCGCTGTCATCGACGGCCATCCAGGCGGGAATACCGATCACTACGGAATCGGACTACATTCCGCGCGCGCTAATCGAAAATGCTTGCGGCCAAGCCTGACCGGGCTGTCTGCGCTCATCGCGCCTGCCGTTCACGGGTAGCAAGCCACATTGCTGCTAGCTACTTCGACCTGAAAAAGTCGGGCGTGGCTGCAGGCCCTGACAGTACGTGAACTGGGACAATGTCCTCGAACCCTTGGCGAGAAGGATTCGAGGACATTGTGTTTCGAACTGTAAATGATCAGCCGACGTTGTGGGATTCGATCCTGCCGCCGGAGTTGTTGGTGCTGCCGGTCGAGTTGGGTCGGGTGGATGCGCTGCTGGAGGATCCGGTGTTCTTCGCACCGTTCGCGGCGCGCTTCGATGCTCGGATCGGCCGGCCGTCGATCCCGATGGAAACCTATCTACGGTTGATGTTTCTGAAGTTCCGCTACCGGCTGGGCTACGAGTCGTTGTGCCGGGAGGTGTCCGATTCGATCTCCTGGCAGCGGTTTTGCCGGATCCCGTTCGGAACCCGGGTGCCGCACCCGACGACGTTGATGAAGATCACCACCCGCTGCGGCGACGAAGCGGTCACCGGCCTCAACGAGGCACTGCTGGCCAAGGCGGCCACCGCCAAGCTGCTGCGCACCGACAAGGTCCGCGCCGACACCACCGTGATCACCGCCGCGGTGTCCTGTCCGACCGATTCGGGCCTGCTGGCCAAGGCGATCGGTTCGATGGCCCGCAGCGTGGCGCGGATCAAGGCCGCTGGCGGTGCCACCCGCACGGCATCACGAGACCGGCGCCGCTCGGCCGGGCGCCGCGCCCGCTCCATCGCCGCGAAGTTGAAACTGCGCGGTGAGCTGCAGCGCGATGCGGCTCAGGCCGCGGTGCGACGGATCACCGGGGAACTGGCCGGGATCGCCGAAGCGGCGATGGGTGAGGCCACCGTGGTGATCCGCAACGCCCGACGTGCCCTGCGCGATGCCACCGGCCATCGCAAGGGCCGGCTGCACCGGGCAGTCAACCGTCTAGAGACCGTCGCGGCAATCGCCGAACGCGTTGTGGCCCAGGCGCGTAGCCGTCTGTCCGGGGTGATGCCCGAGTCGGCGAGCCGAGTGGTGAGCCTGCACGACGTCGATGCCCGACCGATCCGCGAGGGACGCCTGGGAAAGCCCGTCGAGTTCGGCTACAAAGCCCAGATCCTCGACAACGCCGACGGGGTCATCCTCGATCACAACGTCGAGGTCGGCAACCCGCCCGACGCCCCACAACTGGTTCCGGCGATCGCACGGATCGCTGCACGTACCGGACACACTCCGCGGGCGGTGACCGCCGACCGCGGTTACGGCCAGGCATCGGTGGAACGCGACCTGCACGACCTCGGCGTGCGCAGCGTGGCGATCCCGCGGGTGAGTAAACCGAGCGCGGCGCGCCGCGAGTTCGAACACCGCCGCGCCTTCCGCGACAAGGTGAAATGGCGGACCGGATCGGAGGGACGGATCAACCACATGAAGCGCAGTTACGGCTGGAACCGCACCGAACTCACCGGCATCACCGGAGCGCGAACCTGGTGCGGGCACGGCGTCTTCGCCCACAACCTCGTCAAGATCGGCACCCTCGCCCCCTGAAACGACCACCGCACACCGCCGGGCGCACCCAATCAACACCTTCGCCTACAAGCGCCGCACCGATCAAGGGTTTTTCAGGTCGAAGTAGCTAGCACCACCGGACCCGATTCTGCTGCTACGACCGTCGCCGCCTCGACGACATTTGCCTTCTGGCCCTCCGATTATGGCCGGCGGTCCGCTGCGCGCAAGGCCACGGCCTCCGCTTCGCTACGGGCACAGGGCTCGCGCGGTTTTCGCTGGCCCCTCCTTCCCTGCCGGATCGGGCGAAAACCGCGCGCCCGGACCTTTGCGCTCTCGCGGCCCTCTGTCGGCCGACATCTCCAGTGCCAGAGGGCAAAAAGAACAGGCGGTCACCGCCGCTGAACCGAAAGGCACGTCAATGTCTGATCCCACCTTTTACTCCGTTCCCGGCACCTTGGAACACCTCGATCCGAACACCGTGCACATCGGTGACAATGTCAGGGACGCAGTAGATCTGAGCAAGGACTTCCTTGCCAGCCTGCGCGCCGAGCACGGCGTGCTGGTGCCGCTGACAGCAGTCCGCGGCGACGACGGGGTCGTCCGGATCCGCAACGGCCAACGGCGCACCCTCGGAGCACGCGAAGTCCGTCTAGCCACTGTGCCGGTGTACGTGCTACCCGCCACCACCACCGGTGACGCCGCCGAGGCCGTCGAACGGGTCGTGCACCAGATCGTCACCAACGACCAGAAAGACGACCTCACCGACGTCCAGCGGGCGCGCGGCATTCAGCAGATGATCGATGCCGGGCTCTCGGCGGCGAAAGTGGCCAAGCGCCTTTCGGTGTCGCGCGACACCGTGCACGCCGCCACCACCGCCGCCGGATCGGCCACCGCCATGCAAGCACTGTCGTCGGGCCAACTGAGCCACAACCAGGGGAACCGGCCCGGATCGTGAGGAGGCAGCCGAACTGCTGGAGCGGCGGCGACAGATCGTCGAGCACTACCTCGAGCTTACGGCGGATTACGATCGCAGCCGCGACCTCGACGACCACGATCTCGACATCGGGGGTTACGGCATCGATTGGTAGGCAGCGAGCCCGCCGCACCGCTCTTTCGTCTGGCACGGCGGTTGAACTTCCGGCTGATTCACTGGCGCCTAATCACGCGGAGCGGGTCTGCAACCGACTAGCTCGGACTACCTAGCGGCCCGGTCCCGGTTCGTACTGGATGTGCGGGCGCTTTGGTCTTACTGGGGCCAGGCTTGTGATCGTTCCGTGTACGGATGGCCCGCCAATAGGTCGGCGCGAAGTACGTGACTTCGCCTGCGGCGGTGATTGTCAATGTTCCGCTGGCGTCGATGTCGAACTGGTCGTCGTCGCTGAACTCGGTGCCGCTATCGGTGGGGTCGTTGAGGTTGAGTACGAAGGACATGCCTGAAGTGTGGCAGTCAGGACCGACGTCTTGGTAGCGATCGACTGCCATCTACCGCTAATTCTGAAGCGACGATATGCAACCAATAAAGCGCTCGACGACTCGCCGAGCGGCTGGGCATGGCGATCGGGGCTCATACAGAACAGTCGTTCTACCCGTGGAGTTCCGTCAGTCAGGTAACGCAGATCCGGCCCGGTGCAATTACTTGATCCGATCCCTAACTGATCCGTTGCGCCACCAAGCTACGGACACTCCCCACCCGTAACGGGACAGAGCCACGGATCGTAATCGCGTGCGAGCCGGGTCTTGATGAACTGCGCGTTGTGGCCGAAATCTGGCCGCAGCCAACGACCGACCATCATCACGCTCACTGCCGCCGCACCCGCTCGGCGCGCAGCCAGCACGGCCGACTGGGCGTTGGCGCCGGTGGTCCGCGGCAGACCCATGTCGCAAGAGGGTTGTCGGCGCAGGAGGGACAAAAAGTCGCGCTACGTCCGGCGACTCGCCGCTGCTATTGTTCGGAATCATGGGCGTGCGTCCCTGACGGGCACGCGGCCGACATTGGTCAGTCCCGGCCGCTGCTCGTCAGAACCGCCGGGACCTCCGGGTTCTGGGCCTCCGACCGCTCACAACCCCGTTTGCTCGGCATACCCATTTCGAGTGGTGTCAACCGGGTGTTGAAGCAGCCGCACCGAGAGTGATCACGTTGTGTCCAGTTGCATGCCGTACCTGCGCGCGACATGGCCGGTTAGACCGCGTTCACAATGCTGCCTCAGTCGAGATGGGACTTCGCGCCGACGGCACGAGCGAAACTCGAACCCTTGCACCAAGTAGCGCCGGAGGGATTGTCTGCGTTGCCGTGACGTGAGGTCCACATCGCCCGGGCGTAGTGCGGCCAACTCTCTAAATGCCGCTACCCACGCCGCAAAAGCCCCAGAAGACGCCGTCTCTATCCCAGCACCGATTCTGGCACCATTGCGGGGATGGATGCGCGTTCGGAGCCAGGTCCCAATGATCCATTCGATGAGGCCATTGACGACGCGCTGTACTCACTGCCGGCCGATCTGCGCGCGGCCATCAGCAACGTCGAGATCGTCGTCGAGGACGAACCTCCCGCCGGGCGGCCGCTCCTCGGCCTGTACCACGGCGTACCGCTGCCACGAAGGAGCAGCACATATAGCGGGGTACTTCCCGACAAGATCAGCATCTTCCGCGGGCCAATCACGCGGCTCGCTGCCGGCGACACCGATCGTCTACACCGCGAGATCGGACATGTCGTGCTGCACGAGATCGCGCATCACTTCGGCATCAGCGACGAGCGATTGATTGAGCTCGATCGCTACTGAACGTTGTGATTCACCTGCCGGATCGGCTAACGCCGC
>JBBQGJ010000473.1:0-5318 GCA_038322925.1 Mycobacteriales bacterium
GCAGAGGCGCCATCAGCGACAGCATCTCGATCTTGACGTAACCGATCGGGGTAGTCATGTCCGCCCCGGACATCGCGAACAACGAGCGCATCGCCGGCGGCATGCTGTTCAGGAAATCGGTCATCGCGGGCTGGTCGCGGACGCTCGGCCAGATGGCCACGTACATCGCCACCAGCAGCACCAGGCTCACCGCCCAGGCGAGCAGTGATCGACGCTGGTCGTACAACGACTTGGTCGTGACGTTATGCAGCATCCATCTCACCGGATCCGTAGTAGGCCAGGAACGTCTCCTCCAACTCGGCCTCGGCGCAGTCCATATCGACCACCGGGTGCCGGGCGATCTGCTCGAGCAACCCGTCCAGGGCCGATTGCGGGGCGCTGCAGGTCATCGCCCGCCCGGTGACGGCCAGGTCGCGCACGCCGGGCAGGGCGGCGAACTCGGCCGCGGTCACTTCGTCGCCGAAACGGGCCCCGACATGGTGCAACGACTTCGCCCGCAGGTCGGTCATCCGCTCGACCGCGATCAGCCGACCCGCCCGGACCACTCCGATCCGGTCGGCCACCCGCTGCACCTCACCGAGCACATGCGAGGACATGAACACGCAGCCGCCGGTCGCGGTCTGCTCACGCAGCAGCGCGTGGAACTCCTGCTGCACGATCGGGTCAAGCCCGCTGGTCGGTTCGTCCAACACCAGCAATTCCGGCCCGGACATCATCGCCAGCACCACCGCCAGTTTCTGCCGGTTACCCTTCGACAATTCCCGCGCCTGGCCGGTCCAGGTCCAACCGGTCCGCCAGCAGCACAGCCCGCTTACCGTCGGCGTCGCGACGCAGGTGACCGAAATACGACACATGCTGGCGCCCCGTCAATCGGCCGTACAACGCGGGCTCACCGGGCAGATACCCGACCCGGTGATGCACCTCAACCGCATCGCGCCACGCATCCAGGCCCAACACCGTCGCCCGACCGGCCGTCGGACGCAACATGCCCATCAACAGCCGCAGCGTCGTCGTCTTACCCGCACCGTTCGGCCCCAGATACCCGAAAACCTCACCACCGCCGATGGTCAGGTCCACGTCCCGCAACGCAACCGTCGCGCCGAACGACTTGCCCAGACCAGCCGCTCGGATCACCACCTCGTCACCATGCATCCACCGTCCACCGAGTGAACGGGCCAGGACATGGCAGAAATACCCGAAACCCGACTCGCCAGCAGCCAGCCGTCGCGGTCACGGCACCACAGCCCCTGCACGCCCAGAGCCGCCGTCAACCTGCGGTCCGCTCTGGTCCCGACCCGCACCCGCCAGCACCAGCACCGGCCGTGACCAACAACACCACACCGCGGCCGGGCCGTCCATGCCATGTCGCGACCAGCAACACGGCTCCGCTGCGGAGCCGGGGACCCGTCCGCTCGGTGGAGAGGCGACATGACCACGACCGGTACGACACGGCTACCCAGCGCCGAGGGTGCGTTGACGTTCGATGTGGACCCAAAGACCTTCACCCGGTACCGATCGCCCGACGCCTGAGATCCATCCGCACACCCGGTGGGCACCGCAGATTCCGAGAATCCGAGGTGCCCGCAATGCTTGCCACGAGATAGTTCCGGCACCACGCCCGGTCGGTTGAACCCGCCAACGCCGCGACTCCGTCCCCGCGGAGAACTGTGATCAGATCGGGTGGCGCCATCGCGGGGAGGCGATCACAGACCGGCGGTCCGCAGGCTGCGATGTCACGCGGCAGCCCCGGACCTCGCGCGATCGGTGGCCGCAAGTACTGGTACTGAAAGGACTCTCGATGTACCTCAACAGGTAGGTACGGACCGAAGCTCGGGGCGAGTGTTGCCACACCGACCACCCCTGGTCACTGTGGTAGCCGCTCTCGGCACCCCGCGATCAACGATCAGACGTCCAGCATCGCGACGGTGTTCGACACACGACCGCGACGGCGGCCTGTCCGGCATGACGAGCCGAGCCAGTTCGCCCGAGCCGGAAGACATCGACCGCGACGACGTCCACCCGCCACTGCTCGGTGTGCCCGCCGCCCACCGCGGCAGCTGCGAATGCTGCAACACCGCCTACCCCGCCGGCGCTCTCGTCGTGTGGGACTCCGTGGGCCTGGTGCGGCTCACCCATCGAAGCGCCAGCAGCCGTCGACAAACCCCTGCCGTTCGCCGTGCCTCGTCGTGACCGACCGGTCCACAGCTCTTGGATGCCCGCCGAGGTTGCCGTGCTAGCACACAGTTTGAATCCCGTGGGTTCCGAGTTTGATCGAGCCCGATCCGCGATGTGGTCCATGATGTGCTCGTCGCCGGTCGTGGCGGTGGCGACGCCATGGTTGACGGTCGAGGCAGCGCGCTGAAGCAGTAGGCCGGCAGCCCACAGGCACGCCCGGGACAGCGCCTGGTGGTCGGCCCCTGGGATCACCTGTCGTCGGCCACCGGCGTCTACCCCGACCGCCAGTTCGGGTTAGCCGCCTATAGCCTTGCCGCCGACATGACCGGGCTGCACCGCAGGTTCTTTGACCGCTGGCCACGCGGGCAGCCCGACGCCCTCGACGGCCTCCCGCCGGTGCGGATCCTCGTCATGGGCATCGACCGTTGGCGCGACGAGCAGGACTGGCCGCTGTCGGACACACGCCAGACCTACTTCTTCCTGTCCGGTCCGGCCCGGCGAATACCCTCAACGGCCACGGCGTTCTATCCACCGCCGCTCCCGGCACCGAGAATCGGGAGACCTACCTCTACGACCCGCGCCGGCCGGTCCCCACGCTCGGCGGGCAGGCAGCGACGGGTTGCCCCATGAACGCGCCACGCAGCCTCGATCGCCTCGAGCCTGACTCAGATCACTGAGACTGAGGCGCTCTCAGAGCGGACTGTTCGTGAGTCGGGGGCGGCGTTCGCGATTCCGTTGGATGCGTTCATCATCTCGATCCTCGCGATGATCATCACCGGTTTCGCGGAGTGTCCCGCGGGCGCCGACCTGCAGGCGCAGAGAGCGAGTTTCGAGCTGCAGGCCGGGTCCGCACAGGCCGGGGCTGTCGCTGGTCTTCCTGCTGGCCAGGTCGTTCGGCGACGAACGGTGCATCCAGGGCGCTGACCCACCCTCGCTGGGGCCGCAGCCACGGACCCGGTCATTTCCCGCCGCCCGCAAGCCAATCGCCACGCCAGGACGCAGATGCTCAAAGGCGCGGCCCAGACCGGCCTGGGGAGTGCGGCACGTCCTGTACCGCGCAGAACCCGGTAACGCTCCTCGATCCAAGTCGACGATCAGCAAGCCATTGACCGACTGGGAGGCCCTGCGTGGCGTCAGGTGATGTTTGCGGTACCGCCCGCCGCGGCGGGTTCGGGGTGCGTGGTGTGCGAGAGCTTGCGGCTCCGTCGGGGGGACAGGCGGGGTGGGTAGTACTCGAGTAACGCGTTGTTGAATTGGGCGCCGAGGATGATGGCCATCGCGGCGAAGTAGTAGAACAACAGGAACGTGATGGGGGTCGCGAGCGCACCGTAGGTCAGCCCGTGGCTGTAGACGTAGGACAGATAGAGGCGTAGCCCGGCGCTGGCGATGAGGAAGAAGACGGCGGCCAGCAACGCCCCGGGCAGGCCGCGTTTCCAGGCGTGTTTGTGTTGGGGTGCGAGCTTGTACAGCGTGGTCAGCAGCAGCAGCAGGCCGATCATGAGCACGGGGGTAGTAGGCGTAGCCGACGATTGAGGTGGCGGTGGGTCGCAGGGCCTCCGGGAACAGCCGGGGCAGGGCGTCGGGGCCAATGGCCAGCAGCGGCACCAGCACGATCCCGGATGCCAGCGCGACAAGGTATAGGCCCAACGCGAACAGTCTTTCCACTACGGGGTGGCGAAACTCGTGTTGGCCGTGGGCGATGGTGATGGATTCGATGAACGCGGACATCGCCGATGACCCGGCCCACAGGCTGATGATCAACCCGATGGACACCACGTCCGCTTGGCCGTTGTTCAGGATGGTGTCGACGGTGTTGCCGACCAGGTCGGCCACGTCGGGGTTGAAGATGGTGTGCAGGAACACGGTGATCTGTGTGTGGATGTCGGTCATGGTGCCGGGGCCGAACAAGTGCGCGATGTAGCCGACCATGCCGAGCAGGGCGAGTAGCAGCGGAGGGGTGGACAGGGCGGACCAGAACGCGGCCTGCGAGCTCAACCCGAACAGCGAGTCGCCCCAGGCTTTGTCCAGGGTCCGTGTGAGGACCTTCCGGGGGCGGTGCCGGACCGGCCCGGCGACGGTCGGCACCGGGCCGGTGCCATCCGGGTGCCACTGCACCGTCATCGGACCGGGTGGCACGAGCCGGTCCGGCTCGCGGACCGCAGGGGCGGTGATGTCCTGCCCGGCGTCGGGGTTCGGGGAGGGCCCCGGGTGGCCGGTGGTGGCGGGTCGGGTCGGGTCACCGGGCGGTGGTGACTTACTGCTCACCCCACGAGCATGCGCGGGGTCGACGATGGTCGGTGTCTCGGTGGCATCCCACGGTGAACCGAGTGTCGATCCCTGGTTGTGTCGAGGTGGTCCGGGGTCCGGTGGCGGGGCTCCTGTTGCGTTCCCATCGCCTCGGAAAGAGCATCACCGCGGTCGTTCAGCTGGGCACTGGAGCCATCGATGGGCGGCGCCGAAACCCGGCCGTGTCGTCGGTGACGAACTCGCGGTCCGGACGGAGGGTGTTGCGGCAATCCACTGGGTGGAATGCGGGTAGCGGTTACACCGGTCGCCTGGGGTAATGCCCTGCCACGGGGTTGGTTTCGTTGCGGTCATGCTCAGGAAGCGGACGCTTGATGTAGAGGTCCTGCTGTGGCCGGCGCGGCCACGGCACAGCACCCCAAAATCAACATCCCACTGAGGAGATCCCATGACATTTCCCGCTGATCAACCGGTCGTTTCCGGTCAGAGCTACACCGTCACGGCGGTCGACGGTCATCGCCCGGCCGCCCTGACCGACTTCGTCGGCACCATCGCGGTCACCCTGGTCAGGGACGGCCACCGTCACCGCCTGATCGGGGACGGCGCCGCAACATCGGGCACCATCCGATTCCATCAGAAAGACCCTGGTCCGGACGACAAGGACATCCGGGTCTGGACCATCACCGCCCGCGGCGGCGGCACGTTCCTCGCTGAGACCGGCGGCGGCACGTTCCTCGCTGAGACCGCCGCAGCTGTCTAGGTGGCTGGTGTCGAACGACCGCATTTGGAGGCCACGCGCAAACCCGACAAATCGCGTGGCGCGGAGATGGCCACACGAGCCTCAGAACCGATCGGTGGACCAAATCAGGTCGGCGCGAGACCGCAGTCTTGCACTGTCC
>JBBQGJ010000474.1:0-5316 GCA_038322925.1 Mycobacteriales bacterium
TTCACGATCGCGCCACCGCTGACCGTGGGCCCGATCACCGTGTACCCGCGCCACGCGAGCGCGTCGATCAGCGCCTGCAGCCCTGTGGTATCCAGCGTTCGCGGTGGGATCGGCTGTGGGATCGACTCAGCGTCGACCGAACGCGTGCCGTCAAACTCCTCTGTCATAACGCCCTCCTGCCCTGCGTTGTCCCAGTCTTCGGAGTGGGGACAATTGACATAAGGGACCAAAGTCACGAATAGCGCGAGAAGTTGGTGACGCCTTCTTTGCCCGGAGTGGGGTGGGTGGCGCGGTCAGTACCGCGCGCCGACCAACCGTGAATCTCCGTCGGTATGATCGCAGTATGACCACGAAGATCGCGGTGAGCCTACCCGACGAGCTTGTCCTGGCAGCTCGTGCCGCCGTGGACGAGGGGAGGGCCCCGTCCGTCTCGGCGTACGTCGCCGCCGCGTTGCTCGACCACTCGCGCCGCGAGGGCTTGGCCGACCTGCTCGCCGATCTTGACGCGGAGATTGGTCCGCCGGATTCTGAGTCCCTGGCATTCGCCGACCGCGCTCTTGGTCTCGACGAACCACAATGATGCCCGCCGGGCTCACCTTGGACACCGGGGCCCTGCTGGCAGTGGAACGCGGGAATCCCAGGGTGCGGGCGCTGCTCCGGCGCGCGATCGAGAACCAGCTTCCCCTACACATTCCCGCTGGGGTCGTCGCCCAGGGCTGGCGGGGCGGATCACGCCAGGCGAGGATGGCCCGGCTGCTGACCGCGCGCGAGGTTCAGATCGTCGCCCTGGACCATCTGACCGCGCCGGCGGTGGGTGTGTTGTGCGGGATGTCAGGCCATTCCGACGTCGTCGACGTCCACGTCGTCCTGCACGCCCGCGAAAACAACCATCACATCGTCACGTCGGACCCCGCTGATCTCGCCCCCGTCGACCCGAGTATCACGCTGATCATTGTGTGACGGCGCATGGTGACGTTTTGGGCCGATCTGGGTAACTACCAGATGCCAGCAGATCGCCGGTACGCGCTCTGATCTTCGCTATGCGTGAGCCACAGGGCATCATCGAGTCGCCACTTTCGGTCCTTCCCGGGCACGATTGAGGGCCGATTGTGGACACTCGAGCGCCTCGCTCGGTGATCACGCTCGTCCGAGCGCCGTCCACGCGGACGCGGCGATCTCAAAGGGGGCCTGGGGCAACAGCTTCGCGCATTCCGTGGCCAGCTCGGCTCTCCGCGTCGCGTCCAAGTGCGCCACGTGGGCCCCGGCCGGACCCACACCGAGGGTGAACGGCTCCCACCAGTCCTCGAAACTGGCGAAGCGGACGCGGACCGTCAGCACCGTGGACTCCACGTCCTGCAACCCGGCCTGCTCGAACAACCGAGCCAGCTGACCCTCACGGGCGCCGGCCAGCGTCGCCTCGCCTCGCGCGTCCGGGTCCAGCGCCTGCACCGCCCGCCAGAACACCGACAGCGGTCCGGCCGCGGTGCCGTGGTCCCAGACGCATGCCGCGACCATCGCGCCGGGACGGGTGACGCGTGCCATCTCCGCCAGCCCGGTGACGGGATCCGTCATGAAGTGCACGACCAGTTGAGCAGCGGCGCAGTCGAATCGGTCATCGGCGAACGGCAGGTCCTCCGCGGCCGCCCGGTACACCTCGATCCCGGGAATACGCTCTCGGACTGCCGTCACAAACGATTCGGACGGATCGACCGCCGACACCGCCGCCGCACCCAAGCGGTGCACCAACTGCCGGGTCAGCGCGCCGGGCCCGCAACCGACATCCAAGACCCCATCGCCGTGCCGAAGGCCAAGCAGCGCAACGAATTCAGCCGCCAATGGCTCAGAGAAGCGGCCCATGAAGCGGGAGTAGGCGTCGGCACTGACATCGAAACTCACTCCGCCAAATTAGCCCTCAACCCGAGGGTCGGAAATTGGTCACGGAGCTGATATGCCGCCATGCGTTGGCGTGCCATGCGTTGGCATGCCATGCGTCGGTGTGCCACCGACGCGTCACCTGGCGCCGGGTGACCCCGCCGGATCGATCCGCGCCGGCTCGGTCCATGCTGGACCAATGTGCGTGCTCCCCCTAAGAACAGGCCGGCGGATCTGATGTCGACGTCAGCGATCGACCAGACCGATTCGATCGTCGAACGCATCCTGCGTACCTACGACACCATCACCGTGGTCGGGGCCAGCAACGCCGCGCACAAGGCGGCCCACTATGTGCCCGAGCACATGAAGTGGCATGGCTGGCGGATCATCCCGGTCAACCCCACCGCGACGGAGATCCTCGGCGAACCGGTGTATCCGACCCTCGCCGACGTGCCGGAGCAGGTCGGCTTCGTCGATGTTTTTCGGCCGTCTCACGCCACTCCGGACATAGCGCGCCAGGCTGTTGCCGCCGGAGCGAGCGCACTGTGGCTGCAGCTCGGCATCGCGTCCGCCGAGGCGCGCGACATCGCCGAGGCAGCAGGCATCCTCTATGTCGAGGACCGGTGCCTGATCATCGAGCAACGCCGACTGCGCCTGGACGCCCCCATCAGTTGACCCAGCCAGGTCCCGGTTGATCCGGCTGTCTCACCCGTCGCTACCGGCCGAGTCGACGTCGAGGGTCCTGCCCACCTTCCCGGCCCCCCAACTCCTTCCGCTGGCGCCACCGACACGTATATCGTCGTGACCTTCGAATGTCCACGAGCACTCGCCACGATATTCAGGGAGCCACGATGGCGGATTCCGTGCAGGACGGAACGCGGATGAACTCGCTGATCCACCGGGCCGTTCGGCGTGATCTGGACGGCTTCGCCAGGGCCCTCGACACTTTCCCCGCGGGTGATCGCGAGCGAGCGACGGCGCTCGCTGCCCGATTCCAGTGGTTCGACACGCTGCTGACCCACCACCACGAGGGCGAGGAGCAGATCCTCTGGCCGGTGCTGCGGACCTCGCCGCCGAGCACCGAGGAAGTCGGGGAGTTGACCGACGAACACGAGCGCATCGTGGCCGCGCTTTCCGCGGCCAGGGCCGCGTTCGCGACCTTCGGCGCCAGCGCGACCGCAGAGGATGCGGCAACCGCGGCAAGCGCCGTCACGGAACTCCAGGCGGCAGCAACCGAGCACTTCACGCACGAGGAGAGCGAGATCGTCGAACTCTGCTCGCAGGCCGATCCGGTCGCGCTGAAGGCGGCGTTCAAGAAGCTCGGCCGGAACGCCGGTCTGCGCGAGGGCCTGTGGTTCATGCAGTGGGTGTCCGACGGCGCGTCAGCGGACGACAAGGCCTTTCTCCGGACGCTGATCCCGCCGCCCGTGCAATGGATCTCGAAGACGATCAGTGGACGCAGCTACGCCACATCCACTGCGCCGATACGGGTGTTGTCCTGAGCTCCCGCTCGTGCCGGATGAAGCGGGCGCGGTCGTAGCCGTGGATGGGAAGGCGCCACACCCGAACGTGAGCCTGAAATGGGGCATCCGGGTGGTTTTCCGCGCCTTCCCGCCCGCTGTGCGGCGGGTGCTGGCAGGTAAGCCCGTCCACCGCGATGGGCAGACGCTCGATCCCGATCTCCAGCTCCTGCTGCGGCTCGGCAAGCTCACCGCACGCCGGGCGCCGGCGGCAACACTGCAGAGCCGGCGTCAGCAGCTCGAGGTCGGGGGTCCGCTGGTCGGCGGCGCCGTCGCGGGGGTTGCGTCCCGCGAGATCGACCTGACCGCCGACGATCCCGGCCGCAGCCTGCCAAGCCGGCTCTACACCCCAGACGGATTGTCGGCGGGGTCGCCGTTGCTGGTGTACTTCCACGGCGGCGCATGGGTGACCGGGAGCCTGAACAGTCACGACCCGCTCTGCCGTTTCCTGGCCGCGCACGCCGGCGTCCGGGTGCTGTCCGTTGCCTACCGGCGCGCACCCGAGCACCCGTTCCCGGCCGCGGTCGACGATGCCGCGGCGGCGTTTACCTTCGCTCATGCGCACGCCGGCGATCTCGGGGCCGATCCGGACGCCATCGCCGTCGGCGGAGACAGTGCGGGCGGCGGCTTGGCCGCTGTGGTGGCGCACCGCGCGGTCCGTGCAGGTCGCCCCGCGCCGGCTTTCCTGCTGATGTTCTATCCACACTGCGATACCGCGAACCGCTCCGTGTCCCGTGAGCTGTTCGGCAACGGGTTCGGGCTCACCGATGAGGACATCGAGTGGTACACGAACCAGTACCTCCCACCGGGCGTCGATCGCAGCGACCCGCGGGTGTCGATCGCGCTGGCCGACGACCTGTCCGGACTGCCGCCGACCTATGTGGTGACAGGCGGGTTCGATCCGCTGCGCGATGAGGGTGAACTGTTGGCGAGCCGGTTGGCGCAGGCGGGCGTCGACGTTGTCCTCCGCCGGGAACCCGATCTGATGCACGGGTTCGCCAACTTGCTGGGGATATCGGTCCGCTGCCGGGAGGCGGTGGCGCAGGGCGCCGGCGCCCTGCGGGTCGGTCTTGCCCTCGCCGTCCGTTCGCACGGCAGCTCCGATGATGGCCGGTCCCTGACCGGCTGAATACCGACCTCGCCGCACGTCGGCTCGTGACCCGCCTCGGTGTCGACCAGGCACAGCAAGACCAGTCCGTTATGTACGATTTCGCGTCACCGACCGTCCGGCTTCGGCGAGGTCGAGCGGTTCGCTGTGCCAGTCGGGCATCGCCGTTCGCGTCATGATTGCGGTGATGGCGGTGCATCGAGGAGGGGCGTGTGGGGTCACGATCCACCGGGTGCCACGGGCTCCATCGTCCACGTGCGCGCTATGACAGGCCTCGTCATCCGAACGAGTTGAATGCGAGGGCCTGGGCTGCCTCTGTCGTAGCTGCCCGTTAGGTTAGGGACCGAAAGGGCTCGCGGGGACGCTCTTTTGCCAAACAGACGGGGCTTCGTCGTCACTGGCGGTCGCGTCTGCCTTGTGTGGAGCGATGTGTTTCACGGCTGCGCGGCAACGCATGAGGGGGAGTCACATGGCGCTCACAACCGATCCGGTCACCTCACCCCGACACGGTCGACGCTTCCCCTTCCGGCGGACCCGCGCAGGGCTCGAGCATCCGGGGGCACCGACCGCGGTGTTCGAACCGGCGACCACCCCGACCGGCATCACGGGCGGTGTGCTGGGGCCGAGGCGTGCCGGGTGGGGTCGGCGATACTCGTTCGGGCTCTTGATGGCCGACCTGCTGGGGCTGCTGGTGGCGGCGCAGGTCGTGCATCTCACCCGGCTCCCGCCGGTCGGTGCGGACGGTGCCATCGACCGGAATCTGGTGCCCCTGGTGGCGTTGACGGCGACGCTGGTGATCGTCTGGATGCTCGCGCT
>JBBQGJ010000475.1:0-5293 GCA_038322925.1 Mycobacteriales bacterium
TACAGCCCCCTCGGTGGTGGCTGGCTGTCCGGCCGCTGGCGCAAAGACAACGCCGCAACCCCGACCACAGCGGCCCGGCCGAATGCGCGCTACGACATGACCACCGAAGCCAACCAGCGCAAACTCGAGATCGTCGAGAACCTGGCCCAGCTGGCCGAACAGGAGGGAATGACCCTGATCGACCTGGCCATCGCGTTCGTGATCAACCACCCGGCCGTCACCACCGCGATCATCGGACCCCGCACCATGGAACAGCTCGAATCGCAGCTCTCGGGCGCCGACGTCACCCTGAGCGCCGACGTCCTGGACCGCATCGACGAACTGGTAGCGCCTGGCGTCACCGTCAACCCCGACGACAACAGCTACGGAGATACCGAACTCATCCCAACCGCCCGACGTCGAAACCACTGAGACCAAAGTCCGAAGCTCCGTGAACTCACGCAGCGGCCGTCGACCGCTACGACGGCAGCCGGCACCTGATACCTCCTGCGGTTTTGCCCAAGGCATTCCAGAAGGACGGCGTAAAGCCAACAGGGCGGTCTCCATGGTCAACACACCACCCCCAAAAGCGAATGATCTGGAGGCGGCGTGCACGCGCTCGGTATACCGATGCTCGGCCTGGTCCCGGCAGGTCACGTCGACGGCGCCCGGCATCGCGCGTTCGACCTCGTCGCGGCAGAAGGCTCAATCGGCCGCCACGACTGGTCCATCCCGCAAGGTAGATCTACAACCAATTCGATAATCGCCGCACAGGTTCGCCGACGCCCGGGTCGCGCGAATCGAAACATCAGCTGACCCACTTTCACCGCGTCTTCAGCAAGGTGCGGAGCGCCGGCCAAGTCAGTCCCACAGGAGGATCCCCTGCGGGCGTCGTCGCGATCGGGCCGCAACAGCCGATCAAGCCAGCCGGACCGCTTGGCGCAAGGCGCGTCGTGATAGACCGTTGTGCATGGTCGGGTGGCGCAGAGCTCGTCCGTACTTGCCGCGAGTTGCACGTCGCACGCAGCCCGCCGAGGCACCGTCATCCGTAACCGCAGCACCTGGGCTACGTGTGTGGTGATCGAGGCGCCAGTCAGGAGATTGCGGCCACCACCAGTTCGGCGACTTTCTTCTCCACCTCGGGGCTCCACTTCCCAATCGCGTACGACACCGGCCATACGTCGCCTTCGTCGAGGTTCGCGGCGTCCTGGAACTCCAGGGTCGAGTAGCGGAGGTTGAACTTGCCCGAGTTCTTGAACGCGATGACGACCTTCCCGTCCGCGTTCGCGTAGGCGGGCATGCCGTACCAGGTCTTCGGCGACAGGTCAGGGGCCGTCGCGGTCACCGTCACGTGCACGCGCTCGGCGAGCGCACGGTCCTCCGGTGTCATCGTCGCGATGCTGTCCAAGACGGCTTGTAAGCCGTCGGCCTTCTTGGCTCCCTTCTTGCCCTCCGTGCGTAGCTCGGCGGCGCGCGCCCTCATCGCGTCACGCTCCTCCGGGCTGAAACCGGCGGACTCGCCTTTGGCCGTGCTCGTGGCCATTGATTGGCTCCCTTCTTGCCGTGCCAGGCCGGGTCATCCCGGCCTTCCGTCGAAGGCTAGTAGGCAACCGCGTGGTGGCACCTCTCGATAGCTGATCGGTTGGGGATTGCCTACGTGGTTCGCAGGCTTCGCTTGGGGGAGTGCCTGGTCGCGCGCAACCCCACGGTGTTGGGTGGATGCAAGTGATAGGAGGTCTGGCCATGATCCTCCCGAAGGTCCGTGACTCACGCTTCGTGACGATCCGCCGCGGTGGGTCCCTCACCGATCGGGATCACCATCTCCTCGGTCTTTGGGCGGCGTCATGCGCGGAGCACGTTCTTGATGTGTTCGAGTCGGCTCAGCCTGAGGATCCTCGACCCCGTCAGGCGATCGAGTATGCCCGCGCTTGGGTGCGCGGGGAGGTCACGATGATGCAGGCTCGCGCGGCGGGCGGCCATGGCATGGGCGCGGCCAGAGACCTGCGTGGAGCAGCGCGGCATGCCGCGTACGCTGCGGGCCAGGCCGGGGCCGTCGCGCACGTCGCCGCGCACGAACTCGGTGCGGCCGCCTACGCGATCAAGGCCGCTCGAGCTGCCGCGCCGGACGGTGAGGGCGAGGCCGCAGGACGACTCGAGTGCCGGTGGCAGCGTGACCGGCTCCCGGAGGCAATTCGCGAGCTCGTACTTGACGACCAGCGGTTGCGAAATGACATCTGTTGGTCAGTGTTCGACTGCTGAGCGCGGGTGCCAGCACTTCCCACCAGCTCATCGAGCGGACGCCGTGAGCTGACTCCTCCCGCTCAACAATGGCGACCGGAACGTCCGTCCAGTAGCCGATCCATACCGCGCTCTGATCTGAGTCGAGGACGGACAGCTGGCGGGTACCTGATGACCAGCGCCGATGCACCGCCCTGGCTGCGACGATGGGGGTGACGGACTTCTCAGGGCAGCCGCGGATGGTGCTATTTACTCAGGATCGCTTCGATTTCCAGCGAAATCTTTACCTGTTCGCCGACCATGACGCCGCCGCTCTCGAGGACAGCGTTTCCGCTCACGCCGAAATCGGTCCGGTTGATCTCGGTCGACGCGCTGAAGCCCGCACGGGTGCCGCCATAAGGGTCCGCGCCGAACCCACCGAGCTCCAGGGTGAAGGTCACTGGCCTGGTGACGCCGCGGATGGTGATTTCGCCGTCGAGTAGGAAGGTTCCCCCGTCGGGGCGGAGTCCGGTTGAGGTGAACGTCATCTTTGGGTACGTTGCGATATCGAAGAAGTTACTGCCGCGCAGGTCGTCGTCGCGCATCTGGTTGCCCGTGTCAATGGTTGCCATCTTGACTTGGCCCTCGGCATGTGAGTCGAGCACGTTCTCTGCCGTGACGATGTTCCCAGTGAATTCGGTGAACTTGCCGCGGATCTTCGACACCATCAGATGCTGGACGATGAACGCCACCTCTGAATGCACCGGATCGATAGTCCAAGTTCCCACCACGTACCCTGGAATTTTCGTTTTGGCTGCGGTCATCAGGACGCTCCTCGGACTTCGACTAATTGAAGATTCAGTCTTTCACCGACTGGACCGGTTGCCAACGGCACTGCACCTAATGGCGGCACCGAATGAGCCGAATGGACCGGAGCCGCTCAGGTGTTGTTTCGTTTTCGACCATTTCTCCGGGACTGCGGCGGAGGGGCGTCGACGACGGCTGCACACAAGAATTGCTGCTATTCGCCGCCGATTCGCAACTTCTTCCGTGAGAAATGAGCCAGCATGCCGTTCGAGGATGCGACGACCTCTACCGGTTCAACCCGTTCGACCTGACCAAGGTGTGGCCGCACACCGATTCCGCCAGGTGCGCCGAATGAGTAGAACCGCAACGTCACCGTCTGATATCGACCCGCGCGAACGGTGCTGATCGCGAATCAGAAGGCGGCGTCGGCAAGAGTTCGATCGTCGCAGCTCCGGGCGGCATGCTGGCAGGGCCCGGCCGGACAATGATTTCAGCTGCGCGCCGGGTACGGGCGCCAGGAGCCGGCCGGTGGGCGAAAGACCCGATCAACACCACACCGGGGACGGCCACGCCAGACCGATCCCGGAAGCGAAGTGCGGCGCCGGTGAGCAGGTTCAACGCATGCCCGAGCGTGGTCCGCTGCGGCGCCGGCCGAACCAGCAGTTCCCGATCGATCGTGACCGCACGGTCCACGCCCCGCCGGTACAGCCACTGCGCGTGCGGGCCCGGACGCCGCGCAACCGTCGTCGGACGGTGGACTCGGGGTGCCCGAACCGAGCGGCGATGAAACGGTGTCCGGCGCCGCGGGCGTGCGCGATTAGGGCGTTCCCGATCGCCTTGGTGCTATCCGCGCGGCGGACGGGTCAGCGCGGTCGGGAGCAGGATTTGGGCGACCTGGTAGTCCGCGCAGCGGGCTCGCCACCAACACACTGGCGACCCGTCTCACAACCAGCTCTCCGCCGGCGGCGGAGCGAGACCGAGACCGAGTTCCGGGATCCGCTGAAGATCCCCAGCGGCGCTATAACGATCAAAGCAGCGATGGCGTGAGATCGGGCCGCGGACGATCTGTTGCGGGTGGTGCCGAGGCGACCGCCGCGGGCTGATCAGTGAAGCAGCCTATGGCTGTGATGCTGCCTCGAGGAACCGGTTTCGATTGACGATCACCCGGTCGATCTGACCTGCCGCCACAACCTGCCCCGAGCCGTCGACCGCTAGCACTTCGAAGGTCAGAAGGCGGCTGCCGGCGTCGCGCGGTGGTGTTGCGGTGATCTCGACACTGCCTCCCACCGCCGTCGCACGGCGGTGCTCGATGCGTATCGCTGTGCCGACCGTCGTCTGACCTGGATTGAGTAAGGCGGCTACGGTCCGCACGGTTGCCGCCTCCATCCAGGCGATCAACCGCGGTGTCCCGAGGACAGGGACGTCACCACTGCCCAGCGCCGCGGCGGTGTCGGCATCGGTCACCTCGTGACGCATCCGGCAACCCTACGGCGGCACGGCGGCGACGTCACCGGCCGACGCCGGGCGGTCTCGATGGGAGGTGCTTCGTCAACGGCTGCCGGCTTTGCGTGCTGAAGTCGCCGACCGCGCACAGCACGGTTGACACCGCAATGGACCGACACCACCATCCGGCGCGGACCCGGGACGCCAGGACGCCTGCTACGCGCTCGCCGAGCTGCTGCGACCGCCCGCCGAGAGGCACACGTGAGGTCCGCGGAACCGTCGAAACATCAACGAATGCGATCGGGTCCGCTGATCCTGCAGACGCCGGTCACCTGGGCGCCGCTGTGCCGAGCAATCTGATCCTGCAGACGCCGGTCACCTGGGCGCCGATGTGCCGAGCAAGCTGCACGGCGGACGTGCCCACCGCCCCGGACGCCGGACGTCCGATCCGACCGCATCCACTTCTTCCCCTGACGGCACCATGCCCAGTACCGGTTGTCTGGGCGCATCCCACCCCAATGTCAGCCGCGCCATGATCCGGTAGGCGGGAGTCAGCCTCAGCCCGCGGAGGTAGCAGTCGCTCGACGTCACAGAAGTCGCTCGAATGCGGATGCGCACCTCGTTCTTCCGGGGGAGTCGGAGTCGGGAGATCCTGGAGCCGGAGCACCTCCGGCGGTCCGTACCGCGTGCTGACGACCGCTCGCACCTTCAGTCCCGTCAGCCGACGGATCCGTGTGGGTGGCGTTCCTTTGCGTCCCCGACGTCGTTCCTCGTGCCGAGGTCCACGCCCGGCGCGGACGCACCGTGGATGCGCGTCGGCGCGACGGTGGCACCCTTGATCAGCAGC
>JBBQGJ010000476.1:0-5251 GCA_038322925.1 Mycobacteriales bacterium
GCGGCCCTCGCCGGGTTGCTGGGCGGGCGGGAAGAACGGGTACAGATAGCGGCCCGCCCGGTCCAGCCCAAGACCGTTGCCCTACAGGGAGAAACCAACGGCCAGACCGCCCGGTCACCCACATTCATGCCGGAAGACCCATCAAACCCGCCCGAGCGCGTCACCCGGGAACTGCACGATCTTGTCCACCGCACCCCTGATGCGGTGTTCGGTGACCCGATAGTCGGTCTGCGTGGTGCCCAATGCCTTATGCCCCATCAGCCCTCGCAGAAACATCGGGTGGCGTGCCGACATCCGCGTGACGCTGCGCATAGCTGTGCCGGTAGGCGCAAAGGACCACCGCGGCCTTGTCGAACTCGGTCTCATCGACCACCAGCAGCGGCGGCAACCCGTCCACCCACCCACGGTGCACGGTGCTCAAGCTGCTCAGGGTCAGGCTCCGGGTGCCACGCGGATTGCGTTGCTTACCCGGCAGCAGCGCCAACTCCCCGACCGGGTATCGGGAAGCAGCGTAACCACCGGCATCCACATCGTTCACGGCCCGATGGTGCTTGACGAACCTTGGCCCTTTCCGCCCAGCGTCGTCCGACCGTCGACCCGGCGGGTGGTGGTGTCTCGCCCTGGACCGCTTCGGCCCCGGCGGTTTCACCGGCGCGATGCGCCCTCTCAGCCGGTGGAGGTGAAGGGCGTCAGTGGCATTCCCATCACCGCATCGGAGGAACATCGTGAATACCACCGAACCCGTCCAGCAACCCATCGCACGATCGAAGGAGCATCCCCACACCAACAATCACCACGGTGAGAACGAACCCGATCCGCAGCGTAAGTCCTGGCTGATCGGGCTGGGCGTCGGCTTGGTCTTCGTGGCCGTGTCGATCACCGCGGTGGCCGGCATTCCGGCACGGCATGCCGGGATGGCGTCCGGGTTCCTGATGACCGGCCATGAGATCGGTGCGGCGCTCGGCGTCGCGGTGCTGGCGGCGGTGGCCACTGCCGGTCGGTGAACTGACCACACCCACCGGTGCGGCCACGGGCTTCTCCGGGGGGTTCCTGGCGGCAGCGGGGATCGCCGTGGGTCTCGCGGTGATCGCCCTCCTGGCCATGCCGGCCCAGCGCGCGACCGGTCAGGCACGCCTGCACATGCACTGAACTGAACTGAACTGAACTGACGTGAACTGAACTGACGTGAACTGAACTGACGTGAACGGCCGGCGCCCGATCGGGCGCCGGCCCTAACCAATGTTGATCCTGGTGAGTTCCCCGCGCGAGGTGATACCCGTCTTCGCGAAGACGTTCCGGAGGTGGAAATCGATGGTGCGGGGACTGAGGAACAGCTTCGCGGCGACCTCGCGGTTGGACAGCCCTTCCGCGATGAAGGTGGCGACCTGCTTCTCCTGCGCGGTGAGCGCGACGCTGGTCGAGGTGTCGCGTTTCCTGGCGGTCTCACCGGAGGCCCGGAGCTCCTGCTCCGCCCGCTGCACCCAAGGCTGAGCGCCGAGGTCGTGGAAGGTCTGCAGGGCCGTCCGCAACTGTTCTCGGGCATCGACGCGGCGACGGGACCGGCGCAGGAACTCACCGTAGGCAAGGTGGGTGCGGGCCCGCTCGAAGGGCCGGTCCTGGCCGGGTTCGGAGCCGAGTGCGAGGGTGAAGAACTCTTCGGCCGCCGGTGCGTCCTCCCGGGCGGCGAGCACCCCACGCCCGTAGGCGACAACCCTGCGGGCGTGCGGTGTGTCGGCGGCATCGGCGAACTGCTCCAGCTCGGCCAGCCACCGCGCGGCCGTGTCGAGGTGACCGGTTCGGGCGGCGATGTCCAACCGGTCGTGGGCGGCCAACCGGGTCAGCGTGGGTTGGGTCATCTGCTCGAAGTGGTGCAACGCCTCCCCGGGTTCCCCGGTCAGCGCCGCGCGAGCGCCCTGCGCCCACCGCCGGGTGTCCTGCATCAACACACCGAGGATCCCGGCGGGCTCACCCGTGGTGACCCGATCCAACTCGGTCAGCAACCCGTCGTATCCCTCGTCACCGCGGAGCGCGGCGACCAACGCCAGCTGCGCCAGCGGCATCGCGGCCAAGGCATGTTGCCCGGTACTGCGGGCCAGCTCCAACGCCTCGGTGGCATGACCCACCGCGCCGGTCCAGCTCCCAGCCGACAGATCGGCCAGCGCCAACCGCGGCAACGCGAACAGGACGAGACCGATCGCCCCATCATTACGGGCCTGCGTCAGCATGCGGCTGAAGAACCGTCGGAAGCCGTCGTCGTCGCCGAGATGGAAGGTCGCGATCCCGAGGTTGGTCAACAGGTCCGTCTCGGACAGGTCGCTTCCGAGGATGACGGCCTGCCGCAAGGAACCGGCGGCGCGGGCCAGGCCGCCGTGGTTGAGCTGGTGGAACCCGGTCAACAGCTGGATAAGACACCGAGCCCTGGCGGAGGTGTCCTGCGCGGCGGTCGCCAGGAGTTCCGCGGGGTCGAGATCGGTGCGGTCCCGTTCGGGCAGGAATGTCGACCCGGCGGTGGCGATCATGCCGATCTCCCTGGCCCGCTGCGGGTCGGTGGCCACCACCTAGTACTACAGGGCGAGATCCATACTGGCGATGGGATTTGTGCAGGTCACGGGTGGTGCGCGGCCTCGGGAGACCGCTCGGGTTGACGTTGTCGGGTGGGGGTCGTCAGATGCCTGAGTTCCGCGGGATGTCGGGCCGAATGGGTGCCGTGTTAGCCAGATCTTCTGATTTCGATTCCATCGGGTCCACGCTTGCCAGTTTCCGTCTTGCGGGAAACCGAGTGGGCATTGTTGGCTATCGTCGGCGGCATCGAATAATGGATGTGAAATGCGATGTGGCGTACCGGCGCGCCTTTCCCATTGTTGGCTGTGGGTGGTGTGGGATTAGTGCATGGAATTGAGCACATCGACCTGCACGCAGGTTGTGTATGATGGCGCGGTGACCCGTGCGGACCTGGAATCGTGGAATTCCGACTTGGAAGAGTTGTTCGCCCGTATGGGCCCGGTCTTCTATAGGACGGAATCCCGGCGGCACGCGGAGCAGTATCTGCGCGGATTACTGGCGCCGATCCAGCGGAAAAACGGGTGGACGATCGCCGAGTATGTCGGTGAGTCGGAGCCCAAGGCTCTGCAACGGTTCCTGAACCTGTCGCCGTGGGACGTCGAACGGTTGCTGGAATTGAACCGGGACTACGTGCTGGAACACCTCGCGTCGCCGTCAGCGATCCTGGTGGCCGATCCGACAGGTTTCGCTAAGAAAGGCACCAAGTCGGTAGGGGTGCAACGGCAATACTCCGGAACTCTGGGCCGGGTCGACAATTGCCAGATCGCCACATTCCTGGCCTACGTCACCCCGGACCGCGATCGGGTGCTGCTGGACCGGCGACTGTATCTGCCCAAGGACTCCTGGCTGGCCGATCCGGTGCGCTGCGCCGAGGCGGGCGTGCCCACCGAAACCACTTTCAAGACAAGGCCGGAGCAGGTCATCGAGATGATAGACGCTGCCTGCGCAGCGGGTGTGCCGTTCTCCTGGTTCACCGCCGACGAGGAATTCGGCCAGAACCCAGGACTACGCGATCACCTGCAGGAAGCCGTTATCAGCTACGTGATGGCGGTACCGAAGAACACCCTGCACATCGATGGCGCAACTGGGCAGGAAATCCAACTCCAACACCTCGCGTTGAAACTGAATCACACCGCGTGGGAACGCCGCGCCTGCGGCATCGGCAGCAAAGGATTCCGAATCTACGATTGGGCGCTGATACCGGCCGCCGACCCGGACCACCAATACATGATCCGGAGATCCATCGACGACGGTGAACTCGCTTTCTACCATTGTTACAACCCAGGACACGCCGGGTTCGGTGAACTCGTGAACGTGGCCGGTGCACGCTGGCCCATCGAAGAATGCTTCGGCGCTGCCAAGAACGAGGTCGGCCTCGACGAATACCAGGTCCGGAAGTACGACGCCTGGTACCGGCACATGACCCTCGCCATGTTCGCCCACAATTTCCTTGCCATCATTGCACACAAAGCCAAAAGGGGGGACGCCAGCCGGCCGAGCAACCAGTACCCCACGAAAATATATCAGCCGCGGCCAGCGGAACCGAAACACCGCACACCATTCACCGGCGACTGATTGCCATCACCCTCGCCGAGGTACGTCGGCTGCTGAACACAATAATTCACCACGAGAACCCAGTCAGCCACGCTCTGGAATGGTCAATTTGGCGCCGAGAGCACCAAGCAATTGCACGCCGCGCGCACTTCGCCCGCCGACTCCGGCGCCAAACCCTGATGATCTAGCCCTGTAGTACTGGCCGGTCGCCCGTTCGATTGCTCGTAGGACCGGACGGCCGGAGGGGGAGATCCTGTCGTTGATCGGTGCGGTTTTCCTCGCGATCACGGTGGTCGATTTCCTCCGCAATGTTGATTCCGTGATCATCGCGGGGCGAACCGGTCGTCGACCACCGAACGCCGCCCCAGGAGCGCACCCGTGACTTCCCAGCGTTGCGCTGGCGGCGAAGCTGGCCGGAAGGACTCAGCGAGCCGCGACGGGGACGGCACAGGGACAGGCGTTCGTGGACGGAACTTCAGGGTCCCGAGCCAGAGCCGATGTCTGTGGAATGGACCGTGCACTCACCCGTTTCCGTCTCCTGCCCGGCAATGTGAGCAGGCCGTAGCGACGATCTAACGGGCTTGTGCGGGTCTGTACCGCACGCAATATCCAATCGGGGTGATGCTGGAAGGCCGCCCGTGCAGTCAAGCTGAACCCTCAGGTCGGATCGGAGATCCCAATGATGCCAGCGCGATCGTACGAGATTCGTATCCGAAAACGCATTCCCCCCGATCCACCGTCATCGAGCCAACGGAGACCGTCCCACGCAGATCCGCGATCAGGCACCGCTTCAAGGTGTCCTGACCCGTCTACACAGACTCGGGCTCGGACTTCTTGAAATCCGACGGGCTACCCGAAACCCAGGTGACCCGGTCCACGCTCGCAGCAGACCCATGGACAACGACCTGTTCGAATTTCGGGTGCGCGGGACGATCGGCCCTACTTACGCTCCATGCCGACGGACTGGAGATCACGCGAATGATTCGCCTGAATCCCTAGGTGGCTGGTGTCGAACGACCGCATTTGGAGGCCACGCGCAAACCCGACAAATCGCGTGGCGCGGAGATGGCCACACGAGCCTCAGAACCGATCGGTGGACCAAATCAGGTCGGCGCGAGACCGCAGTCATGCACTG
>JBBQGJ010000477.1:0-5240 GCA_038322925.1 Mycobacteriales bacterium
GTGCAGGCGATCATGAGCTATCGGTTCATTTGCTCTACACAGGACTTCGACAACCCGAACCGCCACCTGCCTGCGAGGGATTTTTTGGAGTAAAGAAGCGGGACAGCAAGGGCGCGGTGCCCGGGCATAAGGGTACAGATCGCGTCATGCATTCTGGCATGACGAGCGAAATTGAGAGAATAGACGTGCCCTTCCCTTCGGATCAGTAATGTTGCAGAGCGGACAGCGCCACCTCGATCCGGGCTGCATCTCCCTCCGGATCCGGTGTCGGCCGCGACCGGTGAAGGCGGTCACCCGCTCATCCGCCTCAGCCATGGCACCCCCATGCTCGGCGTTCCGCTGATCGTCACACTGCGGTGTCCACCGTCGCAGCGCGACATCCGACGATCGGCGAAATGAATCGACCCGCACCCCCGCTGGATAAGTCGCCCATAACCGGCCCTTCGACCGTGACCCTTGACTGGAAGGCGCATCAGCAGCGCTCGGGACACCTACCTACACGAATGGACGTCCCATAATCGGAGGAACATTACTTTTACCGCCCGGCGAAAGGGCGCAGTCGCGGTATCCGCAGAGCTCCCAAAAGGATGTGGGTCGATCTCCTCCGTCCAGTCGTCAGAACCGTTTTCCAACTCTGGCCAGCATCCAGCCGGACGGCCTGGTAGCGATGTAGAAACACTCGCCGGGCAGGATGCTTCGGTGGCGTCCTACACGATTCCTGCCGAGCCTCGCGTGGTGCGACGGTTCAGTCTGTGGTTGGTTCCGGCCAACCGCGAATGCCGGCGACAAAGTGGGCTGGCCCAGCAGCCACGATTACCTCAGCGGCTGAGTCGCCCGGGTTCATCAAGGCCACCTTTTCATCTCTGCCTATCAGCACCGAATCGCCGACGTGCACTTCGACGGTCTCTTCGTCCTTGATGATCCGCACCATGCCCGCAGTGGGCGTCAAAATGACGTCCGAACCGTTGTGTCGGTGCGCCGGCATTCCTCCGCCAGGCGGCACATGTACGTGGACCAAGCCAAGGCTGGGCCCATCCTCGTTGCCGCCGAGTATCACCGTAACGGTCGGCGCGTTGGGCACCCGCGGCTGACGACGCAGTCCCTCTGCGTGCTTGACCAATTCCATCATCTACCTCCGAATAGCACCTGCAATGACGGACACCTTACGTCCATGTTAGGTGAGCCTAACCTAGTACGTCCTGGAGGAGAAGACTCTGACGAGGTCAACAGGGTTGCGGACTTCTTCGGCGCAGCGCGTCCAGACCGGAACGGGCCTGGGCCCGCGAGTCGCGCGGTACGCGAAAAAAGCCTGTGCCACCGCCCCGCGCCCTGCCACCGTCCAGAACCGATGTACTCCGAGATGCCTCGCTGAGCCTTAAGTCTCTCCCCGGCGCATTCCACGAGTTCGCTTGGCCGGGCGCTGATGACGGCGGCCGTCTCGTGGTTGCCGAGCGCGCTGTCCGTGAAGCTTTGGACCTGCTATGACGGCGCACAGTCGTGCCATCATCGAGTGAATTTAGTTCGATCAGGCATTTGGTGGTGCAGCGGGGCAATCTGGCCGGAGTCTCGCGAACAGCACCTACCGTCATTGCCGCCGGTTCCTGAACAACAAACCCCGTCACCCCAGACCTGAACAGAATCCCAGAATGACGGGTCCCGGGTGAATTGGAACGGCGCCTGCCCAGTGGACGCAGGCGACGGCACCGACGGCACACAGTAGGGCTTTCTGCTCCCGAAGAAGCGTCCGAGTTTGGCGGCGGGGTTTGCCGTGTCACCACCTGGCCAGGGACAGCACAAGCAGACAGCCCCGTCAACTCGCCCGCCGCCCCACGGCGTGAACTGGTGTTAAACGTCCACCACCGCAGAGTGTTCGGTTTGGGTGCCCGGCCCGGTCGTGAAGGCCGGAACCGGTGCCCGCTCGACCGCGCTCAGTGGAGCCGGCGGGTGGTGTCCGGCCGGGCGGTAGCGGGGCCGATGCGGCAGGTGGCGCTGGTCACCGCCAGGCCCGCCGGCCCTACGAGCACCGGGCGCAATTCGAGGTCGCAGACTTCTGGTAGCTGGTCGGCGAGGGTGGAGAGCCGGAGGGCGAGATCGATGAGGGGTTCGTGGGCGACCACCCGGGTGCCCCGGTAGCCGTCGAGCAATGGTGCGGCGCGCGGCGCCGAGATCAGTTCCTGGGCGTCGACGTCGGTCAATGGCACGGCCCGGTAGGCCCGGTCGTCGAGTAACTCGGTCGCGACGCCGCCGATCCCGAACGAGACCAGCACGCCGAAGGACGGGTCGGCGCTGATCGCGAAGACGGTGGACACGTCGGACCGGTCTCGCGGTGCCATCGCCTGGACGTTCAGCCACGGGCCGGCGACCCCGGACAGGTCGTCGTACGCGGCCATCAGTTGCTCAGCGGTGATCAGGCCGAGCCGCACACCAGACTGATCCATCCGATGGCGCAGCGACTGGTCGAACGATTTCAGCATCACCGGGTAGCCGATTTCCGACGCCGCGGCCAACGCCTCTGCCGCGCTGCCGATCGCCCGGTAGGGCACCAGCGGGATCCCATAGCAGTCCAGCAGTTCGATGACCTCGTCGTCGGTCAGGGCACGCAGCGGATCGTCCGGATCGCGCAGCCGTGCCAGCAGCGCCCGGGCTGCGTCGGCGTCAATCCCGGGTAGGTCTGGGACGGTGCCGGCCGGTCTGGTCAGCCATGAGCCGTACCGGACCGCGTGGGCCAACGCGACCACCGCCCGCTCTGGAGTGCGGAAGGACGGCAGCGAACCGCGAGCGGGGTTGCCGTCGGCGGGCATCGCGAAGGTTGTGAGCACCGGAACCGTGGCCTGGCTGACCGCCGACAGCAGCGCAGAAGCGTGCGCCGGACCGGTCGTCGCGACGATTCTTACGAACACGATCAACAGCGCGTCGACATTCGGCCGGGCCAAGGCGGCCCGCACGGCCTCGGCCAGATCCTCCGGGCTCACGTCCACCCCGAGGTCCTGCGGCCAGCCGTCGGCCACCCGCAGGCCGGCATCCCGGCAGGCGTCGACCGCCAGCATGCTCAGCGCGGTGGAGTTCCCGATGACGGCGACCCGATCACCCGCGGGCACCGGCTGAGTGGACAGCAGCTGAGCGACATCGAAACCGGCGGCGAGTGTCTCGGTCCGGATCACCCCGGACTGCGCGAACAGGCTGGCCACCGCTGCCCCGGACATCGGGGCCGCGGTGGATCCGGGTGCGGGGGTCGATGCTGCGTACCGGCCGGACTTCACCGCAATGACCGGTTTCGTCCGGGCCAACACCCGGGCCAACCGGGCGAACTTGCGGGGATTGCCGAACGACTCCAGGTACAGCAACACCACCTCGGTGCGGTCGTCGCCGTACCAGAACTGCAGCAGGTCGTTGCCCGACACGTCGGACCGGTTGCCCGCCGAGACGAACGTCGACAACCCGAGGCCCCTGGCTGCCGCATCGGCCAGGATCGCGATACCCAGCGCACCGGACTGGCAGAAGAAGCCGACCCGGCCCGGCGGCGGGACCACCGGGGCCAGGGTCGCGTTCATCCGCACTGACGAATCGGTGTTGATCATGCCCAGGCAGTTCGGGCCGAGTACCCGCATGCCCGCACCCCGGGCCAGCGCGACCAACTCCCGCTGGGCTCGTTCGCCGACCAACCCGGCATCGGCGAAGCCCGCTGTAATCACGACCAGGCCGTGCACCCCCTTGGCCCGACACTTCTCGACCACCTCGGCGACGTTCCTGGCCGGCACCGTCACCACCGCCAGGTCGACCGGATCGGGGATGTCGGCGACGCAGGCGTACGCCCGGACACCCTGCACCGATCCGGCCGCCGGGTTCACCGGATACACCGGCCCGGTGAAGTCACCTCGTAACAGGTGGTTCAGCACGACGTGACCCAGCTTGGTGGGTTCCCGGGAGGCTCCGATGACCGCGATCGACCGTGGTGAGAGCAGCCGGGCGACCGACCGGGCCTCCGCCCGGTGTTCCCGGGCGGTCATCACCTCCCGGGACTTCTCCGTCGGCTCGATGTCGAACACCAGGTCGACCACACCGGAGTCGTTCTGCTCATGGATGGTGTACCCGGCGTCGACGAGCACTCCCAGCATCGTGGTGTTCTGGCCGAGCACCTCGGCGGTGAAACGGCGGATCCCGCGCTCCTGGGCCGCCGCTGCGAGGTGCTCCAGCAGGATCGACCCCAGACCACGGCCGTGCTGCGAATCCTCCACCAGGAACGCGATCTCCGCCGAGTCGGTGTCCCCCACCGGGGAGCGATGGTAGGTCCCGGCCGCAATCGTCTGCCCGCCCAACACGGCGACCAACCCGACCCGGGAGTCGTAGTCGACGTCGGTGAAAATCGCGACCTTCTGCTCGGAGACCGTGGTAACCGGCGAGAAGTACCGCATATACAGTGTTTTCGCGCTCAACCGGCCGTGCATGGCGCGGACCGCCTCCGCGTCCGCCGGCCCGGAGGGCCGCAGGTGCGCGACACCGCCATCGGCCAGCAGGACATCAGCCTCCCAATGCAGCGGGTACCCGGCGATGGATGCAGCGCTCACTAGAGCTCCTCCTGACTTCAACCCGCTCGGCGGGCTTGTACATCGGCGTGCCGGTCTGCGGCGTGGGTGCTCGGCGGCGTCCCAGTCGCGGGGTCGCATTTGTTCAGCCCGTGCAGCGGGTAGACGACGCTGCGAGTGTCCTGGATGGTGCGGTCGACGTCCACCTCGACGCCCCGTACCAACGCCGGGAAGGTCGCTCTCGCCGGTCGCGCTGTCCGCCCTGGTCTCCTTGATCGGCACCACGGGGCCGGCAACGCGGCGGGGTGGACGTCACACTGGCGCCTCGGCTGCCGCCGCTTGTGGTAGCTGATCTTGGCCACTGATGTCTTGCGCCGTCGACGCGTTGGATTAGTCCTCCGATCGAGCTGGGGACTGTTCAGTGGTCTTGGTCCGGATGAATGGTTGCGGGTCGTCGCTCAGGCTTTGACCCAGGCACGGATATCATCCCCCACGGCCTGAACGGGGCGATGTTCGCTGCAGCAGATAAGTTGGTCGGTAATGTAGGCGAACGACCGCTGCACATGATTGATCCAGCTGAAATACGTTGGGGTGAAGAACATTTGGAATTTGGGATGGGCCTCGAGCTACCTGCGGATGGCCGGTGTGATGTGGATGCCGTAGGTGTCGCGCACGAGTTATGTGTCCAGGTCCGCGTGGATCTCAAAGTCGATCTTG
>JBBQGJ010000478.1:0-5220 GCA_038322925.1 Mycobacteriales bacterium
CGGGGATTCGAAGGTGCCCGGTTGTGTAGACGAAGACGAACGAGCGCCGGTGGGGCGCTGAGGTCGCTTCGCGGGCGAGGTCCAGCAGGGCTATGTGGCCGTTCTCCTCGACGGAGTTGGTGCCGTCGCTATGCGTGACGACGAGGATCGTTTCGTCGGTGATGTCGCCCTCGGAGATGGCCCAGACCGTTGCGGTTTCACTGAACGGGGTCAATGTCGCGTCGAGAACAAGGTGCGCCTCGGTTCCCGATAGAGCCGCATCGGTGAGATGGTGCCCCTCGCTCTCGGGCACCCACACCGCGGGGAGGTCCTGGTATCCGTGGGCGAAAGGCACGTACTGGCCCGCGGCTGCGCTGTCGGGCAATCCCTTCCACACGGCGATGACGGCCTTCACGCCAGCTTTGCGAGCGGCTGCCAGGTTCGGCCCGTTCAGCGTGGCTGACAGCACTGGGTTGTCGAGTTCGGGTCGGGCTGCGGGCCCTTCCCACTCATGGATCCACAGGTTGTAGGGAAACGGGTGGTGCCGAACCTCGGTGACCGCGATAGCGCCCTCCGCGGCGGCCCAGTTCTTACGCAAGCCCCCGGTGACGAGGTGCACTGGGGCGGTGATGCCGTCGTGGCCGGTCGATCCTGAGTAGGGGTAGGCGGAGGAGATCCTGATTTGCCGGCTGCCGACCGTGAGGCTCAGGTGAGTACTGCCTCCTGGCGCGTTCCATCGGGTGAAACGGTGTGGGTCACGGTGAACCGTGAGACCGAGCCCGGTGAGTTGTTCCGCGACATTCTCCACGAGCGCCCCATGGGCGCTGCTGCCGGTCACGCGTGGACCGAGACTATCCAGGTAGCGAACTTGCTCCGCGAAGGCATCATGTCGTGCGTTCATCAGGGCTCTCCTCGACGGTGTCCGATTTCGCCGCTGATCTCTGATCATCACCCCCAGGCGCCGCCGCCCTGCACGCGGGTGCGGCCCCCGGCCGGCCGCAACAGGTCCTGCATCCCGGGAAGGGTCGCCGTCAGGAGAACAAGGCGGCTGGCGGACGCGCGCTTGGTGCCTGCGACTGGTGAGAACGGGTCGGAGTTGGAGGCGGACAAGGCCCGTTGCGTGTTGACCGAACTTCACCCAGCCGCGTGGTCGGGTACGCGAGGGCGACCAGCCGTGGGACCCGAGCCGTGCTGCTGGAGGCCTTGCACTCGCCGCGGCATCATCGAGCGGATCGGTAGTCGGAATGCCCGATATCGGTGGCTCTGGTCGAATTGCGCCGCCTCGCATGTGAGGACGCAGGGCAAGGGGGGACAGTAAGGACTGACGACACGACTGTCACCCCGATCTCCGTGGCCGAGGACCTCCCGATCATCGACCCAATGGCTGACCTCAGCCCCGAGGTACGACTGTGGCAGATTCAACTCGACGACGGCCTGGTGTGCGGCGCCCGTACACACGGGTCGACGACATTCCGGAGACCTACCAATGCGTGGATCCGGCGACAGGGAGCGAAGACGAGATCCAAAGCACCGTGAGCAATGTGGACACTGCTGCGAGTATGTGGACCATCCAGCAGGTGAACGCACCGTCGCTGGACGCCATCCCCGACCGGGACAACCCACCCACGCGCACCGCTCAGGTTGTCACGGCCTGGTCAACGGGTAGCCCGCGCGCCCTCCACGCGGTGCCGCCCACCTTCCGTGCTGCGAACGACACCGATGCAGGCCCGGTCATTCTCAACCGTCAACGATCCGATGAGCGCCCGACCGGGCGACGGCGTGGTGCCGCCCGGGCACAGGATCAACACAAAGTGAAAGGTCGGTTCCCGCGGGAAGGGAAGACCAAATGGCGCTCTCCGAATATGAGAAACGCAAGCTCAATGAAATAGAGCGCTCCCTGCACAGCGACGACCCCGCTCTGGCGACGTCCTGGACACCGGGGTCGTCCGCCAGCGACGGGTCATTGTTGCGGTGATCTTCGTGGGTGGGGTTGTTGCGCCGATCGGCGGCGCGGTCACCGCGGTGAGCCTGCCGGCCGTGGGTATTATGCTGAGCGTCCTGGGGTTCGTGGCGATGGGCGTCGGCACAGGGTTGTCTGTCTCGGGTCGGGCCGGCAACGGGCACCCGCCGCCGCCCGACCCGGCGCGGGTTCACGTTCGGCGCTGTCCTGGCGCACCCGACTGGAAGAGCGGTTCCAGGCTCTTCGGTGACTCTGTCAAATAGCTGCCCCTGCAAACAGTTGGCGCTGTTCGCGGGCGCTGGCCTTGCGTAAGCGAAACCCGACCCACAGGCTGAGCCGTCGGTGGGGGCGAACTCGTTCGGCCTCAAAGCCATCCGCGATGATCGACGTGCCGGGGCCCGATCGGGACGCCGCCCGGCAGCGCATGTACGGCGTTTTCGCGTTCGGCGCCTCTCAGCAGATGACCGTCCCGGAGCGTGCAGCACGTCTGAGGGCCCGGTGGACCTCGTCGACGCTCAGGGGTCCCATTCCCGACGACACGGCCTCCGGACACGTCCCCCGGGCGAGTGATCGCTCGGTGACCCGACGGGTGGATCCCCGGCCCGCCCGTCGGTGGCCGACGATCGCTGCCTGGTGCCGGGTGGGAGACCACGACCGGTCCATGTACCGCCTCCGCCCCGACCTTTGGTGTCCCCGGCCGCGCTGGCTCACGCGAAGTACTACAGCGGGTGGTGGCCGTCGGCGACCCAGGGCACCCGTCGGTTCGGGGGAGGCGGGAGAGTCGCAGCGGTCAGATCCCGACGTGCCCAACTGCGAGGAGCCATCTGCGACGCAGAGAGGCTTGTTCTGCGCGAGGATCGTCGATGAATTCGCCTGGGCCCTCCCGGCAGGGGATCAGGCTGCGGTGACCACCCGGATGTCCCCGAACTGTCCCGGTTCGTCGGCGTCCTGCTGGAGACGCCCGGCGGCGGTGGTTGACGCATCCGATTCCTTGGTGGGGCCACTTTGCCCCAGGTGACCGGCCGGTGCCGAAAGGAGCGAGTCAGCGCACACCGTCCCAGGCTGTGCGCCGGGTGGGGTGGGGGTCGATGGCTGTTTCGCTCGGTACGGCGAACCGGCGCACCGTCCGAAGGCGACCGTAGGGAGCCCAGCCCGGGTGACCGGACTTCACGAACGCCACCCACGCACCGTGGATCTCGTCGGCGAGCTGCTGCGGCGGAGCCGACCCGGCCAGCGGCTCACCGGACGCGTCGTCGAGGTTGTCGAACACGAAACCGAGCTCCAGGGCGTGGCAGGCACCGAGCCGGCCGCCGAACTGCGGCGAGCGCCAACCGAACTCGTAGACAAACGTGTCCGCATCGTGGATCAGCCGCGCCTCAGCGACCCGGATGGCCGGCACCCGGAAATACCAGTCGCCGAGAGCGGCCATCAGGATCTCGCCGGGCGACGCGGCCGGTTCGGCGAGGCGGTAGCTCGCGGCGACGCCGCCCGCGTCCGCGCCGACGCCGGTCAGCACCCTGGCCAGCACCTCGTCCGTGACAAAGTCGATGACGCCGCTGGGAACGAGGAACAGCGCGTGTTCGTCGTCGTTGCTGCCGATCAGCACCTCGATGTCGATCCCGACGCCCTGGGCCAGCCGGTCTATCGGCCGGGCGCGGACGATCGCACCGTCGATGACGGGTCCGAAGGCAATCATGTTTCTCCCGATCTCCCCCCACACCGCGGGGTTCGGCGCCGCCGCGATACTCGCTGACAGCGCGGCTTGCGCGGCGACCAGCTCGAGAACTGGAACGGCCGCGAACCCCTCGACCGTCGGCTGGACACCTAATCGGTCCGCCAGCGCCGTCGTCACCTTTGCGGCGGTCGCCTCCGGTAGCACGTGCTGTCCCGCGCCGCTCTGCGCGATCACTCGCCGGAAAAGGCCCGCCGCGGCGGGCATCGAGAGCAACGTCGTCACGCTCATCGCGCCCGCCGACTGGCCGGCGATGGTCACCCCGTCCGGGTCACCACCGAACGCCGCGATGTTCTCCCGCACCCAGCGCAGCGCGGCGACCAGGTCGAGCAGACCCCGGTTCGCCGGCGCGCCATTGATCACCAGGAAGCCATCGACACCGAGCCGGTAGTTCACGGTCACACACACGACGCCGTCGCGGGCGAACGTCGACCCGTCGTACACGCTGACCGCGCCGCTGCCGTTGACGAACGCACCACCGTGGATCCACACCAGCACCGGTCGGCGTTCCGCATCGACGGCCGGCGTCCATACGTTCAGGTTCAGGCATTCCTCACCGGCGATGACGGGGTCGGCCAGCAACCGGTCGATCGGGCTCGGATACCGCGGCTTGGGAGCCGTCGGGCCGTACTCCACGGCATCACGGACACCGTCCCAGGACGGCGCCGGCGCCGGCGCGGCGAACCGGTTCACCCCGAACGGCGCCGCCGCATAGGGGATGCCCTTGAACGACAGGATCCCGTCGTTCTCGCTGCCAAGTAACCGCCCCTGCGCCAGCACCACCATCGGGCCCACCGCGTCCTCCAACCATCGGCGACCCCGATCGTGCCACGACCAGCCGCATCGACCGCTCCGACCAGCCCTAACGTCGGCACTCGCGGCCCCCTCAAGGAATCAGCCCGTGATGCGGGTTGCCGGCGTTGCCGGAGCAGCTGTCGTGAGCAGCTCGCGTGAGCGATCCGGCCGAAACCGCTGGAACGCCTCACCAGCGGAGCGCGGGGTTCGCCTGGCTCCCGCGACGACGCGGATACCCGCCCCGAACCGCGTCGACACCTCCCCGAAAGGGTCCAGGCCACGCCAAGCCCCGCCGGTCAACAGCTTCGACCCACGCGCGCGTACCCGGCATGTCATCGTGAATGCGAGCGTCCGCGACGGACAGGATTTCGGTCATGGACACCGAAGAGCAGACCGCCAGGATCCGGACGCTGCGGGCAAAAGGCCTTTCCCCGAAGGACATCGCCCGGGCCCTGGGTGTTCCGCCGGCGACGGCGTCCCGGCTGGTCCGCGCCATCGCCGCCGAACAGCGCACCGACCCCGCCCAGCGGGAGGTGCTGGGCTGCTGGGTGAACCCGGGGTGGAGTGTCGGGCTCACCATCCACGGGCACCCCCACTGGGTCGACCTGCCGCAGCCGGACAACGGCGCCGAGGGTCTGGTCGCCGTCCTGGTCGCCCGCGACGCTGGCCGGAGCAGGGTCAGCGTCTGCGGCTACCTGGTCGACGTGTACTGCCTCGGAGTGAAGGACACCATCGGGCCGCGGGTGATGAACGC
>JBBQGJ010000479.1:0-5213 GCA_038322925.1 Mycobacteriales bacterium
CCACGCGCAAACCCGACAAATCGCGTGGCGCGGAGATGGCCACACGAGCCTCAGAACCGATCGGTGGACCAAATCAGGTCGGCGCGAGACCGCAGTCTTGCACTGTCCGATGAGCGCGCCGCGAAAGACACCGCCCACCTAGAGCGTGTCTGCTAACCGATTCTGAGGTGGATCACGGTGTTGGCCAGGGTGACGCCGCCAAGGAAGGTCAGAGCGTGTTTGTCGTACCGAGTGGCGATGCCGCGCCACTGCTTGAGGCGTAGGTAGCCACGTTCGACGGTGTTGCGTTTGGCGTAGGTCTGCTGGTCGAAGCCGGGTGGCCGGCCACCCTTGGTGCCCTTGGCCTTGCGGCGGTCCTGCTGGTCCTGTCGTTCCGGGATCGTGTGGGGGATTCGCCTGCGCCGCAGCTTCTCTCGGGTCGACGGGTGCGAGTAGGCCTTGTCGGCCAACAGCCGGAAACGGGGTTTGTGAGGCAGCGGGTACTGCTGGTGGTGCAGGTCGAGCAGGGGCTCCAGTTGTGGGTTGTCGCCGGCCTGACCTGGGGTCAGGATGACCGCGACCGGGCGGGTCCGGTCGTCGGTCAGGGTGTGGATTTTCGTGGTTCGTCCACCCCGGGATCGACCGATGGCGTGGTCAGCCGGTTCGACCGGCAAAGTCGTGTAACTCGATGGTGCCCCCTGTGTCCTGGGCGGGGGTCGCCAGGCCCGGGGCGCCGACCGATGATCTGCGGGCACCCGCGGCGTGTTGGTGGGCTCGGACCACGGTCGAGTCCGCCGACAGCACCTGCTCGAGATCGGGATCGACGTTCTGTCGGAGCAGGCCCGCCAGACGTACCGCGTCGAAGATTCGTTGGTAGGTGCCGTCCTGTGACCAGCGGAAATGGCGTTCCCACGTCGTCTGCCACGCGCCGAACTCGACCGGAAGGTCCCGCCACGGTGAACCCGTGCGATACCGCCACGCGATGCCTTCCAACGCCCGTCGATGATCTGTCCACGGGCGTCCCGGACGACCCTTGGAGGACGGCAGTATCGGCTCCACCACGGCCCAGAACTCGTCCGAGAACACCCCATCGCGCACCATTCCAAGATCATCACTGACGACCCCGCTCAAGATTGGCAGACACGCTCTAACCACATCGAGCTGGGCGGTGGCCGCTGCGCGGATCACGCCGGGTCGTAGTGCTGGGGGCGGATGGCTGCCGAAGAGGCCGCGCAATGCGGTCACTTCCCTCCTGCGTGGGTGGTGGTGTGAGGCGGTGTGTCAGGGCGTGGATCCGCGGGTGAGCCAGTCGTCGTCGGGGACGCGGGTCATGGTGGTCGGGTCGACTGGGGTGCCGGCGAGGTAGATCTATGCGGTGCGAACATCTCGAAGGTGCCGCCACCGGGCAACGGGTTGGTGGCGAGCTTCGGTCCTTCGTCGCTGGATGACACTGTGACGGACACTGCGGGAGCCAGTCGCCGGTGCGCTCTGACACTCGACCCTGCAGAGCTGTCGTCTCGCAATCGATAACACCGCGGCGCGGCGTCGAAATATCCGTCAGCACCGTGTTTCACGGTGAGTGGCAGGTCCTGGATCGAGCGATTCAGCTGGCGAAGTCCCGAACTGACCCACAAGAGCAGAAACCGCCGACGATGCCCTGACCAGGGAACTGCCCTGGGTATCGACGACGGCGCCTGGGTCGCCGAGATCAGTTGCCCAAGACGTCCTTGGCGACGTCCTTGACACTATCCCCGGCCTGCTTGACGTTGGCCTTGGCCTGCTCGGCCTCGCCACGTGCCTCGAGGTCCTCGTTGCCAGTGACCTTCCCGGTGACCTCCTTGACCTTGCCGACTGCTTCCTCGCCCTCGTGCGTGATCTTGTCGCCCATGCTCATGACGTGGTCCCTTCTGTGGTGTCTGACAGACAACCCGTTCCCAATCTAGGCTTCGGACAGCGTCAGAGCCCGGTGCACGCACGTGTTCATCGTCTCCGTCGGCGGAGGTCCACGCTGTCGTGCCGGTGTTCGGGCGGGCGGATGTGGTCGCGAAAATTCGTACCGCCAATGGTTGGCGACGAGGATGACTGGACCTGAACCTGCCCCGCGTCGACGGCGACGGCGACGGCGACGGCGACGGTGTCGATCGCCTCGGCCGAGCGTGGCGAGGCGGGTCTCCGTTGCCGATCCATTGCGGCCGCGCTATGTGCTCGGTGATGGCGCAGTTGACCTGGCCACACCGCAGCAAATGGCGGTCGCCGCGGGGGCCGACCATCAGCGCTACCGTTGGTGCTCTCAGCAGGACGTCCCCGAATCCCCTTCGCCTCATGTGTTGGTGTGTCGAGAGGAGGATTCATGGAGTTCGATCGCGCCGTCAACGACGACCGGGCGGTAGGTCGCTCGAAGGACGTGGCGTCGTTACCTGATGTTTCTCATGGTGTTTCGCGCTCGGGCCCGGTTCGCGAGCGGAGGCCGGTGTACGTCGACCTGCTGCCGCCGTGCAACGCCGGCTGCGCGGCCAGGGAGAACCTCCAGGCCTGGCTGGCGCACACTCCGCGGGCCATCCCGAGCAGGCGTGGCGTGAACTGACCGCGAACAATCCGTTCCCGGCCATCCATGATCCGCTGGACCGCCCGCCCCGACGGCGCCCAGATCGCCGCCGGCATCACCCGGGTCCGCGCCGCCCGAATCGGCCAGCGCCCCATGACGACGCCATGACCACCGCGGAGGACCGGATCACCGCGCTGGAGGCCGCGGTCGAGGCCCTGGTCGATCAGCTGCAGAACGCCCCGGCCCTGGCCGCGGCCCCATCCCCACCACCACCCGCGCCGCCGCCACCGGAGCGGCGGGCGGCCCCCGCCGACACCGCCGGCTGGACGGAGCTGATGGACTGGGTCGACGGGCTCACCGCGGACTACTCGTGTTCGGCGGCTGGGGTACCTGCGTTTGACGTGCAGCGGATCATCGGCCGTTGCACCGGGCTGGTTGGTCACTTCGCCAGTCCAGACACGAGATTGATCGACGCGGCGATGATGACCGCACCGAGAGGGAAGGACAGCCAGGCGTGGCGCAGCGCCGTCCGGCGGATCTGTTTGGACTCGATGTCGGTGTCAGAGACTTGAAAGGTCATGCCGATCGTGAAAGACAGGTACGCGAAGTCGCTGTACTCCGGGGCGTCGGACTCGTTGAAGTCGATGCCCCCGACCTCGTCGGAGTAGTAGAGCCGCGCGTATTTCAGGGTGAACACGGTGTGGATGAGGGTCCAGGACACGAAGATCGAGAGCAGCGCGAACCCCGCCTGGATGTACCTGAGGTTCCCGTCCGCCTGGCCGGCACCGAACAGCACCGCTCCGACGGCGATCAGGCTCGCGAGCGCAGCGCCGAGCAGCACCACGTCTGCCAGGTCCCGGCCGGGGTTCTCACGGTTCGCATGCCGCTCGGTCGACGGGGCATCCAGTCGCCATATCGTGGCCCACACCCAGCCGCAGAACACCACCGCCAGGACATCCCAGCCGATCAGCGGCGCCGCGCGAGCAGCACCCACCGTGGCGGCGGCCGTGCCGCTGACGATCGCGGCGGCCAGGGCTACCACCAGTTTCGTGCGGGCCGAGGACCCTCGACCCGACGCCGCACGATCCGATGCCTCGGGTTCCATGACATCAGGTTGACAGCTGCCCGGGTGCCGCTCACACGCGGATTTCCGGCCGGACCGGGCGTCGTGCCTTCATGATCGGGTCCGGGTCGTTCACGAGCCACCCGCGCAGCCCGTCCGGCGGTTCGCCCCGGTGGACTGTTTCGAGTGGCCGCGGCATCCCGGGCCACCGTTTCGGGCGGCGACGCGGAGGGGTTACGGGCGAACAGCACCGAGGTGCGGCGGTGGACCTCGACGTGAGCGGTGTCGACCCAGCTGGTCGACGGTCGGCGGGTCGAGCACCACCCACGGGTCTCATGACCGGGTGGGTGGTCAGGTCCGTGGCCGTAGGCCGGTCACCAGCGGGCACTGGAGCGGGGCCAGGCACGGTGACCGGTGGAAGTTGATCTTCCCGAGACGCACCCCAACCGCCGTGCCGATCGCCGAGACGCCGCCATCCCGGCTGGCTCACGGCCCGTACCGCCGGCGGCGGTCCGCTCGTTCTGGACCACCCTCGCTGCGCTGAAATCCCGACTCACCAGGAGTCGGGCCGGTCGCCCTACGCGACGTGGATGCCTTACGCGTCAAGGGGTTGGAGCAAGATGCGGCCCTACCACAAGCGTGCGCCTGGTGGAGCGGAGCGTCAACGAGAACTCAAGATCAACGTCAGAGTTGGAAGCACAAAGGAACGCTAGAGTGCGCTACGGGGGTCAGCTGGTTCGGTGTGCGTGGGCGATCTCGAGGGCTTTGTCGATATACACGCGGTAGCCGCGGTCGGGGCGCATCCCGTGCACCTCGGAGGTGTCCAGGCTGTTCATGTACGACAGGATCCTCCGGCTGAAAACCTGGCCCGGCACCAACACCGGGAACCCCGGCGGGTACGGGGTGACGAATGTCGCGGACACCACATCCCGGCCGGCGTCCAGCTTCTCCATCACCTCGTCGGGCATCAGGTACTCGCACAGGCTGTCGTCGTAGGCCAGGAAGAACGCACGTCGCACGTCGCCCTCCCCGGTGGACGGCCCCTCGTCGCTGTCAGCCGCCCGGAACGCCGGGTGGAAGCCACTGAAGTCGGGCAACGGCGCCGACGGATTGGTGAGCTTCAGCACCGCGGTCTCGTAGGCTGCCCGCTCGGCCAGGCTCATGTCGGCCAGCTTGTCGTCCAGTTCCCTGGCGATCTTGACCAGGACTTCGATCAGGTACGCGACCGAGCTGCGGGTGGTGCCGATGTTCGTCATGAACAGCACGGTGTTCCGGGTGGTCTTGTTGATCTGCACCCCGTTCTGCTCCATCAGCTGGATCCGTTTGAAGGTGTCGCCGTCGATGCCGGTGGCGCCGATGTAGATCGTCACCCGGCACGGGTCAATGACGAACTCGTCGTGGATCCAGACGGTCGCCATGTTCTTCAGCCCGGACCGCAGCGGCTGGCCGATCCCGGACGGCCGGTACTCGCTGGGGATCAGGTCCGCGGTCGTCACGCAACGCATGTACTTGCGCAGCAACGGGTGGGTGTCGACCGCGTCCCGCAGCCGCATGGCGTATTCGAGCTGCTTGTGCACCAGCTCGAAGCCCTCGAGGACTGCTTGCCGGCGGCCGAGGTCGAGACTG
>JBBQGJ010000480.1:0-5212 GCA_038322925.1 Mycobacteriales bacterium
TGGCCGAACTCGACGCCCAACGGGATGCGTTGCTGCAACAGGCCACTGCGACCGAGGCGGACTCCCATGAGTTGGAGGCCATGTTGAGTTCGCTCACGGCCGACATCAATCAGCTCATCGCAGAACAGGAGCAGGCTCGCCTCGATCGCTTCACCGAGATCGACCCGGTCCTGGTCGCCATCATCGCGCGGCTGGCCGAGATCGACCTGCTGCTCCAGGGCGGGTTCCCGGACCAACCCGGACCCGGAGCGGAGCAGGTGTCGCAGCTCTTCGCCGAGGCACAATCGCTGGATGCGCGCAGGCAGCTGCTGCAGGCCGAAGAGGATCAGCTGACCAGCGGTGTCGGCGATCCCACGCATCTGCAGCCCAGCATCGATGCGCTCAACGCCCAGAAGGACTCCACCACAGCGCTGCTGCAGGAAGCGACCGATCTCCGCGCCGACATCTCGGCGGATCTTCAGGCCACTGCGGAGCGACGGCAGGAGGTGGAAACCGAGGTCAACGACGCCAGCCGGCGCGCGAGGGCCGCGCTGGAGGCCTACGAGAACTGCATCGCCGGCGGACCGGAGCAGCCCGACACAACTGGTGACGATTCACCGCAGACCGACCCCGCGCAGACCGAACCCGAAGAAACCGAACCCGAAGAAACCGAACCCGCCCCGGAGGACACCGGGGCGGGCGAGGAGACCGTCAGCGGCTGACCTTGTCCGCGCGGTGCGGCAGCTTCCTGTTCGGCCGGACGAAGTGGCAGGAGTAGCCGTTGGGGTAATGCTCGAGGTAGTCCTGGTGCTCGGGCTCCGCCTCCCAGAACGGCCCGGCAGCGGCGACCTCGGTGACCACCTTCCCGGGCCAGAGCCCGGACGCGTCGACGTCGGCGATGGTGTCGAGGGCGACCCGCTTCTGCTCGTCGTCGGTGTAGAAGATCGCCGACCGGTAGCTGGTCCCGACGTCATTGCCCTGGCGGTTCCTGGTGGTCGGGTCGTGTACCTGGAAGAAGAACTCCAGCAGGTCCCGGTAGGACGTGACGCCCGGGTCGAAGATGATCTCGATCGCCTCGGCGTGCGAGCCGTGGCGCCGGTAGGTGGCGTTCGGCACGTCCCCGCCGGTGTAGCCGACCCTGGTCGACAGCACGCCGGGGCGCCTGCGGATGAGGTCCTGCATACCCCAGAAGCACCCACCCGCGAGGATCGCCTTCTGTGGTGTTCGGGTCGTCGCTGCAGTCATGTGGTGAGGCTCCTTCATTCGCCGGGCTGATCGAATCGTGCCCGGAACCGTTGTTCCATGCGGGCCCGCCAGGATGATCCGGAGTGGGAGTCTCCCCCACGACCGGACGCGGATTGCGATCCGCCGCGCACCCGCCCAGTGAAGAACAATCCGGCGCCGACGGCCATTCCCGCGAAGCCCAGCACGCTGACCGCGATGCCCAGCCAGGACAAGCTCAACGCGAGGACGGCACCCCCGACCAGCGCGGCCAGGCCGGCAGCGAAGGTCGCGATGGCAACCACCCGGCGGTGACGACGGACAACCCCGGTGTTCAGGATCGTGGCAAGGCCGGGGTCGTCGCTGTGCAGTGAGCGCTCGATCTCCTCCAGCTTGCGCTGCTCATATTCTGAGAGCGCCATGGGTCCTCCCTTCCCGGGAACCGACCGTGGCAATGGTTCTGCCATGGTAATCCCGATCCCGGCCCTGGTTGGAGGGACTGACATGGAGGTCAGGCTGATCACCGCGACCGGCGCGGCGCTGCGCCCGCTCGAGGATCTCGCCCGCCTGCTCGGTTCCGGCACCGGGTTCGTCTGGTTGGACATCGGCGAATGGGACGACGCGGCCGAACACGTGCTGACCGACACCTTCCGTTTCAACCCCATGGCGATCCGAGATTGCTCCCAGCGCAACCAGGTTCCCAAGGTGCACGTGTACGCCGACCACGTCTTCGTCGTCCTGCACGCGCCGCAGGCAGGCAAAGCCGGGCACGTGCACTACATCGAGCTGGATCAGTTCATCGGCACCAACTACCTGGTCACCGTGCACGGACCGGTGAACCCCGCCGTCGATCCGACGGCGACCCGGGTCGAGGTCGACACCGTCCTGCACCGGCTGGACAACGGCCGGATGCACCCGGCCACCCCCGCGGGACCTGTCGTACGCGGTGGTGTCGGCGCTGACCGGCCGGCTGCGGACGTTCACCGCGACGCTGACCAAGGACGTCTGGCGGCTGGAACAACAAGTGACCGCAGGACATCTCGGTGACCCGGAGCAGTTCCAGGAGGACATGTTCCGGGTCCGGCACGGGCTGCTCACCGTGCAGACGATGTGCTCGCTGTCCCACCAGGTGTGCGGCCGGATGGGCGCCATCGCGGCACTGGGCCAACGCGGGCAGTAGCGGATCGACGACCTGGTCGACCAGTTCCAGCGGCTCGAGGTGATGGCCGACGGGCAGAAGGAATATCTGCAGGGCACCATCGACTTCTACCAGACCCGCACCAACACCAAGATGACCATCGCCGCCGAGAGGCTGGCGGTGATCGCCGCGGTGACCCTTCCCGTCACCGCGTTGTCCTCCGTCCTGGGCATGAACGTCATCGTCAACGAGAGCACCCAGGTGCCGGAGCTGGCCGTCCTGCCGGCTCGCGTATCTCGTGCGGCCCTATGACCTTGCCGGCAGCAGGAGAGGGGCGGCGGAGGCGCAGAGCCGATTGGCATCACTCGGCACAACCTGGGACAAGCGACTGACCTATGAACAGTTGAGCACCATCGCCACCGAAATCATGGCAGCCGCGTCGCCGACCCCGACTGAACCGGGCGAGACGTACCACGAAGCCGTCCGCAGTCTGACCGGGCTCCGCCGGCAGCCGGCCAACTCAGCTGAGTCGGCGGCTCCCACGGCAGTTGTCGGAACCGGGGCACCGGGGGTCGAACGATTTCACCGGCACATCGATTCCTTCGCCACCCGAGCAAGGACTCCGTGCGTGCCGTCTACCCAGATTTGCGCAGCGCACCGTGGCACGACGCCGAGAACTTCCCGCTGGCCATCGATTTGCAGCAGCAGTACCCGGCGATCCGCGACGAGATCATGGCTCTGGAACCCCGGAGATTCCATCGCGAGAGCGAACGCATCGGGCGCACCGGCGACTGGGATGTCATTTTCTTCCACGAGCGCGGGCGCCGGCACGACGAGAACTTCGATGCCTGTCCCACCCTGACCCGGGTGGTGGAAAGGCACCCGACCATGCGGACCGCGGCCGGGCTGATCTACCTCTCGCGGTTGCGCGCCGGGACCGTGATCGCCGCCCACCGCGGCCCGACGAACATGCGACTGCGCTGTCACCTCGGTATTCAGGTTCCGCGCGGAGATTGCGGAATTCGCGTCGGCGACGAGACCAGGACATGGGAAGAGGGGCAGTGCCTCGTGCTCGACGATTTCTTCGAGCACGAGGCATGGAACCGCACCAAGCAGGACCGGATCGTGCTGATCGTCGATATGTGGCATCCCGGGCTCGCGCGGGACGAGATCCACCTGCTCGAGGGGCTGCACCGCTACGGGTATTCCTACGCTCGGCAATTGAACCGGTACTGGCAGCGCAACGACGCCGCCGCTGCTGGGCAATGACTACGCGGCGGGGCCGTTGATCAGGGTGACGGAGGCCGTCTGGGAGGCGCCGGACGAATCGGTCCAGGTGATCGTCACCGTCTGTCCGGGAGCATCCCCGGCGAGAGTCTCGGTCAACACCGACGGGCTGTCGATGGTGGTGCTGTCGACGGCGGTGATGGTGTCGCCGGCGGTCAGACCGGCTGCGACGGCCGGCCCACCGGAAACCACTCCGCTGATCAACGCGCCGCCGACGGGGGACGGCTGGGCGTACCTCGACCGCGCGGAGTTCGCGGTGCTGCTGACCTGCACGCCGAGGAATGCCGGGTAGCCGATGACGATGTTCGCCGAGGCGTTCCCGGACTCGATCTGCTGCGCGATGCTCAGCGCGGTCGAGATCGGGATGGCATACCCGGCAGTCCGGTAGCCGCCCTGCTGAGCCGCCGTGTCGATGCCCACCACCTGATCGCCGGCATTGAACAGCGGGCCACCCGAATCACCGGACTGGATATCCGCATTGGTTTCGATCAGGCCGGTCAGGGTCTCGGACGCTGCGACGCCGTCCGCCTCGGTGGTGATGGTCTGGTTGATCGCCGTCACGGTCCCCTGGGACGCGGCCGGTGTTCCCCCGGCCCCTTGTGCGTTGCCGACCCCGGTGACGGCGTCGCCGACAGCCACCGCCGCGGTGGCGAAGTTCGCCACCGCGAAGTCGGAAGCGCCCGACAGCTGCAGCACCGCGATGTCGTCGGTGGCATCGGTGCCGACCACGGTGGCCGGGTAGGTCTGCCCGGTCGTCACCACGGTGACCGAAATGCTCGTGGATCCCTCGATGACGTGATTGTTCGTCAAGATCTCGCCGCCGGTGGTCAGCACCATCCCGGTCCCGGCCGCCTCGGCTCCGGCGTACGCCAGCACGGTGTCGATGTCTACGACACCGACTTCCTGCGCGCTGGTGGCGGCCCCGAGCGTCGATGCGGACAACCCGGTGCTACCGGGGTCGGTCAAGCCGTTCCCCGGCGGGTCGCGGTCCCCCGAGGAGTAACCGCCGGAGTCCGGCGCGGCGGGCTGCGCCGACGACACGCTGTCCCGGTTCACCTGTTCCGCGGCCACCGCAGTCCCGGCAACCGTGGTCGGGTGCGCCAGCGCAACGCCCGATCCGGCCACGGCGAGCGTGGCCGCCGCCAGTGCAGCGGTGACGAAGCCCACCCGGCGCCGTGACGAGCCGTGCGGGCGGTTGGTCCTGTTCATGTTCGTCCTCTCGGCGGTCCTGCGCTCCTCGTAGGAAAGGCCCCTTTCCTTTCCTGTCCCTTTGCGCTGGGTCGGGAGAGTGTGTCGAGGGGCTGAGAGGTTCCTGTGATGCGCGGGCACTGGTCCGCGCTGATCCGCAACAACAAGCCGGTGTCAGCCGAAATATGCAAGAAGAGCATCCGAGTCGCCGCGGGAAGGGAGATTTCCTGTGTTTCGGGCTTTGCGAGATCACGATTTGCCGTGAACACTATTGGTCAGTGCTCGACCCCACCCGGGTGGACTCGTCCGACCCGAGGATTGGTCAGCGCGCCACAGGAAGCCCCGCCGTTCTCGTAGCACCACCGACATGCGGCGGGGTTTCCGCTTGTGGGCCGGCCG
>JBBQGJ010000481.1:0-5207 GCA_038322925.1 Mycobacteriales bacterium
TTTTTTTTATACTTCCCCCCGTGTGGCTTGGGGCGGCGCCCCCCGGGGTTTTTTGTTGCGGGGGGGGGGGGCGGGGGGCGGGGGGGGGGCGGGCCCCGCGGCGCCCCCCGCACGTCCCTTCCCTGCGGTGCAGGGCTTCAAGGGCTCAGTGCTTCGGGGGTTCAGGCGGCCACGGCACCTGGCGTGGTCACCCCGGTCAAGGCGCGCTGCGCGTGGCTGAGCAGGCGATCGAGGGACAACCGGATGGTGTCGGATTCTTTGTCGATCTTGGTGGCGTTCGCAGCGACCAGGCCCGCAAGGCGCTTGATCTCATCCATCCTGGACAGCAGGGTGATCGCCTCCGCGATCTTTTCCTGGGCGCTGTCGATCTCACCGCCGTCCTGACGGGAATTGGCGGCGATCGCGCTGAGCCGTAGCAGCTGCACCACCGTTCGCAGCAGGTCCGGGTCGTCCGTCTCCGGATCGAAGGCGAGCACGATGCGGCGCGCGCCGAAGCTCTGCATGCTGTTGCCGGCCAGCTGGTCGGCACTGCGCACGAGCCCGAGAGAGGCCAGCGCACCACGGTTACGCTCGGCCTCGTCCAGGTAGCCGTTCCAGGTGGCGCGCTTGGAATCCGTCATTTCCGGGACCACCTTGACGTTCCCGCCGTCGACGGAGAGCACGCCGTCGCCCTTCTTGCAGCGGGAGACGGATCCGGGGATGGCCCCGGTGTCGCAGTACTCGTCGCCGAGCCCGGCCGCGATGTCGATCATCAGGCGGTGGACGCCCTGTGCGTAGGTCTCGCCTTTGAGTGTCGTGATGCTGGCCGCAGTGGCGTCGGAGGCGGCGCGCGCCGAACGTACGGGGCCGGCCAACTCGTCGACCTTGGCCTCGAGCTCCTTGTGGTTCTTCTCCAAGGCGTCGCGCAGGCTCAGTTGCTGCCGGCTCAACTCCTGGTTGTGCTTGGCCATCGGGGACGTGGGGTCCGCCGGATCGAACTGACGGGTCACCTTGTCGATCAGCTCCGAGGTCTGCTTTGCCGCGCGGTCGTCCAGTTCGCGGCCGAACGTGGCCAGCACCGGCGCCAGTCGGGCGAGCAGTTCCGGATGGTCGCCGCCGACCAGCCGGTTGATCTCGGTGGTGAGGGACTTGCGGGCGCCGTCGACATTCTCCGAGAAGCTCTGGCGTGCGGACGTTCCGGCGTCCGCGATGACCTTCTTGGCCTCGGCCGATGCGCGCTCCAGCGCGGTCGTCGCCTGGGCGATCGCCTCGGTGGTCGCCGTCGCGGCGCGGGCGGTGGCCTCTGCCGTGCGGTCGCCGACCTCGGCGACCAGCCCCTCCAGGTTGAACTTCTCCTGGATGCCGCCCGCAGTGCTGATGGCATGCACGCCGACAGTCAGTGCCTGGTGCAGGAACGGTGACAGATCGACGCCCGCCATCTGATCGGCGGTCAATGCGGGACCACGGCGACCCTGTGACCACCTGCGTGATTCGGTCACCACGGACAGTTCGGTGATGGTCAGCTGGTCGATGACGACGGCGCCCTGGAGCGTGTCGTACCGGACGGCCGGTGTGGGTGTCGGGATGCTGGTCATGGCCGGCGCCTCGCTGGAGGGTGTGAGTGGGGTGGTGCGACCGATTCAGACTGAGCGCAACCAGGCAGTTTGGTCAGGATGGGCAGTGATAAGGGGGGATATCACGTAGCATCAAGCTGGAAAACATCGATGGCGGTAGCGTCCGTCAAGACAGGAAGCAGGGTTCCGACAGCGATTCGTGGGAGGGCGACGATGACGACGACTTCCAGCGCCGTTCTCAGGCTGGGACTGTCCGACGTCGCTCAGCTGGCGCACGTGCAGCGCCCGGTCGTCTCGATGTGGCGGGCCAGGAGCGCCGGCTCTGCGAGGCCCTTTCCGGCACCGATCGACACCACCCGCGGTCGGGAATCGTTCGACGGCACCGCAGTGGTCGAATGGCTGATCGCCACCGGCCGGGGCAACAACCCGACTGCTCGTGACGATCTTGCTGCCTACGCAAGCCTGGATGGCGGATCAGCCCAAGACGATCAGGCTGTGTTCGACGGCATCACGGCGCTGCTGTGCCTGTCCGCCATGACCGGTCGGGCGTTGGGGTCGATGAGCCGAGATGACCTTATCGACCTGGCTGACGAAGTCGATCCTGACGACGGCCTTCTCTTCGGCGAGATCGATGCGCTGGCAGCACGTCTGGTGCCCCTCGCTCGCTATACGGACCTGCTGGTGGACGCAGCGTTCAACGCGCAGGCGGCCTTCGAACGATTGATGGCCGACCGGTTCCGGTTGTACGTTCCGAGCCACACCACCATCGCGCTCGCGAAACCCGCACGACAGCTGATCGCGACATTGGCGCTCGCGGCGGCGGATCAGCTCGATCTGGACGAGCCCACCTTTGTCGATCCGACCGGTGGCGGCAGCGACCTGGTGATCGCTCTCGCAGAGCAGCTGGCCGACAGGCCATTCACGGTTTGTACCGGCCAGGGCCGGGACGCGGCGTCCCGGCTGGCTCGGCGGCGTATTCGAGTGCACGGCATCCAACGGTCGCCTCTTGCCGACAACGGGCACGGCGGGCAGCTGATCCCGGAGCGCAGTGTGGTGATCGCTCAGTTTCCCTGCCCGGCGTCGCCGTCGATGACGGCTGGGGACATCCTGGACAAGATCACCATGCTGACGCTGGAAACCACCGATGCGCACCGTGTCGTCGTCATCGGACCGGCGGGTGTGCTGACTGACGGGTTGGCCGGTCGGGACGACCGCCTGGCTCGGGACGCGATCCTCCGCACCGAGCGCCTGCGGACCGTCGTCCGATTGCCCCAGGGATTGCTCACACCCCGGCCGCGGGAGCGATTGGCGTTGCTGTGCTTCGGTTCGGCGTCGACCGTCGCTGGATCCGGTGACCGCACGATCCTCACCGCGGACCTCTCGAACGTTCCCCTTGACGCCGCATCGATCGGCGACCTGGTGACGGACATCGTCGCCGGCCTCGGCGGATCGAGCGGGGGTCGCCGGCGGCACCCGCGATTCCTCCGTCCGATGCTGGTGCGCCGCATGCTCGCCCGGACCGGTGGCCTGCTGGAGTCCGGGACGATGCCGGGACTGCCGTCCGCGAACGGTCCGGACCTGGTGCTGCGCATCACGAATCTCGCCCAGGTCGTCGGAACCCCCGACCACACCGACCACGCATTCGAGGTCGTGACGACCCCCCCGTCCGACCAACGGCCTACTGAGACGACGGTCGGATCCGCCGTCGACCGCGGTGAGATCAAGCTCATTCCCGGGCATCGTCTGGAGAGCGCCGACATGAGCTCCGGCGGCAGCGTTCCGGTTCTGGGGGTGGCGGAGATCGTCGGGTCGACCGCGCCAGGTCAGCGCCGCGTTGATCGAATGGAATTCGCGGCGCGGTATCTGTCGGGTCGTTCGACGGAACCGGGCGATGTGGTGTTCTGTATCTCACCGCGACCGGGGGCCATCGTCGATGATGCGGGTGGGTCGGTCGTCGTCTACCCAGCCCGAGTTGCCAGAATCATGGATCCATCTGCCTCCGGCATCACGCCATGGATGCTGGCCGCCGACATCAACACAGCGCCTGCGTCGGCGAAATCGTGGCGCAACTGGGCCATTCGCCGGGTGCGGCCAGATCAAGTGGCAGCCGTCGATCGAGTCCTGGCCGGGATTCATTCCGACCAGCAGGCTCTCACGCACCGGCTGCAGAAACTCGATCAGCTGGCCGCGCTCGTTGCGACCGGCGCCGCGGCTGCAGCAATCACCATTTCCGTACCGAACAGTTCAGTACCGACCAATACAGCACCGAAGGGATAGTGACCATGCCTCCGAGGGCGAAAAAGGCACCGACCGGGGAACCAGTCGCGTCGACGATGAAGGAGCTGAAGGACACCCTGTGGAAGGCCGCGGACAAGCTCCGCGGTTCCATGGATGCCTCCCAGTACAAGGACGTGATCCTCGGGCTGGTGTTTCTCAAGTACGTGTCCGATGCGTTCGACGAGCGGCGGCAGCAGATCCACACAGAGCTCGAGGCCGACGGCATGGATGAGGACCAGATCGAACGCTTCCTCGACGACGTCGACGAGTACACCGGCAACGGCGTCTTCTGGGTGCATCGCGACGCCCGGTGGACGTTCCTGACGCAGAATGCGAAAGGCATTGCTCCCACCAAGGATTCGCCCGGCAAGACGGTGGGTCAGCTGATCGACGAGGCGATGGACTACCTGATGGGCGCCAACCCGTCCCTCGCCGCCACCCTGCCAAGGCTCTACAACCGGGACAACGTCGACCAGCGCCGGCTCGGGGAACTGCTGGACCTGTTCAACAGCGCGCGGTTCACCGGCGAGGGCGCGAAGCGGGCCCGGGACCTGCTCGGTGAGGTCTACGAGTACTTCCTGGACAAGTTCGCCAAGGCCGAGGGCAAGCGGGGCGGCGAGTACTACACCCCGAGCAGTGTGGTGCGGGTGCTGGTCGAGGTGCTGGAACCGACTTCGGGACGGGTGTACGACCCGTGCTGCGGGTCCGGTGGCATGTTCGTGCAGACCGAGAAGTTCCTGGAGGCCCACGAGAAAGAGGGCTCGAATATTTCCGTCTTCGGGCAGGAGCTCAACGAGCGGACCTGGCGAATGGCGAAAATGAACCTGGCCATCCACGGGCTGGACGGCAATTTGTCCAGCCGCTGGGGCGACACCTTCGCCCGCGATCTGCACCCCGACCTGCCGGCGGACTTCGTGATGGCCAACCCGCCGTTCAACATCAAGGACTGGGCACGCAACGAGAAGGACCCGCGCTGGAAATACGGCGTCCCGCCCGCAGGCAACGCCAACTACGCCTGGATCCAACACATTATCTCCAAACTTGCACCCGGTGGATCCGCTGGCGTGGTGATGGCGAACGGGTCCATGTCGTCCAACTCCGGCGGTGAGGGCGACATCCGCGCTCAGCTGGTGGAGGCTGACCTGGTCTCCTGCATGGTTGCGCTGCCCACCCAGCTGTTTCGCTCCACCGGGATCCCAGTCTGTGTCTGGTTCTTCGCGAAGGATAAGTCGAAGGGCAAAGGCGGGTCGGTAGACCGTTCCGGCCAGGTGCTCTTCATCGATGCTCGGCACCTCGGCTTCATGGTCGATCGGGCTGAGCGCTCCCTCGCGCCTGAAGATATCGGAAAAATTGCTGGTACCTTTCACGCCTGGCGCG
>JBBQGJ010000482.1:0-5206 GCA_038322925.1 Mycobacteriales bacterium
GGTTGCGGCGGCGTGGACGCAGGCCACCGAGGCGCAACAGTTGGGGATGCTGGAGGACCTTCGGAACCTTCTGGACGACCTCGGCTTTGACGACGACGAGGAATACGAGCTGCGAGAAAAGACGGAGCTGCTGATCACCGAGCTCGAGGACGCCTTGGGCCTGTGACGGTCCCGGCTCCCCCCGGGCGGGGTTTGCGGCGGCATCATCAGGGGGGCGCGTCCTGGGCGACGGGTGTCGTCGACGAGGTTGTTGTCAAACGTGGTGAGAGCCGAAATCGATTCTCCCGGCGTCGGTTTCGATCAAGGACCCGCCCAACACCATCGTGCTCGCCCGGAGTGACCGGACGCGACACCACGCGGCCCGGGACGCCCTGGACGAATACCCCGCGCGCGGGGTATTCCGAGACGGGGACCACCTCCCCGCTCCCGTACCCGACCCACGGGTGGCGACGCCGTTGGACCGGACACCGCGGGGGAGTTCTCACTGGTGCGAGGGAAAGGTCGCGGCGACACCACGGGAAACCAGCCGGGTCCCGGGGGAGCCGGACCCTATGGTGGTAGTCGAACACCTGTTCGGTACAGAGGGGAAACCGGGATGAGCACGATCACCATGACCCCCGCCGCGGCGGCGGGGAACCCCCGACAGGCCGGGCGCCGCGGATCCGTCGGCGTGGCCCGACAGATCCAACAGCAGCGCCGCGGCTACGCCGCCGCTGTTCTGCGGGCGTTGGCCCGCGCGCACCGGGGTCGACCCACCGCGCAGGTGCAACGCGCGCTCACCGATGCCCTCAAACCGTTAGGGGTGGGGCTGTCCACCGCCGCGTTGCACGACCTGGCCACCCGCATCACCGCCGGGGAACCCGTCGTCCTGCCCTGACCACGCCCGGGCGAGCTGGCAGCCCGGGGTCTCGGCACACGCCCCCGAACCCAGAGGGCCACCGAACGGTCCGGCCTGGTGAGCTGTGACGAAAACCAGCTCGGTCGGTCACGTAATGACGATTCGGGTGCACGAGGCCTCTGTCGCGGGGGGAAGGACGATCGGGATCGGCCTGTTGAGCCTGCCCGTCCCCGAAGGGATGCCGCCGCGGCCTGCCACAGCGGCGGTAAGAGGGGTCGTCATCGCCACCACCCGCGGGCCGCGTCCCGGCCCTGATCGCGGGTGGTGGTCGGCATCACCCAGCGGCGTTGACAGCACGTGAACACCGACGAGCAGCTGCGGACCTGGGCCCGCGGCGCGTAACCCACCGAACTGCTCACCGTGTGTTCGATGGCCCCACTCGCTTCCGGCCCGGCCGTGACGTGCGAGGGGCTCGCGCCTCGGTAACGAAACGGGAGGCGACAGTAACGAAACCCTGATCGGTGAGCGACAGCGCGAGGGCATCGCGCTGGCCAAGGACCGCGGTGTCTACAAGTGCCGAAAGAGATCCAGTACCTGCGCTTGGATCCCTTGCGCAGCCACGGGGTGTCGGTGCCGCCCCAGCGCGTCCGGGTATCTGTTCCGCGCCGATGGGGGGTCGCGGACCACCGCGCCCGACTGGTGCGGGCACGCGACACCGCAGAGCCCGCACGCGACCCCGGCGGTCGGTCGGCGGGACGGTCGTCGTCGGCGCACTGCGCCGTCGGCTCCGGGTACCGGGATCCACTCCCGCGTGGTTCGGGTGTGGCGGGCCCGGGCGCGGGTGGCGCAGCCGATGCCGTCCCCGCCCCGGGACCCGTAGATAACACGGTTTATCTACCAGTCAGGAGATGCGGGGTGAAAGCTCTAATGCAGAACAAGACGGCGTCCCGGCTCCAACGCAAGAACCAGAGGATGCTCAACCGTTAATGCGTGGCTCGCCCCAGCCCGACTGGTGCGGTCGGCATGACCATGCTTCGCCCTATAGCAGGGTGGGCTGCAAATCAGCTCGTTCGAAGCTGTGCAATCCGGCGAAGCGTCTCCTGGATCTCACTGGGGATATCGCTGATGTCAAATGCTTCGGCCAGACGCTCGTTTCAGAAGTTGACGCCATAGGAGTCCTGGATTTTTCGACGCAAACAACTGAGGAGGCTTTTGCCTGCGGAGCTGCTTCTCAAGTGCCAGGAGTTTCGAGCAGCGTGTTGGTCAGAATCGAAACTGTCGTGCGTTCCCAGTGTTCGGGCGGCCAGCCCAGGGTGGCGGTGGCAAGGAAGTAGCCTTCGACGCTGTCGATCAGGAACGCGAGGTCCGCCGCGTCTTGACGGGTGAGGCCGGTCTTGAGGACACCACGGTCGGCCAGGATCTGCGCGAGAGCACCGTGGGCGGTCCGCCGCTGTTGCTCGTTCACGTGCCATTGCGCCGCCAGATCCGGGTCGGCGCCGATGGTCCCGCGGATCACGGCCAGGATCGGCGCGACCCGTTCCATGATGCTGCGGCTGTTCGCCACCCACAGCTCGATCATCCGCAGCGGGTCGGGTTCGGCCTTGACCCGGTCCAGCCAGGGCCGCTCCAGCAGCGGTACCGGCTCGTCATCACCGACCGCCGCGACATCCAACGCGAGTTTGAGGAGGGTCGCCTTGTTCCCGAAATGGAAGTACACCGTCTGGACCGCAACCCCGGCGCGCTCCGCGACCTGGTCGAGCATCGTCCCGCCGTACCCGCGCTCGACGAACAGCTCGGCGGCGGCGGCGATGATCCGGCGCCGGGTCAGCCGGGCCCGTTCGGCCCGGGTCGTCGGTGCCATGGAATCGCCCTTGACAGCATCACTCACTCGTTAGAGACTACTCTAGCCAGGTACTAGAGCTGGCTCTATCGAGTGAGGCCAGTGTGCCCCCGTTCTCGCAGATCCATCACGTGAAGTTACCGGTCAGCGACCTGTCGGCCAGCCGGGACTGGTACCAGCGCATCCTCGGTTTCCAGGTCGAGATCGAGTTCACCGAGGACGGCGAGCTCCGCGGACTGGCCATGACCGACCGCGACCGCACGCTGCGGCTGGCTCTGCGGCTGGACCCCGAACGCGCCGCGGCCCTGTCCGGCTTCGACCCGGTGTCCCTGGCGGTCCCGACCCGCGACGACGTGCAGGCGTGGGCGGAGCATCTCGACACCGCTCGACAGCAGCACGGCGGTGTGGTCACCGGTCACCACGGAGGAGCGGTGCTGGTCGGGCTGCACGATCCGGATGGCATCGAGATCCGCCTCTACGCCGACTGAATTCCACTCCCAACCCGAATCGAGGACGGCATGACCAATCCTGATCAACCACCTCTGCACGTGCTGCCCGTGCACGGCGCCCGCATCGAGTACACCGACCGCCGGGAGGCGAAATGAAACGCCTGATGACGACGCTTTCAACGTGGTTCGTGATCACGGCCCCGGGGGTTTTTCTCGAGGCGCCAGCCAACGCGCTTCCGCATGTACGAACCCCGGCGTTGGCGCTATCAGATCTGGAGGCGGTCCGTGACTGACCTGCGTGGTTACCATCTCGGGCTTGGCGAGGGGAAAGCGGTGTGGTTCCTCGACACGATCATGACGGTGAAGGCGGGTGGTGACAACACGCACGACGCCTTCACCTTGATCGAGTTTGCAGCGCCCAGCGGCTTCGGGCCGCCCCTCCACATCCACCACAGGGAGGATGAGTGCTTCTACGTCCTCGAAGGTTCCATGAGGGTTGTGTGTGGCGATGATCGGTGGGAAGGCGGCCCCGGGTCCTTCGTGATGCTGCCTCGGGGTGTACCACATGCGTTCGTCGTGACCTCCGATGGTCCGTGCCGGGGGCTTCAGATCACGTCGCCAGCGCAATTCGAGCGGTTTATTGAGGAACTGGGTCGCCCAGCCGAGGCGTTGAGTATTCCCGAGCCATCCCAGCCGGACATCGATGCCTTGCTTGGCTCCGCGGAGCGGTATGGCCATGAGTATGTCGGCCCACCGTTGAGCAGTGGTGACTAAAGGCGAACAGGGCTATACGTCTGGGTTGTATAGTTTGTCGGGTTTGTTTTGGGTAGTGGTATGTCGTCGTTCGGGATGGTTCCTGATCCGATGGCCGAGAGGTTGTCGCTGATCAGGAACCCATCTGGACCAACGGGCGTGGCGGCTGTTGTTGGATGTTGAGCGTCGTTCATCCTGCCGGTGTTTGTCGTCACCAAGAATGCAGATGGATTTTGCGGGTTTGGTCGGCACGGTGACGCCGATTGTCGCGAAGTGACGGCGGTCCGAGACAACCGGTCGAGGGTTCGTCGGTACGGCGACGGCCGGCTTGAGGGCGCGAGACCCTCCTACCGGGGCCGTCGGGCCGTGCCCTGATGCGGAGGTGAGAGTGTCTCGATTGTCGTGTCCGCTTGAATGACGGGAGGTTTGTGAGCCAGGCCTGCAGGTTTCTGCCAGGACGCCGACACTCTCTCCAGTGCCCGGTACAGCGTGGCGCGGGACACGCCCAGGGCCTGGGCGATGGTGGGCGCGGACTCGCCGGCGGCGCGCATGCGCAGGGCCAGGGCCACTTTGTCTGCGGGGAGCTTCCGCGGCCGGCCGGGCAGCTTGCCACGGGCCGCGGCGGCCTGCCGGGCGACGCGGGCCCGCTCGGCGATCAGTTCCCGCTCGTACTCGGCGAGGCTGGCGAACAGCCCGGCGAGCATCCGGCCGACGGAGGTGCTGGTGTCGATCGACTCGCGGAGGGTGCGGACGTAGATCCCGCGCTTGCCCAGGTCGCTGACCGTGTTGACGATGGATGTGAGGCTGCGGCCCAGCCGGTCCAGGGCGGTGACCACGATGGTGTCGCCCGGCCGGATGTAGTCCAGCAGGGCCCGGTACCCGGTGCGGTCGTCGCGGACGCCGGACATCTTGTCGGCGAAGATCCGGGACACGCCCAGGCCCTGCAGGGCGTCGCGCTGCGCGTCGTGGGTCTGGTGATCGGTCGACACGCGGATATAGCCGACGAGTTGGCCGGTGGCCGGCGGCAGATCCACCCGGGGGAGTGAGGTCACGTCCCGAGTCTAGTCGCAGAAGTTGGCACGCTACGTCATTCTGAGAGCACAATATGGAGACGGAGATTTGAGACACGGCGACCTGCGCGGACGGCCGTCTCGACGATCTCTCAGCGGGTCGTCTCATTATCTTGGAACTGAGACGTCGCGCCCCCACCCCGTCGTGTGTCGAGGGATGGCCCCCCTGCGCGGGTTTGTCGGAAGGCCAGGTTCCGTCTGTAACGAAACCTGCGCCGTTCGTTACAGACGACGGCGAGGGGCGTCGGACATTGTC
>JBBQGJ010000483.1:0-5193 GCA_038322925.1 Mycobacteriales bacterium
CGGTGGCCTTCCATGCCCACCGCCGACCAGACCTCACCGCCGATCTTGACCTGCCCGCCGTCGGAATCGACGGTGGACACGACCGTGGCCTTCGACCCGATCAGCGCCTCGATGCCGGTACGGATCGCGGACGGCTGGTAGTACTTGCGCAGCAACATCGGTCGCAGTCCGAGCACCAACGCGACCGAGGCCAGCGCGAACACGATCAGCTGCAGCCACAACAGTTCCGGGAACAGCAGCGCGACGCCGGCCGTGACCAGGGCGCCGCCGCCGAGCATGAGCAGTACGAATTCCGCACCGAGCACCTCGGCGATCGACAGCAGTACCGCTCCGGCGAACCAAACCCATGCGGACATGAATTCATCCTGCCAGAGCGGTCACTGATGGCTCGGGAATTGCAGGTCAGGGTCGGGTGAAGAACCTTCAGGCGAGATCAATCAGAGCTGTTGGGTTCGGTGACGAAGTCGATCAATCGCTCCATCGCGGTGATCAGCGGGGTGTCCAGGTCCCGGTAACTACTCACCGCACCGTTCACCCTGTTCCACATGGTCCCGGTGTCCGGCACGCCGAGCGCCGCGCACACCCCCGTCTTCCAGTCGGTGCCGATCGGCACGGAGGGCCAGGCGGCGATGCCGACCACGGCCGGCCGCACCGCCTGCCAGATGTCGACGTACGGATGGCCGGTGATCAGCACGCAGCGGCCGTAGGTGGCCAGCACGCCGTCGGCGATGCGACTTTCCTTCGAACCGGGCACCAGGTGGTCGACCAGCACGCCGAGCCGGCGCCCGTCCCCCGGACGGAACTCGGCGACCGCCGACGGCAGGTTGTCCAGGCCGTCGATCGGCTCCACGACTATGCCCTCCACGCGCAGGTCGTGCCCCCAGACGCGTTCCACCAGCGCGGCGTCGTGGATGCCTTCCACCCAGATCCGTGTCGCCCTGGCGGTTCTCGCGCGCAGACCCGCGATCGCCCTTGATCCGGACGCCGACCGTTGTGGCGCAGCGGGTGCGCTCGGCGGGCGCACCAGGGTGGCGGGCGCACCGTCGACCAGGAACGCTCCGGGAGCCAGCGGGAAGACCCGTCGACGACCCTTGCGATCCTCCAGGGTCACCGCGGTGGGGCTGCACGCCACCACCGCACCGCAGAAGCCGGACAGCGGATCTTCGGCCACTGTGTCCATGGTGGCGGGGATCACGGCGGCGGTGCGCTGGGGACGCCTGGGCGGGTTCAGCACGTCGCGCGGATACGAGGCGAACCCGGGACGGTCCGGCACGGGGACATCGAGCGCGGGGCGGGCGGGCACAGGTCGATCAGGCACGGAGCCACGCTACGCGGGTCCGGACAGCACCCCGCTCAGCCTGGCTGGCGTGTCGATCCGGACCGCTCCGCGAGTGGCAGCGGCCGGTGGACAGTCGGCGGATATTACCGGAATTTCCGGCGCTTGTGGGTGGACTGCGCCTCGAATGTGCACAGCCGCGTCAGCTGTCCGAGCGTGACGTACGGTAGCCCTCATGTCCGGAATCGGCGCCCCCCGCGCGGCCACCACCGTGGCCCTGTGGGCTGCGGCGTGGCAGGGCGGGGCCAGCGCTGACGAAGTGCTGGCGGCCATCGATGACGCCGGGCACCGCGCCGGTGTGCGCGCCGCTTCCACCGAGATCGCTGACGCCACCGGGCTTCCCGGGCCAGGTTGGCCGAGCGCCGGGTCGTCGGCATTGCTGCCGCTGCTGCGTCGCGGCGGCCGGGCAGAGCTGCTGCTGCCGCGACCGGGAGACATGCGCGGGCTGCCGGTCGGCGGCGACATCGCGGTCGCCGCGTTGGATGCCGGTGCGGTCGTCAGGTTGCCGGCCCTCGGTATCGGTCTGGTGCCCAGCGACGGGCAGTGGCGGGCGTTCCGCTGCGACGTCGAGCATCCAGCGCCGAGCCTGGCCGAGGCGCACGACCTGCTGGACGCCGAGGTCGGCATGGCAACCAGGTCGATCACGGCGCTGGACGTTGCTCGCAGTTCCCCGCACGCCAGGGAGCGGGTCCGCCAGATGATGCTGGACGAGGCGGTCACCTGCCCGCCCGGGATCCCGGCGGCCGCGTCGGCCCTGCTGGCCACCTCGATCTCGTTGCATGCCCTGCTCAGCGTTGCCAACGGCCAGGACACCGCCGCTGTCACCTCCCATGAACTCGCCGTGGTCGACGACGCGCTCCGCCCGCTGGCGGCCGCGGTGGGCGAGGCCAGGCGCGCGGCGGTCGCCTCCGCGGTGGCGGTGCTCAGCGAGGGCGCCGCAAGGGTGCGGACCCGAGTCCCGCGGCCCGACCGCCAGGTCAGCCGCAGGCGTTCGGGCTGACCGGGAAATATCCAGCAGCGGACGCGGCCTGAAACTGCGAAAAGCAGCACGCGAGAGCGCGGTGCGCGGTCAGTCAGCGACCTCGGACACCCCGAAACCCAGCGCGTGAAACCCGCCGTCGACCATCACCATCGAGCCACTGGTGGCCGGGAACAGGTCGGACAGCAGTGCCACTGCCGCCCTGGCCACCGGGGTGGGGTCGGAGGTGTCCCAGCCCAGCGGTGCGCGCCCGGTCCAACCGTTCTCCAGATCGATGAAACCGGGGATCGACTTCGCCGCCATCGTCTTGATCGGCCCGGCACACACCAGATTCACCCGGATGCCCTGCGGACCGAGATCCCTTGCCAGGTAACGGGTCACGGATTCGAGCGCGGCCTTGGCCACACCCATCCAGTTGTACGCGGGCCACGCCTGGCGGGCATCGAAGTCGAGGCCGACGATTGATCCGCCGGCGGACATCAACGGCAAGCAGGCCACCGCGAGGGCCTTGAGCGAGTACGCCGAGGTGTGCACCGTCGTCGCCACGTCCTCCCACGGGCAGTCCAGGAAGCTACCGCCGAGAGCGGCGGCCGGGGCAAACCCGATCGAATGTAGAACCCCGTCCAGGCCGTCCACGTGTTCACGGGTCCGGTCGGCGAGCGAGTCCAACTGTGCCTTGTCGGTGACGTCGAGTTCGATCACCGGCGCGGGTTGCGGCAACCGCTGGGCGATGCGTTCGACGAGCGAGAGTCGCCCGTACCCGGTCAGCACCACGTTGGCGCCCTGGTCCTGGGCCAGCCGAGCCGTGTGGAACGCGATGGACGCCTCGGTGATGATGCCGGTGATGAGCAGGTTCTTGCCGGACAGCAGTCCGGTGCCGAGCTGATCGGTCATGAGCGGGTCCTCGCGTGGTGAACGGGTGCGGGTGGAATGCGACTGGTGGATCGGCAGCTGTCAATGTCCCATGCCCAGCCCGCCGTCGACCGGTAATACCGCCCCGGTGATGTACCCGGCTCCCTCCGAGGCGAGAAAGACCACGGCAGCAGCGATCTCGGACGGGTCGGCATAGCGGCGGAGCGGCACCTGGGCGATGATCTCGGTCCGCCGTGCCTCCGGCAGCGCCCGCGTCATGTCGGTGTCCACGAAACCGGGGGCGATGACGTTCGCGGTGATGTTGCGGGAACCGAGCTCGCGCGCCACCGACCTGGCCAGCCCCACCAGCCCGGCCTTGGACGAGGAGTAGTTGGCCTGACCGGCGCCGCCGGACAGCCCCACCACAGACGAGATGAAGATCATCCGTCCCCAACGCTTGCGCAGCATGCCGGTGGCCGCTCGTTTGGCGACCCGGTACGAACCCGTCAGGTTGGCGTCCAGCACCCGGGTGAAGGTGTCATCGCTCATCCGCAGCAGCAGGGTGTCGTCGGTGATCCCCGCGTTCGACACGAGCACCTCGATCGGTCCCTGGGACTTCTCGACCTCGGTGAAGGCCGCGTCGATGCTCGCCGGGTCGGTCACGTCGCACACCACCCCGGCAAGCCCTTCGGGCGGCTCGCCGGACCGGTGGGTGACGGTCACCCGGTGTCCGGCGTCGGCCAACGCGCGGGCGATGGCCAGCCCGATCCCGCGATTGCCGCCGGTCACCAGCACCGATCGGCCTGTGGGGCTGCCGGACGGGGCTGATGTCACTGGGGTCCTCCAGAGCGGTGAACTGGTGCAGGGGTGGCGGGACGAACCCTATCGGCCGCCAGCGGATCCGGCCGGATCCGGCCCGGTCCGGTCCGGCGCGCAACGGGTTCGCGTCAGGTGCAGTCAGGGAGTCCTGCTCAGGGGATTCGGGTGGTGACCGTGAGCGCGGCCGCGGCGCCAAGGATGACCAGCGCGGTGCCCGCGATCATCCAGGGGCGGGAGACGTCACGCTGCTTGACCTCGTACCCGATCTGCTCGCCGAGCTGCGAATAGACCGACTTGAGTTCCTGCGAGGTCGCGGCGGTGTGGAAATCTCCGCCGGAGATCTGGGCGATCTGTTGCATGGCCTCGGTGTCCAGCGGGACCTCGACCTCCTCGTTGTTGACCACGATCGATCCGCGGTCGGTGCCGAACGCGATCACCGACACCGGCACCTTGGCGTCGGCGGCCCGCTTGGCGGCGTCCTGCTCGGTGCGCCCGACGGTGCGTTTGCCGTCGGTCATCAGCACGATCCGGGCCGGTGGTGCGGCGGACTCGCCGGCCTGGGTGGGACCGGAGATGGTCTTGGAGAACAGCTCGATGGTCTGCAGCGACGAGATGATCGCCTCGCCGGTCGCGGTCCGCTCGTCCAGGGTCAGTCCGTCGATCGCCTGGTGTGCGGCGGCTCGATCCGTGGTCGGGGTGACAAGGACCGTGGCGATCCCGGCGAACGACACGATGCCGAGGTTGACCCCTGGGGTCAGGTCGTCGACGAATTGGCCGGCCGCCTCCTGTGCGGCGGCGAGCCGGTTCGGGGTGACGTCGGTGGCCTTCATGGACAGCGACACGTCGATCGCGAGCATCACCGTCGCCCGGTTGCGCGGTTCCTTCGCATCGGCGGTGGGGCCGGCCAGCGCGACGGTCAGCAGCACCAGTCCGGTGAGCACGAGCGCGGTGGGCAGGTGCCGCCATCGGCCCGGACGGTGCGGCGCCACCCGCTCCAGCAACTCGAGGTTGGCGAAGCGCATGGTGTGCCGTCTGGCGCGGCGTTGGGCCAGCAGATAGCCGAAACCCAGTCCGATCACCACGACGCCTGCGGCCAGCCACCACGGGTAGGCGAAGTTCACCAGGCCTCCCCCGCTCGGGCCACCGGCGGGCTGGTGGCCGCGCCGGTCCAGCCGCGCTTGCGACCCATCACGAACCGCAGCACGTC
>JBBQGJ010000484.1:0-5164 GCA_038322925.1 Mycobacteriales bacterium
AGCTCACCGCCGACGGGATCGAGCTGACGTTCGCAACGAACTATCTCGCGTACTTCCTCCTCACCCACGAACTGCTCCCGCTGCTGGAAAGCAGCGCGCCCGCGCGAGTGGTCAATCTCGCCTCCAAGTACGGCAGAACGAAAACCGACTTCGAGGATCTACAGAAGCTCCGGACGCCCTATTCGTACCTGAAGTCCACGCCCCGGACGATGCTGGCACGAGTGCTGTTCACTCATGAGCTGGCGCACCGCCTCGACGGCTCAGGTGTCGTCGTGAACGAGGTACACCCGGGGCTCGTCGCACACACGGGACTGCTCAAGGACACCCGCGGCCCATTCAAGTGGTTCACCGATACCTTCGGCAGCACACCGGAGAAGGGCGCGGACACCGTGCTGTGGCTGGCAACCGCCCCGGAGGCCGCGACCATCAGCGGAAAGCTGTTCAACAAGCGCAAAGAGATTCGGACGCCGGGTCAGGGTTCGGACCCCGCCGCGCGCAAGCGCCTGTGGGAGGAGAGCGAGAAGCTCACGATTGGCAGCGGGCCGTCGACGTCGTAAGCGATGTCAGCCTCGGCGGTTTCGAGCAGGTGCGTCGACATGGCAGTGTCGACTTCTCCCATGTTTGAGAATTCATCGGGAACCTACGCGACGAGATGGGAGAGACCGGCGAAGGCCGTCCCGGTGGCCGAACGCGAAATGGGGAACGGATCGTCAGGCGGTCAATCCCGGGGGTCGTAGGCGTCCAGCCCGTGCAGGGGGAAGATCACATTACGGGTGTCCCGGATGGCACGGTCGACGTCAAGATCGATGGTCCCGTCCCAGCGCTGGAAGGTCACCGGGTGCGGTGTGCCGTCGGACATGTCGTCCGGCATGGCAACCCCGGGACGGGCCTCTGCGGCCAGCGATAGCCATTCGGCGGGCAGCGGCGTGGCCGGGTCGATGGCGTGGCCGGACACGATTGCCAGCAGGTGGGTCCACGAGCGGGGCACCACCCGCACCGGTGAGTACCCGCCGCCGCCCAGAGCGAGCCAGCGGCCACCGGTGAGGGTTTCGGCCAGCTCGCGCAGCGCCTCGTACGACGTGCGGTGACCGTCGACGGTCAATTCCAGATCGGCCAACGGATCCTCCCGATGGGAGTCTGCTCCGTGCTGGGTGACCAATACCTCCGGCCGGAACGCGCGCACCACGCCTGGGACGACCGCGTGGAAGGCCCGCAACCACGCTGCGTCCGCGGTGGCCGCCGGCAGTGCGATGTTGACGGACGTCCCGTCGGCGGTGCCGCCGCCGCATTCGGTGGGGTAGCCGGTGCCGGGGAACAGCAGGGTCAGCGGGCTCTGGTGGATGGACACGGTCAGCACTCGTGGGTCGGCGTAGAACGCGGCCTGCACGCCGTCGGCATGATGCGCGTCGACGTCCACGTAGGCGATCTTGCGCACCCCGGACTGCAGCATCGCGGCGATGCTCAACGCGGCGTCGTTGTAGACACCGAACCCTGATGCCGAGTCGGGCATCGCGTGGTGGAGCCCGCCGCAGAAGTTGACGGCGCGATCGACTTCGCTGTGGGCGATGGCCCGCGCCGCGGCCACCGAGCCTCCGGCGATCAGTGCCGCGGCGTCGTGCATGCCCGGGAAGATCGGATTGTCCGGGCCGCCGAGTCCATGCCCAACGGAGAAGGGGAAGCCCGGTCTCGAGGCGCGGCGGACCGCATCGATGTAGCCCAGGGTGTGGATCAGACCCAGGGTCTCGACATCGGCCGGGCCGGGCGCGAACACCTCGAACCCGTCGATGACGCCGAGGCTCTCCGCCAGCAGCCAGGTCAATTCCCACCGCAGCGGATCCAGCGGATGATTCCCGCCGAAGTCGTAATCGAGCATGCGCGGATCCCAGACCACCAACGGCGGGCTCACACTGTCGCCTCAGGTGCCACAAGACGGCGATGTTGCTCAGCCGCGGCCGGCGCGGGTGAACCAGGACTCCAGGATGGCACTACCGGACTGTCGCGCATCGGGTGTGACGGCTTGTGTATCGCCGTTTTCGGACCGGTTGAGCTGCAGGCCGGAGATGTCCAGTTCGTCGCCCAGCAGGGCATTCCCGGGGAAGCCGGAACCGTAGCTGAAGATGGTGCGTGTTTCGGGAAACTGCGCGACGTATTTTGTGTGGTCGCACGGCCACGGCACGTCTGCCTGACCGGCGCGGCGCGGCGCGCCAACCGAATGTAGGCATCGCACGAACTCGGAGCCGTCACCGAAAGTGGCCGCACCCATATCGCTGTCGCTGGACATGAGGTGCATCGCGACCACGACGTATGCCGAGTCGGTGATCTGCACGCCCAGCGTCGGACGACCCCCAGCGGTCGATGTCTCCAGGTAGAACGGGACGACGTACATGGTGCGTCCGCTCATGCAGGCGCGGTACTCCTCGGTGAGGATGATCTTCATGTCCACCGGTTCCATCCAGTTGCTGGCCGGATCGACAGCGGCCTCGTCGCGTGTACAGACATAGGTGTGGTAACCGACTTGCGCCACGTCGTCCGGGTCCAGGGCGCAGCGGAAGGATCGCGGCCCCGTCTGCTGCGGGATGAGCGTGCCCGCATCGATGAGCTTGCGGGTCAAACGTTCTCGTTCGTCGTCGGATCCGTCGCACCACACCACGTCGTCCGGGTTGGTCAGCGCGGCCACGTCACGGACCCAGGCCCGCAGACCGCTATGGGTGGTGGGTGCCTGATCCCGGCCGATGATGCCGGCAATGGTCACGTGCTCTCCTTGCCCGCGGTGCCACGGCACCGCTACTTGCGGTGGATGAAGGGTCTGCTCGACCGTTGAAGCGATGTCGTCGGCGAGGTCGCGATCTGCCTCGGGAAGGTTGATCCGGCCCCGGCGTGGCCGGTCGGCCGATCACGCGCCGGTGTGGCAGGTCGCCAGCGCGATGGACAGTACGTCCTCGGATACCCACCCGGTCGTGTCGACCCCGTTGCGGGCCGCGCGGTCGAGCAGGTCCAGCAGGCGGGCGCTGCGCCGGTAGACCTCGCGCGGCTGCGCGGCTTGTCGAGCGGCCACCAGCGCCCGTTCGGTGGACCCGATCTGATCCCGCAGGACCGCCGTGAACTCGCTGGTCGTCGTCACTGCAACCTCCTACGCCAAGCCTCCCGATCCCGCAAGTATCATGTTGACACTGTTCGCAATTGCGGACTTTTGCAAGTGTTGGGCGAGCGATCTGCGTCACACTCACGCTTGAGGACGATCTGCGGTTTCAGATCGTGTCCACGAACAACGGCGGCACGGCCTACACCCTCGCCCGTCCAGACCGTGCTGTCGCGAGGGGGCCGCTACCTACACCGCTACCGCGGCATTCACGAGCCCGCCCGCCGCCAGCGACGCATCCGGCTCGCCGAGCGGCGCGCGAAGGTCCGCCAACAATCCCACCTGCTCCGAGAGCACCTCGGTGAGGATTCCCCTTGCCACCGCGAGCAACTCCGCCACCCGCGGGCTGGTCAACGAGTAGTACACCGCGGCTCCGTCTTTCCGGGTCACCACCAGGCCGGCCCGGCGCAGCACCGCCAAGTGCTGCGACAAATTGGTTGCCTCGACGCCGACGACGGGCAGTAACTCGGACACCGCATGTTCCCGTTGGCCCAGCAACTCCAGCACCCGGATCCGCGCTGGATGCCCCAGTGTCTTGAAGAACTCCGCCTTCAACTGGTACAGCGGTGTCGACATGAAACCTCCGTTGGCAATTGCGCAGATCTGCAACTGCTACCGGCAGCGTATCAGGGGGTAATCGCTGTGCACGTGACCTCACAGCACCCAGCGCAGATCGCAATCGAGAAGTTGCGACGATCCGCAAGTGATGCTTGGATCAGGGCTGTCTTCCGGTTCTAGTCTTGCCGCGTATCGGCGGCGCGGAGCGCCCAGAAATCAGTTGCGCACCCGGACTGCCGACGAACCGTTCGTGAGAGACGGCCCCCATTCGCCAGGAACCCTGTAGGGATCTCAGGGAGTGGCCGCAGCAACCACCCAGTCGGGTTGACAGCTCCTGCACACCATGGGCTTTGGCACCAGGCACCCCAAAGCCGTGCCCGAGAGGGCGGCCTCCGGGCCTCTCTCTCACCCCAACTGTGTCGCCGCGACGTTCTGACGGCCTCACTGCAGACCACGCCTCACTGCAGACCACGCCTCACTGCAGACCGCACAGTCGGATCCGGAGGATCTCATGCCTGACCGTAGTGACGACGTTTCCGCTTCGGAGATCGCAGTTCACTGGCAAGAAGAGGAGTACTACCAGCCACCCGCCGAATTCGTCGCCCAGGCCAACCTGACCGACCCCACGGTCTCCGAGCGGTTCGCCCTCGAGAAATTCCCGGACTGCTACCAGGAGTTCGGGGAGCTACTCGACTGGTACAAGCGGTGGGATACCGTGCTCGACTCGACCAACCCTCCGTTTTGGCGCTGGTTCGTCGGCGGGGAGCTGAATGTCTCCTACAACTGCGTGGACCGGCATCTGGCGGGGAGCAAGAACAAGACCGCCCTTTACTTCATCCCAGACTCCGAGAACGAGCCGATCGAGGCCATCACCTATCAGGAACTGTTCGTACGGGTCAACGAGTTCGCCGCCTACCTTCGTGACGGAATCGGCTTGCGCAGGGGGGATCGAGTGACGGTCCACCTGCCGATGGTGGCCGAGCTCGCCGTCACCATGCTGGCCTGTGCCCGGCTCGGAGTCATCCACTCGGTCGTGTTCGGCGGGTTCAGCGCGCAAGCCTGCGCCGACCGGATCGTCGACTCCGGAAGCTCCGTGCTGGTCACCAGTGACGGCTACTGGCGAGCCGGCAAATGGATCGACCACAAAGAGAAGGCCGACCAGGCATTCGATCTCGCAGCCGGGGAGGATCACCGGGTCGAGAAGGTTCTCATCTGGGAGCGCCACCGCGGCCAGTACCGCAGCGAGCATGCCCTCGTGGAAGGCCGCGACGTGGTCATCGACGACGTGATCGGCGAGTTCAGTGGGCAGCGGGTGGAGCCCGAGCACATGCGGGCCGACGAGACGCTCTTTCTCATGTACACGAGCGGGTCGACCGGAAAGCCCAAGGCGGCCCAGCACTCCACCGGTGGCTACCTCGCCTACGTCACCGCGATGTCGAAACTCATCCTGGATCTGAAGCCGACCGA
>JBBQGJ010000485.1:0-5158 GCA_038322925.1 Mycobacteriales bacterium
CGACGACTGGACCGTCGCCGACGTCGTCGCCGGCTACCGCTCCCACTCAGAAATCGAATTCGGCTTCCGGCAACTCAAAAACCCGCACGAAGTCTCGTTCTCCCCGATGTACCACTGGACCGACCACAACATCGCCGTCCACACCTTCACCTGCGTGCTGGCGCTGCAACTGGCCCACCTCCTGCGCCTCACAGCCCACCGCGCCGGGCACGACCTGTCCGTCAAGGCGATGCTGGACACCCTGGCCGGGATCCAGGAAACCGTGCTGATCTACCCCTCCACCGGCGGCCGACCCAAAGCCCGCCGCATCACCACCGACATGAGCAGCGACCAGCAAGCCCTATACGACCTGTTCAACCTCCACCGATGGGCCCCACAACCACCCACTTAGGTCATACGAACAAATGTCCGCCATACTAACCCTGAGCTGCAACGACACTCACCTTGATCAACTTATCTAGGAAACTTCCGCTAGAGCCAAGCCTTGGCCGAAGCCCATACCCTGGATGGCGGCCATCACAAGTGCTTCCTGGCCTTCGAGCTTGCCGTCAAGTGATTCCATCTGGTTCCGCTCGACGCGAATCGTGTCGCCCTTGATCGCTTCATGTGCTGCTCCCATGTCGAAAATGCGAAGGAATATCAAGCGAAGCGCTGTCTCAACTCCGCTGAGCTGAAGAAGCGCGCAACGGCCAAGGCTGGCGTCGAGCTTGCCGAACTTGTCGGCGATCTGGCCGGTCAGCGCCAGGCGGCGTGGGACGCCGCCGAGCTGGCACGTTAGCAGCAGGTGTTCACCGACGAGACGCTGGACAACGCGCTGTTGCCGCAGGGCGCTGTCGCGACCGCCACCGATCGGCTGCGCGAGGTGGTCGGCCAGGGCCTGGCCGAGTTCCTGACCGCCATCGACCAGATCAACACGTCCGTGCAGACCGCGGTCTACAGCGTCAGGGAACTGGGTCTGGTCGATGACCCCGGTCGCGCGGCTTACTACCGGACCGGGGTTCACTCCGGCCTGGTGATCAACGGCGTCCGGATCGAACCGCTGGCGGGCTGGCAGCGACACGCCGAAGGTGTCCTGACCAAGACGCTGGCCCAGGCCCGCAGGGAACACCGATGACGGACGAGCGCGCTCGGGCAGATGCCCGAATGGCCGCCCACAGCGGCTGGCGCGCCGAAGCCGAACCCAATGCGGGCCGACGCGTTGCCGATCAGGAGGCCGCTGCCGCTGCCAGGGCGGCGACTCCCGAAGGCCAGGCAGCCAGGATCGCGAGCGGGATCTTCGGCACGTCGGCCCGGCGTGCCGATGGCGATCGGATCGTTGACGGCCTGAATCTCGACCGCTGAACGGCCGACGTCGAGACATCGCAGCGCAAGCGCTCATCAACCGGGCAGCGATTGCGGGTTGGTGTTGCCTGACGGGTCCCAAGGGGTTGGACCCGTCAGGCCGCACGCGTCGGCCTCCGACGGAGACGGACGCGAGGTCAGTCTGCGGCATGGTGCCGAAAACGGACAACCCCGAGTGAGTGGACTTCGCTACGTAACGAAGGCGCGCCCAGAGGTGGGTCGGGGGTCCACCGCTGGGCGCATGGTTGAGCGTCGACGACGGCGCACAAATCGACAATCCCTCAGCAGGGTGAAGCCGAACGACACCGACGAGTGCGGGTTGGCTCTGAATGACCCGGAACGAATGACGGGCAAAGGCGCGGTCGAGTGAACCGTCACGTGCGTTCGAACGTCATGTCTGCGATGGACGCGACCCTGAGGTTTGAGGGGACGTCAGGGCCGCGTCCATCAGGCAAGATCCAAGTGGCGGCAGGACACCGACTGCACCTGATCAGCCTCGACACTCGGAACGACAAAGACAGCGAGATACAGGCGCGTGCATGGTGCGCCGACGGGCGATGGGGCCGGAGCACGGACAGCGTCCCGGCCGAGGGACCCTGCGGGACCGGCTGAGCCTGATGCGTACGCCGGGAGCGGATCGGGCAGCGCCGACCATGTGCCGCCGCCGCAGGCTGCGGGCCGTTTTGCCGGACGAGCCTACCCTTCGGCGACTTCCGATTCGCGTTGTGGATCACGCCACCGATGCTGCTCCTCCGCGCCCGGTGCACCCTCGGCATTGCTGTCAAACCCACCACAACCGGTAGCTGGAAAATGTGCATGTGGTGCCAGGGAAGGGGCAAGGCATCGCCCTCCTCAGCCGCCACCGAGCCAAGGGAAGTCAACGGAACCAACATGACGCGTGAGCTGTTTCGGACGATCGAGGACGCCGCCGTCCGCGAGTCTGCGACGAACTCCTGGCCCTGGACGCTGGCCTCGGGAGTCATAGTCGGTGGCCACAATATCCGAACCTCAAAACGGTCAACGCCGGTCGGTGCTTCTGAGGCCAGAGAGACGCAGTGGCCAGGACGGGGCGCAGGATCACGCGGACAACTGGCCATGAACGACACGACGAATTCAACCAGCCACTGGCCGGCGTGCCTCTATCTGGCGCGGCGTGGGTGACAGGAACCGCGGTGGTGGCCATCATCAGCAGGTTGGTTCCTTCAGTGCACCTCGTCGAACGCGTCCCAGACTGCTTGACTGATGCGGCCGCGATCGGATACCTCATAGCCATTTGTCCGCGCCCACTCACGGATCTCCTGAGACGTGCCGCGTTCTGAGGTGTGTGGCTTGGTCTTGCCGGGTAGTCGAGCCTTGCTGGTCTTGACCGGTGTCGCGGTGTCCACGAACTTGGCGAGCTTCTCGCGCAGCCGCTCGGCGTTCGCGGCGCTGAGGTCGATCGCGTAGTCCTTCTTGTCCAGGGCGAACAGAACGGTGCTCACGTCGTCTTCGGAGCCGTCAAGGTCGTCGATCATGTAGGTACGGGTGACGGTAGCCATGTAGGTAAGGCTACCCAGCTGAGCCGACGGATGTGTCAAGCCCTGGGCGTGTCGGTCGCCTTCCGAATCGCCCTTCCGACTCACAACTCGGCAAGTCCGGCATCGGTGAACTTCCACTCCCTAGTCGTGTTTTCTCGGTCCACGGGTGCAATCAGCCCTTGCGTCAGAAACTGGATCCGAATCTCCTCGACGGTTGACCCCGCCCAGGCACTTTGGCCTGGCCGCAATTGGCGGGCTGAAGTGACTTGTCCGCGATCACTCGTATCAACGCCAAACACGAGACACGATTTGTCGATTTGTCGTGTCAATATCGCCGCCCGACTCGAAGAGTGCCACGCATGGGCTTGCCCTCGTAGTCGAGAATGTCGTGGTCGGTCAGATCGTCAACTACGGCTGTCCGGCTGTCCGGCCGCGATCCAAGGTAAAGCGCACGCCGTACGTCCGGAGGTCGGGGTCCGCCGCAGTGACCAATCACCAAACCCGTGGTGCCTTGGTGAATGTCGTCCTTGAACGTGGCAGGACGTCATGGGCCGCCCTGGCCCGGACTGCGTCGCCGAAGCACCATCGGAAGCCTCTGGTGGGCGGTAGGCGGCATAGCTGTTTCACAGCTTCAGGTGACGCGGGGTGCAACCGAAAGTATGCATCGTGGAGTGGTAGCCCTTCAGGCCTCGCGCAGGTCGAATCTGGTGAGATGGTCGATAGCCACCTCTGGACCGTCGACTCCGTGAGGCCAGAAGATCACGGTGTAGTAGGTCGGAGACGTCCCGGTCGTTTCTGTGATCAGGCCCGATGTGCCGCATCGGACAGTGATGTGGGGCTGGGTGATGTGATGGGTTGCTGTAACTGCGATCCGGGGATCCAAGCTGGTCATGTCGCTCTCCTGTGTCGGCCTGGCGCGGGTCAGATTAATCCCGGCCGGAGTCTGGTTGCATCCCTCATCGATGCGGGGGACCAGCCGCGCTCAAGCCTCTTTGAGGTCGATCCTGGTGAGGTGGTTGATCGTGACCGGAGCGCGATCTCGTCCGCTGGGCCAGAACGTCACGCAGTAGTGCGGAGGGATATCGCCGCTGATGCCGATGATCTCCCCGGACGTGCCGGCCCGGATCGGCGGGTGGTCCGTACTGCGGATCTCGTGGGCTGCAATGATCGGCTGGTACGCGCGAGACATCATAAGGTTCTCCTAGGTGGGCGGTGTCTTTCGCGGCGCGCTCATCGGACAGTGCATGACTGCGGTCTCGCGCCGACCTGATTTGGTCCACCGATCGGTTCTGAGGCTCGTGTGGCCATCTCCGCGCCACGCGATTTGTCGGGTTTGCGCGTGGCCTCCAAATGCGGTCGTTCGACACCAGCCACCTAGAGATCAAACTAGGAAAGGTCAGGCTTCCACCAGGTGGGCGCCGATTAGGTCGGGAATGGTGACCGTGCCCCCGTCGAGGCCGTTGGGCCAGAACTTCACGGTGTAGTGAGTGGGACGTGTGCCGTCGACGCCGATGATCTCGCCGGGCGTGCCGTTCATAAGCACGAAGGTCGGGTAGCGGAGTGTGGAGGCGGCGGCAACCGGGACCGGTTGGTGGATTAGCTTCTTCATTTGGTTTCCCCTGCGCCGAGCGAAGGCGTTACGCAGAGTATACCGCGGAGCGGTGAACGGGTGATATAGCACGATCAGGCGCATTCAGCCCCGTTGGAGTGACGCGGCGTGACGGTTGCGACGCCTGGCCCTGAGCGCCGATCGTGGGCCGCCCAATTGTCAGGATGCCCAATCGCTGAACACGCTGAAACGCTGAAACGACTTGACCAGCCGAACCGCACCGTCATATCGGGCGCCGAGCAGCTGCGATGGTGCCGGCGCGGTCGCAGGTGCTCGGGGCCGCCTCGCTCGGCGGACCAACTCCGCCCGCTCGTCCTCGCTCAGCGCACCGTCCCCGCTGACCCGGGCCTGCCGATCCCGCGCGATCCAGTTCCCCAGGGTGCCCTCGTTGATGCCGAGATCGATTCGCCAGAGATGGTGTTCGGGCGTGAGGGCGCGGGGAGGAACCGCATGGGTGAACCGGCAGTACGTTGGGGTGCGGCGCGACAGCCGTTGATGCCGCGAAAACCGCAGAAGCCGCACAAGGTTCATGGCGGACCGCGATCTGCGGCTTCTGCGGTTTCTGCGGCCCGCGGATGAACCTCCCAGGTCGGGGACGCGGGTCTGCCGCCGGTGGGTGCGGGCCGCGGGCGGGGTCTGATGAAGCCGTGGTCGTCGAGCAGGGTGAGGGCGGGGTTGAGGTCGGCGACCT
>JBBQGJ010000486.1:0-5151 GCA_038322925.1 Mycobacteriales bacterium
CGGACCGAACGGAAACCCTCCCGGGTCGAGTCGTCAACCATGATCGGCACCGTAGAGACCTGCACCGACAACGCTCACCCGCACGTACAGAGAACGACATGCCCGCCCAGGCACCCACGCTCAGCTCAGCCACAGCACCCCACGACCAGGGACGTAGAGAGAAACGTCGTCCTCATGTGTGAGCATGAAGCGGGCCCCTCCGGTAGCTGGTGCGTGGTCAGAGACCGCCAGCATCGAAGGGGCCCCGCCATGGATGCGGGAGCCACGCAGGTGGGGATTTGCAGTGAGCAGGTCTGAGTACTTTTGGGTGAGCGTCATCACCCCGCAGTCGGGGCCGCCCCGTCCTCGGCCTCCTTCGGGCCGCGGCGCACCGTGTCCGCCGCGACCCCCGTCGCCGCGGCCACCACCGCGACACCGCCCCGCACTCAACTCCGCGGCCTCCGCGCCCAGCCACAACCGACGCTGGAACTCCGAAAAATGCGGCCGCAGCACCTCGTACCGCCGCGCCACAGAGTCCACCAGTTCCGCAATAGCACAACAACCGTAGCGCCCAGAACCTCGAAGACGACGTTATTCCATCACTGGCACAAGAAGGGATCAGGAACAGCCCTTGACCGGCCCCGCTCCCTTCAGTTCAGGGATGACCTGCGGTAATACTGGTGGGCGATACTGGGATCGAACATGTGTCCGCGTGCGAACTGCTAAGTCCGACTGCACAGTCATGCTCGTGAGGACCTTCTCTACTCATTCAAGGCGCTGCTGCGCCACGCAGCCAACGCACGCGCTTTGGAGCTGGGACCGGATAAACCCGTCTCGCGAGACGATGGCTACCACCCGCCTACGTGAAGCACACCTTTCCCTGAAGTGTGCGCCTCGCCGCCAGAAGCTGAGGCAGGACCTCAGTGCGGGTAGTTCCGCACGCTGGGATCTTGTGCGGGGGGCCGCCCGCAAGGGCGGTCCCTAACGCGAGCGGAATTTATGTGGCTCTCCTGGCACACCCGCAGATGGGTAAGTAGAGCCAGATAATTCGACAATTCATAGTTCAGCCGTTGCGGATCAGCCGGTCGAGCCGCGCCTGGGTGACGATCAGCGGCAGTTGGGTCTGCGATGCGGTACCCACCGCGAGGGGCCGCATCATCTCGACGCTCGCGTCCTCGTGGGACAGGATGTGGCAGTGCCACACCGATATCCCGCCGATGGTGTACCGGCCGACCCAGACCGTGATGAAGTCCAAGGGCGCGACAAAGGTGTCCTTGGGTCCGGCTTCGAAGGCACCGGGCGGCTGGAACGCGCCGATCGTCCCTGGAACGGGGACCGTGTTGCCGGTCGCCGTGGTCTGCCATTGGCCAACGGGCCAGCGTCCGACCAGGCGCAGCTCGACGAGGTGGATGTGGATGGGATGCGAATCCGGGCTGTGGTTCCGCATCGCCCAAGCCTCGTTGGAGCCAAGTTTGGGTGTTTCAGTTGCGGGGTCGGTGAATTTCCGCAGCTGCGTAGCGTCGCCCAGCTGCGGGGGGTCGCCCGGGCTGTTCTCGCCGGCCTGGACGGTCCGTAGCCGGGCCAGCAGCAGGCTCGCCGCGGGCGGCAGCAGGTTGTTGGTCTCCACGATGGTCGGCGGGACCGAGGAGCTGTCCACTCCGGTAAGGGGGGCGTTGACGTCGAACCGCATGAGCTGTGGGATCTTCGCCACCCCGTCGTCGCCGGTCGGGTAGGGCGTATTGGCGTCGTTGGACAGTACCCACTGTCCGCTGTGGCCGGTGAAGTCGACCACTACCTTGTACCGCTCACCGGGGGAGATGAGCAGATCGCTGACCTTGGCCGTTTTCAGCAGGTAACCGGAGTCGGAGCCGACCACGGTCATCTGGGGGGCGGCCGCCCCGGTAGTGCCATCGGGGCGTTTCAGGGTCAGGTGGTAGAAGCGGGAGTCGGAGCCGTTGATGAACGTGAAGGTGTAGCGGCGGGGCTGCACCGTCTGCTTGGGCGCGATGGTGCCGTTGACGACGGGCAGGTCCCCGAAGAACTCCGGCGAATCGTGGGTGTAGTACAGCCTGTGGTCGGCGTAGAAGGACTTGTCCTGCAGGACGTAGGCCTTGGCGAAGTTGCCGGCCGGCAGGTTGAACAGCGGCTCGAGCCGGTCGGTGTTGGGCATGAACCCGGCCAGCCCCGCGTACACGTTGTAGGAGGTGACCCCGTCGGCGTGGTCGTGATACCAAAGCGGCGCGGCGGCCTGGTCGTTCGGGTAGTGGTTGGTGTACGAATCACCCGGTTTGACGGTCTGGATCTGGTCAGGTGCACCGTCACTGAGAGCCGGCTGCAGGCCGCCGTGCCGGTGCAGGACCACTGTGTTGGTGGTCGGCGCACAGAACTGCGGGAACATCGCCGTACCGGCCTTCGGCAGCCCGTTGGCGATGGTCACGTCGATCGGTTGCCTCTCCTTCGTGACGATCGTCGGGCCGAGGTAGTCCACCGTCACGTTGCCTGTGCTGCTGCTGCCTGTGCTGCTGTAGCCCAGGGTCGGCACCGGATCCCAGCCGCTGTGGAACGAATGCTCGCCCAGGTGCGCGGTCAGCGTGTAATGGCTCGTTCGGTCGGGGTTGGCTACCGGCGGTTGACCGGCCTCATCGGTGAAAAACGTCGGCCTGGGTGAGGTCGGCGCCTGCCCGCACGACAGCGGATCGGCGGCCAGCGCAGGCGAGGCCAACGGGCCGGACACCAGCAATCCGGCCCCGACCAGAGCGAGGCCGGTGAGGCCCACCTGCAGACGCGTCCGCACCGGCCGCCACGACAAACCACAGCGACCATGCCGAAGGTGTGTGATCACCATGCCACCTCCACGAATCCAAAAGGCTTCCCTGCCAGGACATTTCGTCGCATGGACCAACGCTCCACGCAGCGAGACGCTTGAGACGTGGAGCTGTTTGACAAGTTCATGAATGCGGGGCCGCGAGCCCCGTTGCGGCTGTACGAAAAGTATGTTCCGGTACGGACCTGACGAAACCCCCAAAGCACATATTTCTCCCAGCAGCACATATTTCACCCAGCAGTGGCTGATCCTCCGGGGATTTCGTCGTTATGTGGGGCCCACGGCGCGCAAACGGCTCTTGGTCTCGCTCGATTGGCCATCAGCTGCGACGGCCGCGCCCGGACGTCGCGGTCTTCGCGAGGCCAAGGGCCAGCCCAGTGCGGTCGGGCAGGGTGACATGGGTTTCGATCGCGTCGAAGACCAGTTCATGTTCCCAGCGTTCGGCGTAGACCGCTGCCAGTTGGTTGGCAGCGGCCACGATGCGACGGGGACACCATCGACGTGGAGGTGTATGGGCGCAAGAAGCAGGACGCGGTCTACAACTACCAGGGCCAACGCGCCTACCGGCGGCACATCGCGTTCCGGGCCGTGGGTGGTGTGAGCCTAGCCGCGGATCTGATGAAGGCCGACGAAGACCCGCCGCCCGGTCGCGGCGCACCTGTTGGACCGGGCGATCGCGCAACTCCCGCCGGCGGTGGCGAGGATCCGAAGTCGTTGGGATGCGGGGTATTTCGCTGCGAACCTAGCCAAGCATTGCATCGATAGGGGTGTCGAGTTCGCGATCGGGGTGAAACGAAACCCCGCCATGGTCCGCGCCGGAGACAACGCCGCCCGCCGGGTGGCACCCGGAAAAGGGGCATGCCCCAACCGAGGTCGCGGTCATCGACTACCTGCCCGGGAAGTGGCCTGACAGCGCCGGCGTCACTTGTATCGCGCGGCGGACCCGGATATCCCGGTCGAGTTGATGCCCACCGAGCTGCGGGCCCGTATGCTGCGGACCATCGACAAGGCGCAGCTCGCGTTGGCGCTGGCGGGAAAAGTCGACTACGTGTACGGGTATTCGTTCATCCTGACGAACCTGGACGTGTCCACGCCGGCCAAACTCGTCGGTGGAACACTAAGTTGTGCCGGTTGCGGTATCCCGGCGGTCAACCGATGCGCGTTTGGTGTTCTTGAAGGAGTAGAGAGAGTCCTCTCGACATCGCAGAGTGACACTGCGGACACTCGGGCCGATTCGAATGGCGCCGTCGAGCAATCGGTTGACTTCCGCTGTGACCGCCATGAAAACTGTTGTGGTGTCAGCGGAACGCTCATCGGCGACCGAGGAGTCACAGCGGTTGATGACCACCGCCGAGGCTGCTCCTGGTCCCCAAGGGCCCATCACTCGACGTTGGTGCGCAGGGCGGATGCGGGGGTGGGGTCCGATTCCCATCCGATTGGTCCCCCACGCTTCGATTTGATGCCGATGACGTCGAGGGTGGCTCTGGACGAGTGGGCTCCCTGGGGCGGGTGAGTAGTAATGCGACGCGTCTCTCCGGGTGTGCAGCTGGCAACGGATGTGATGCGTCGCAATTCGGGTTTCGTTTGCTCGTGTTCGGTGGTCTGAGCCTGACAATGGCGCGCCCGGTCGAGGTCGCCGGACGTGCAAGACCGACGATGAAGTCGGTGAGTTCTTCAACGAATGTGAGCGGCGGTCGCGAATGGGAATTGAGCCCGGGATCACGTTCGCCGAGTATCTCGAGCTGGTTGGCGAACGTTGGATTCGTGGGATCGATGGAACAAACACGGCCGATCCTTACCGGGCGGGTCTGGGCAACGAATCGTCCAGCGTTGGGGCATTTGCCGGTGCGGCTGATCACCGCGGGCCTGATCGACAGTCCAGCGATCGCTTGGAGATCGATGACGACCCTTTCAGGCTCTTCGCTAGATCGGGTGGGCTACGTAGGGTGACGGGTTGGGGAGTTTTCCCGCGATGAGGGAAATGATGGTGATCATCTTGGTTTTGCTGCGGTAGCCGCGGGCTCGGGCCTTCGCGGCCTGGATGAGGGAATTCGTGCCCTCCAGCAGTCCGTTACTGATCCGACTGTCGTGCCAGCCGACGATTCCGTCCCAGTGCGTTTCGACGAGTTTGACGAAATCCTTGATCGGTTGCAGCCGGCTGCGATTCGCCCCGTAGCACCAACTCCGCAGATACCCGGGCGCCTGGGCGGTGTCCAGGTCGTAGAACTCCTGGAAGTCCTCCCGCCAACGATGCGCCCGCGCCGTCGCCAGGTGCATCGACGGGCGGGTCAACCAGGTCAGCGTGTCCTGCTGTTTCACGGTCAGGTTCGCCCGGTTCTTCAACCACA
>JBBQGJ010000487.1:0-5148 GCA_038322925.1 Mycobacteriales bacterium
GACCCCACCACCGTCACCAACTCACCACCCCGGCCGGTGTCGACCTTCGCCACCATGTAACCGCTGTCCTCGTTGGCGTACGTGATCCGCTCCAACGTCGCCTCCAGCGTCGCCACCTGGAACGGCGCAGTCACCGCAGCCGTCCCGAACGCCGCCCGATCTCCACCACGGCGAGCGTAACGGGCGGCAACACGGGCCAGCGGCTGTCCACACCATCGCACAGCCAACGATCGAGGCCCGTCACCGTGATCGACCCCCGTCACCGACCCCCCGAGCACGACCTGGTGCATGCGTCCACCCCTCCGTGCCGCCCAGCAGCGCGATCAGCCCACCGACAAGAATCACCGCGGCAATGCTCCGTCTGTGACGTGGGACGAATTGTCCGGAATTGTTGCGAGGCCGGGGTCGTCGCTGTAGGAGTGCTCCAGCGCCGCTGGTCTCGGTGGGGCCGTGGTCGGTCAAGCCAGTCACTACCCAAACAGATCGTCCCGGCCGAGCGCCTCACACCCGGACCCGGACCAGTGACACCACGGGTCGTCTGACCCGGGGGCAGGGAGAGCGGCAGCGCGCAAATCGTGGGTTGAGTCGCCTGCGTGTCACAGTGTGCGGCGGAACACCCAGCTCAGCAGGTCGTGCTGGTGGCCAGATTCACCCTGCTGCCGGTGTGGTATACGCCGAGGTAGCCGCCCCGCCGGATTCGTGATGATCTTGACGGTGTCCGTCGTGTTGCCAGCACTGTCCGTCACGGCGTACCGGTGGCCGGTCGAGCCCACCACGTCTCCGAGAATCGTCTGAATGCTGAGATTGGTCGGCATCCCCACCATTCTTCCGACCGCACCACAGCCGCGCCACGCCGCAAGATGAGGCGCGCCCGGACGTCGACCCGTCGTCGCGCACCGCTGTCGTTCGGCGTCATGCACCGGTGTTCCACAAATCCGGGCGCCGAGGGTCGAACCAACGGCCCATGGGCGCCACGGGTCAGCCGCGGCGGCTGAGCTGCATCCGGCGCAGGACTCGACCAAGTTGTCGTCTTCCGACGTCGACGACCCGGTGGGCCGCTGCCTTCCGCGGTCGGGGACGTTTGACGGTCAGTGGTGCGATTCCGATCCGTTGTGGGGATTGGCGGGACGTTCGGCTCTGCCGTGCGGTTCTTCATCGGGTGTTCAGTCGACGGTAGGGATTCACCCGCGTGTTCGGACATCGACGCGGGGCGGTCATGGCCTGAGACGGGCCCTGTCCGTGGGTCAGCGGCCCGCGCGAGGCGGAGGGTGTGATGGGCGAGGACCCTGAGGCCGGCGCCGTTGTCGAGGTGCTCGGGTTGACGAAGTCGTTCGGTGATGTTCGGGCGGTGGCCGGGATCGACCTGGGGATCGGGGGTGGCGAGGTCTTTGCGTTGCTCGGGCCGAACGGTGCGGGCAAGACGACGACCGTGGAGATTCTGGAGGGTTACCAGCGCCGTGACAGCGGCAAGGTCACCGTGCTGGGTCTGGATCCGGCCCGCGACCGGGTCGCGTTGAAGAAGCGGATCGGGATCGTTCTGCAGACCACAGCGGTGGACCGATATCTGACGGTCGCCGAAACCATGTCGATGTACGCCGGATACTACTCCCGGCCCCTCAACGTGGACACTGTCATCGAAATGGCCGGGCTGACCCGGGCTCGGGGCACCCGGGTGATCAGACTGTCAGGTGGTCAGCAGCGACGCCTGGACGTCGCGGTCGCCCTCATCGGTGATCCTGAGTTGCTCTTCCTCGACGAGCCGACAACCGGCTTCGACCCCTCCGCCCGGCACGAGGCCTGGGACGTCGTACGCAATCTCGCCACGCTTGGCAAGACTGTGCTGCTGACCACCCACTACATGGACGAGGCCCAACAACTCGCCGACCGGGTCGCGGTCATCGTCCGAGGACGCATCGTCGCCCAGGGCGCCCCGGACACCCTCGCCGGACGCAACACAGCCAACCCCACGGTCAGCTACCGGCTGCCGCCAGGCGTGACACCGCCACCCGACATGGGCAGTGCCCCCGATGACACCGGCGCGGTCCAGTTCGCGCCGGCCGACCTCACCGCGGCGCTGCACCGGCTGACCGGCTGGGCCATCGACAACGGCGTCACCCTGGAGGATCTGCGGATCCTGCGGCCATCCCTGGAAGAGGTCTACCTCCACCTGACCTCCGACGACGCGGCCACCACGACCGCTGATCCCACCGGTCGGCCCCGACCTGCGGGCAGCGGTAGCACTGCGCCGGGGGCACCCCGATGAAGACCGCGAGGCTGAGCTTCTTCCAGTTGCGGTACGTGAACAAGGCGTTCTGGCGCAACCCGGCGTCGGCGTTCTTCACCTTCGCGTTGCCGTTGATCTTCCTGGTGATCTTCACCGCGCTGCTCGGACAGGGCCAGGTCAACGTCGCCGGCCGCGTCATCCATCTCTCGACGTACTACGTCGCGGCAATGGCCGCCTTCGCGGTGATCACCACCTGCTACAACAACACCGCCATCAGCCTGACCGTGCAACGCGACACCGGGGTACTCAAACGCATCAACGGAGTCCCCCTTCCCAGCGCCGTCTACTTCGCCGCGCGGGTCCTGCACGCACTGCTGGTCTCCGTGCTGCTGGTCGCGATCACCGTGGCGTTCGGCGTCGCCGCCTACCAGGCCGACATCCCCGACGCCGTTTCGCTGGTCCGCCTGCTGGTCACCCTCGTGGTCGGCGCGGCCAGCTTCTGCGCGCTCGGCTTCGCCATCACCGCGGCCATCCCCAACTCCGACGCCGCCGCCCCCATCGTCTACGCGACGATCCTGCCGCTGCTCTTCCTGTCCGGGGTGTTCATCCCGATCGGCGACAACGCACCCGCCTGGATCACCTGGACCGCACGAATCTTCCCGGTCAAACACTTCGCCGACGGCATCCAGGCCGGGCTGCTGGGCACGCCGTTCTCCTGGACCGACGTGCTCATCATCGCCGCCTGGGGCATCGCCGGGCTGCTCCTCGCGCTGCGCTACTTCAGCTGGCAACCCCGGACCTGAAAGGCCAGCAATCGCCCGCCCGGGCCACCAACAACGACGTCGCCCGAGAGGTCGCCGCTCAGCGTCGGCTGCTTCGGCCAAGTTCACCTGCAGGATTCCGACAGAGCGCTACGAATGGCTGACGACTATCACGCCGGGCGGTGCACACCCGGTCAGGGCACGCGGATACACCGAAATGGGGGGAGCGAGTTGCCTCTCCGTCCGAATCACTCGCTGCACCTCAGAGATGGCAGAAGTCAATTCGGAAGGTTGAGCCCGTTCCGGCCCGTCGTCCCCCACTCAGACGTGATACCGAGCGTCCGGACCTTCTGGTCAATCACATGGCCACGGAATGGTGGACGGCTCGTACGATGCTCAACCGGGACGTCCTGCGGTAGGGCAATCCGTCTCTGTCGCGCTTGCGGCTGGGCGTCGGGTAGCAGGTTCACCGCCGTGCATTGCATTCTCAGCGGCACCCGAGGGTTCACATAAATCGCCGTCGTCGCCAGTGACTCATGGCCCATGAGTTCCTTGATGACCAGGGAATCGACACCGGTCCCCTTCAGGGAGCTGCCAAACCAATGACGTAGAGAATGAGGTTTGCCGGGAACACCGGCGCGGTCCATCGTCCTGGAAATCCGGCGCTGACCGAATTGCCCAAGACTGGACCGCCGGCGCCGTATTCATGATTCCCGTCGTAGGACGGAAACCACCAGCTCCGTTCGGGCATCTCAACGGCCAACCCTGCAGGATCGGATGCAACGGGGTAACGGGTCTTGTCGCCCTTGCCGGTGATCGCGATGGTGGACGTGATCAGGTCGACGTGCTCGCCGCGGATCGCGGCGATCTCGCTGACCCGCAGACCGGCGTACGCGCCGAGCAGGATCATCGCCCGAGTCCGCCCGGACATCCTCGCGCCCAGCAGGACGGTGAGGTGCTCGTCGGCGACCGGCCGCGGTCTCCCCTTCGGCACCTTCGGGGTGGTCGCGATCAGCGTCGGGTCATCCGGGCGTCGCCCGGTTCTCACCAGCCACAGGCACCAGGCGCGTATCGCGCCGTGGTAGGTCGCCCGCGTTGATTTCGACCATGCCGCGTTGGCCAGGAACCGGTCGACATCGACCGGGGTGAGATGGACGGGATCGGAGAGTCGAGACACCACGGCCAAGCGCTCCCGGATCGCCTTTGCCGACAGGCCACCGGCGCGTTGGCTGAGCGGATTAATCGTCACGATGCGGTTGAACCGGTAATCGGAAATGTGGAGAACACCTGCGACACCAAGCTCGAACGGGCCCGCGCTTCCGCCCTGCCGGACGCCGTCGTTCTTTCTGAACCCCTTGGCCCCGAATTTGATCGGAAGGTTGGGGGTTCGAATCCCTCCGGGCGCGCACCGAAAGGCATTGCGAGGCAGCCTGTTCGCGGGGTTCGGTCATTGTTCTCATGATCGCTTCCCAACAACCATCGAACGTCCCAGGTCAGAGCATGTTGCTGAGGATGTGCCGATCGGCGTGTCGTATCTATGCTGCAGGATGGGAACTCCGCGAGGACCCGGGTCGCTACGTCGCCGCCAGCCGAGCGTGTGGGAGGTCCGCGTCGCACTGGGGTGAACCCGGCAACCGGACGGAGCCGGGTCCGGTCGTTTACGGTGCACGGCGACCGGCAAGCAGCTGAGGACGCCCGCGCGCGTTGGGCCGGGACGACCGAGTTCCTCCGGACTCAAGGGCGCGCGCAGCCGGCATTTCGGCGGCCGTCAACCATTTCCAGGCACCGGTCGACTGCCGGATTTCTGGCTCGCGATCGGGTCGGGTCCAGGAGGGCGACAGACCTGACGCCCCAGGTGCTGGCGGCTGTCTGCGATCAATGGCGAGCCGACGGTTGGCCAGATCCGACGATCTGGTCGCGAGTTCGGGTGCTGCGATCCTTGACGGGATGGGCCTACGCAGCGCGGATCCTGGATCGACACCCACTGGACGGCATGCGAGGTCCACCGCAGGCCAAAGTGCGCTAGACCTCAAATAAGCGAGTCGGCCGCCGGGTCGATGCCGAGGTCGAGATGATCATGCTCGCGGATGTTGGTGGCCCAGTTCGGGTGTGTGGGGGTGACTCGAGATGGGTGGGACGCGTGTGACTGGTGTTGTGAGCGTT
>JBBQGJ010000488.1:0-5123 GCA_038322925.1 Mycobacteriales bacterium
GAATGCAGTCGACAGGTTGCGCGCTAACGCCGCGTCCCAGTCGGCGAGGGTCAGGTTGGCAACATCGTCGTCGGCGTCCCAACCCGAAGCCACCGAAGTCATGCCGGCGTTGTTGACCAGCACATCGACCCGCTGCCAACGATCTAGAGCGGCGCTTACCAGAGCCTCTGCGCCGCCTTCAACAGTCAGGTCGGCGACCACGCCGACGGCAGCAGCTCCCAGCGCCGCGGCCCGCTGATGTACGCGATCTGACGTCGCGCCCAAGACGACCCGAGCACCTTCCGCGACGAGTGCCGTGGCGACGGCGGCACCAATGCCATCCGGGGAGCCGGCGCCTGTCACGATTGCCACACGATCCCGGAAACGCGTCATAGCAGCCAACCCTACAAGTGAGCAGCGAGCCGAAATGGGCCTGCGACGCCAAGCATGCCTCCGTGAATGCGCCGACGTGACCGTCGCCGGCTCATGGTGACGGCGTTTACAGGGACCCGACCCCTAACGGGTCGGTCGTCACCGACGGAACCGAAACGGGCTGTCTCCCTGCCGATGCGGACTCGCCCTTCTATCGCCGCTCAAGGCCGCCGATCGCCACGGTATCCGCCTGTTTGTGCCGTTTTCTGAATGGCGTGGGCCACCCCGGGCGGCTGGGACTTGGCTGGGAGTTCAGCGGAACGGGTATGGGCCGGGCCGACTGTGGGTACCGCCAAAATGAGCGCGACATCGGCCCTGTTCAGCTGGTGTGACGTGAAACCACCTACGCCTGAGCAGCATTGGAGAGTGATTCTCGTATCAGATACCGTCGCTGATGTTTTGTTGTCCCGATTGCGGGAATGGGCTGTCCGCCAGGTGTTCGGGTTCCCCGGTGACGGCATCAACGGGCTGCTCGCGGCGTGGGAGCGGGCCGGGAACAAACCCCAGTTCGTGCAGGCGCGCCATGAGGAGATGGCCGCGTTCGAGGCCGTCGGTTACGCGAAGTTCTCCGGCGACGTCGGGGTGTGTGTGGCGACCAGCGGCCCCGGGGCGATCCACCTGCTCAACGGTCTCTACGACGCGAAGCTCGACCATGTCCCGGTGGTGGCCATCGTCGGGCAGACCGAACGCTCGGCGGTGGGCGGCTCCTATCAGCAGGAAGTCGACCTGATCAGCCTGTTCAAAGACGTGTGCAGCGAATACGTCCAGATGTGCACCGTGCCCCAGCAGCTGCCCAATCTCATCGACCGGGCCATCCGCATCGCGCTCAGCGCGGGCGCTCCGACATGCATCATCGTTCCCTCCGACGTCTTCGACCTGAAGTACGAGCCGCCCGGGCACGCCTTCAAACAGGTGCCCTCCAGCCTGGGAATCGCGCCGGCACGGGTCGCCGCGGACGATGCCGCGGTGCGGCAGACCGCGGACCTGCTCAACGCCGGTGAGAAGGTGGCGATGCTGGTCGGCCAGGGTGCCCGGTACTGCGTCGAAGAGCTGACCGAGGTCGCCGACCTGCTCGGCGCCGGAGCGGCCAAGGCACTGCTGGGCAAGGACGTCCTGCCCGATGATCTGCCGTGGGTGACCGAGTCGATCGGCCTGCTCGGCACGACTGCGAGCTGGCATCTGATGATGGACTGCGACACGTTGCTGACCGCGGGATCCAACTTCCCCTACACCCAATTCATGCCCGAACTCGACCAGGCTCGGGCCGTGCAGATCGACCGGTCGGGCAAGTGGATCGGCATGCGCTACCCTTACGAGCTCAATGTCGTCGGCGACGCGAAGTCGACCTTGCGGGCACTGAATCCCGTTGCTGCAGCGCAAGTCCGACCGGTCCTGGCGCGAGACCGTCGAAAAGCATGTCGAAAAATGGTGGAACACGGTGCAACGTACCGCGATGACCGGCGCCGATCCGATCAACCCCATGCGGATCTTCCACGAACTCTCAGAGCGGATGCCGGCCAACGCGATCATCGCCGCCGACTCGGGATCGTCGGCGAACTGGTACGCCCGGCACCTCAAATTCACTGCCGGAGTGCGGGGTTCGTTGTCGGGCACCCTGGCCACGATGGGACCGGGGGTTCCGTACGTCATCGGTGCGAAATGGGCGCACCCGGACCGGCCGGCGATCGCGTTCGTTGGCGACGGCGCAATGCAGATGAACGGCATGGCAGAGCTGATCACCATCGCCAAGTACTGGCAGCAATGGACCGACCCCCGGTTGGTCATCGCGATCCTGCACAACAACGACCTCAACCAAGTGACCTGGGAGATGCGGGCGATGGAAAAATCGCCCCAGTTCGTCGCCTCCCAGGCGCTGCCCGACGTCGACTACGCCGCCTTCGCGCGCAGCCGGGGCCTGCTCGGCGACAACATCGACGACCCCGACGCTCTCGGAGGCGCCTGGGATCGCGCGCTGGCCGCCAACCGCCCCACCGTCCTGGACGTGCGCTGCGACCCCGACGTGCCTCCGATCCCCCCGCACGCCACCTTCGAACAAGCCAAATCGCTGGTCCACGCCGTCCTTGGCGGAGACGACGACGCACCCGGATTCATCAAGCAAGGACTCAAACAAAAAGTCCAGCAATACCTACCAGGCGAAAAGGATTGACCGTGAACTTCGGTGCACGCTCATGAGGCTGGCTCCGCCGATCGATCGGGAGGACGTCGAGGTCTACACCGTCGATACCTCTAGCCCCGAGGCCGATGGCACCCTGCACTGGGACTCCACAACGGCCGTCGTCGCGCACCTCCGTGCGGGTGAAGTCAGCGGGCTCGGTTGGACCTCCAGCTCCTCGGCGGCGGCCGCGGTGATCCGCGAAGAAATCGCCGGCGTGATCATCGGACGCGACCCGTTCGACGTCACTGGCGCCTGGGAGGCGATGCACCGCCATTGCCGCAACATCGGAACCCGGGGACTCGTCATGCAGGCGCTGAGCGCCGTCGACATCGCGCTATGGGACCTCAAAGCCCGGTTGCGCGACCAGCCACTGTCGGAGGTCTTCGGGCAGACTCGCGCGTCGGTACCGATCTACGGCTCGGGGGGCTTCACCACGCTGACGGACACCGAGTTGGCCCAACGAGTCGCCACCTGGCAAACGTCCGGATGTACGGCGATGAAGATCAAGATAGGTCAGGACTGGGGCGCGGAGATCACCCGGGATCTCCAGCGGGTCGAGCAGCTGCGCGAATTCGCCGGATCCACGACCGAACTCATGGTCGACGCCAACGGCGGCTACACCGTGGGGCAGGCGCGACGCGTCGGCGCAGCGCTCGACGACCTCGGTGTCCAGTGGTTCGAGGAGCCTGTCAGCAGCGACGACCTGGATGGACTGCGGGCCGTCAGGGACTCGGTGCACTGCGATGTTGCCGCAGGGGAGTACGTTTCCGACCTTTACGATGCCCGGCATCTCGCGCCCGTGGTCGACTGCCTCCAGCTCGACGCCACCCGCTGCGGCGGTTACACCGGCTGGCTGGCTGGCGCCGCGCTCGCCGCCTCCCGCAACCTGGAGGTATCGGCGCACTGCGCTCCGGCGCTGCACACGCCGGTCGCGGCCAGCATCCTCAACCTGCGTCACCTCGAATACTTCATCGACCACACCCGGCTGGAACCGAAACTGTTCGACGGCCTACCCCCGGCTGCAGACGGCGTGCTGACCCCCAATACCACCCGGCCCGGCCACGGAATGGCACTCGCCGCCGGCGCAGCCGACTACCGCCGATAACAATCCTGCCGATCAATTGAAAGGAAACCCCATGACCGCCAATACATTCGAGCTGAGCACTTCCCGCCGACCGTCGCCGACATCTTCATCGCCAGCTGAGCGGCATTTCCGCAAAGTCGAGCTCGTCCGGGCAGGCTGGGGAGCGGCGCTGCTTTTCGCACCGCAGCAGGTGATGACCAATGTCCACCACGTGAAAGTGGACACCAAGGGTGTGGTGATCGCCCGCATCCTGGGCGCGCGCCAGCTCACCCAGGCGACACTCTCGGGCTTGCGGCCGAGCCCGGAAGTCCTCGCGATGGGGGTGTGGGTCGACGCGGTGCATGCGATGACGGCCCTCGGACTCGCCGTGGTCGACCGGTCCCGGGCACGCGCCGGCCTGACCGACACCGCGGTCGCCGGTCTCTGGGCGGGCGCCGGCTATCGGGACCTTGCCGGGGCAAGCGCCACCCCGCCGGAGCATCAGCACCTACGCGACCGGCTGGCCCGGATCGTGCTCGGCGTCGTGCCGGGCGGAGGGCTGCTGCTTCGGCGGGTCAATGCCGACCGACGGCAGGTGTGACGTCAGATGACGTACTTGATTGGTCACTATTCAGAACTGGGCTGGTCGGCGCTAAAGGCTCTGCTGTTATTCGGCGCCGCGGTGATCGGGCTGCGGCTTTCGCAACGCCGAATGCTGGCCGAGCTCAACATCTTTGACCTGGTGGTCACCTTTCCTGGAAGGCGCGCGTCGTGGCCGTGTTTGTAGCCGAAGTCCGCCGGACCGGGAACGGCCTGCTCTTGCGGGGTGAGCGTGATCGCGGCGATCGGCGGCCTGCTGTTCGGCTACAACACCGGCGTGATCTCGGGGGCATTGCTCTACACCAACGTGACTTGCACGCCAACGATTTCGAGCAGGAAGCGATCGCCGCTGCGGTGCAACCTGGCGGTCTGGCACCGAACCTAGAGAGGCACGATGGATATCACTGAACTGATCTTGGTACAGCATCATCAACAGCGCCGCATGTTCGCTCTGCTTGATGATCTGGACCCCACCGACGTCGACACTTTGACCCCGGTCTGGGCGCGGTTGACGACACTGCTCGAGGTTCATGCCCAGGCTGAGGAAAAGTTCTTCTATCCTCGCCTGCTCGATGTCGGACAGGGAGGCCGGGCAGACGATGGTCCCGTGGACGAGACCAAGGACGCGATCAAGGACCACAACCAAATCCGTGACGCGATCGCCCGGGCCGCCGATGAGGTGGTGGGTACCGAACAGTGGTGGCGGGCCGTTCGCTCTGCGCGGGTCGCTAACCCGGCTCCACCCGGTCACCGTGGCGTTTCTTGTGTGTACCCGGACTTTTTAACCCCGCGCGGGCGGTGCCCGGCCCACCAAACTGGCGCGACGCGCACCGACCCTGGTTTCTACTCGTGCTCGCCAATGTCGATCACAAT
>JBBQGJ010000489.1:0-5118 GCA_038322925.1 Mycobacteriales bacterium
CGGGCGTACCTCGTGGTGACCTCGGCACGAGACGTCATCGACAACCCACTCTTCATGCCCTACCACGCTCACCGCTACGCGGGCATTCCTACGTGAGGCACGGAGAGCGTTTCGCGGGCAGTTTTCGTGAGTCTCGCCGCCGGCTTGACAGCCCGCCTGCGGGCGGGTTCGCTGAAGTAGCTGACCGACAGCCGATCCGGAACTGGTGGCGCCGTGACAAACATCGCGCCCCACGAGCAACGGCTAATGCCCGGACACGTCCGCATCGCTCTTGCGCGATGTGCCCGACCCGCTCGCCCAATCGGGCCATCACCCAGGGAGTCCGTTCCGCCCCTACAACGACGCACGGCAGTCGAGGGACGAAGGCTCCATTCGTGTCACGGATGGTTCGTTCGGAATGACGCGCTGTAAGTCGCAACTCCTGTTGTGTTTGCTGAGTACTGCAGTACTTGATCACCGAGGCGCGACCGACCGGACGCGCGATCCCCAACGAAGAGGAGTGATCACGTGGCCGGTAATTCCGCCGAATCGGGTCGATCGGTCACCAGCAAGATCACCTCCATCCTGTTGACCTTCACCGAGGGCAACGAGCATTCGCTGACCGAGATCGCCCGGCTGGCCGGACTCCCGATTTCCACCGCCCATCGGCTGACGTCCGAGTTGGCGTCCTGGCGGCTGCTGGAGCGCACGGATGACGGTCAATACCGGGCGGGGTTACCGCTGCGGATGATCGGCACGGTGGATGCCTGTCCACCCAGCATTGCCGAGCGCGCGCCGTGCGTGTTGGAGGACCTGGCCGGCGCCACCAAGAGCCGCGCCCGGCTCGGGGTGCTGCACGACCTCGAGGTCGCCTACATCGAGAAGTGCCCGGGGCCGAGCCCGGCGTCGGCCTTCTGCGCGGCCGCCACGCTGCCCGCCCATCCCACCGCGGTCGGCCGGGCTCTGCTGGCGTTCTCACCGCCCCGCACGGTGGAGATGACGATCATGCGCGGCCTTCGGCCCTACACCCAACACACCGTCACGTCGCCCGAGCGCTTCCGCCGGGCCCTGGCCGTGACCAAGTTGACCAGGGTGGCCGTCACCCGGTGGGAGTTGGAACCGGGTGTCTGCGGCGTGGCGATGCCGGTGTTCGGACCCGGCGGCCAGGTCGTCGCCGCGATCGAACTGGCGGTCGGTGACCTCAACCTGCTGCAGCCGGTGATGGCCGCCTTGGCCATTGCCTCGAGGAGTCTGTCCCGCGAACTGGCGGGCGACGCGCGGCATGCGCCGGCTCCTCGCGAACCCGCGGTGCTGGCCGTCAGCGGCTGACCGCCCGCTCCGACCACCCGCCGTCGCCGAGGCCCCCTGTCGAGCGCGGATCACACTTCGCCGGCCCGCCCCTTTTCGAGCGCGGATCAACGTCGCCGGCGCGCATAAAGGTGGCGTTTGTGGGACTGGAGTGACGCGAGCGCACCATTTCATCCGCGCGGCGGAAGTTGATCCGCGCCAGCTCAGGGGCGATCATGCGCGATCATGCGCGATCATGCGCGATCATGCCGGGTCTGGGACGCGGAACTCAGGTGAGGACGTAACCCCCGGGGCCATCGCCGAGCACCTGGTGGTTGGCGCTGCCCATCGGCGGCGGATCCTGCAGCGGACCGGAATGCGCCTCCGACCAGACCGTCCAGTCATCCCACCCCGAGCCGGCGCGCCGCTCCGCGACGGCGCGCCACTGGGCGCCGGTGGCGGGCGGGGTCAACTCGTCCTCGCTGACCATGTGCCAGGCCTTCGGCCCCGGCGGACTGACGATACCGGCGATGTGCCCGCCGCTGCCCAGCACGAATCGCACCGGCCCGCTGACCAGACCCACCGACTTGTACGCCGACTCCCACGGCACGATGTGATCGTTGATCGCGCTGACGACGTAGGTCGAGTTCTTGATCACGCTGAGATCGATGGTCTTGCCGGCGATCTGCATCGTTCCCGCGGCGAGGTTGTTCTCCACATAGAAGTTCCGCAAGTAGAACGCGTGCATGGCGGCCGGCATCCGGGTGCTGTCCGCGTTCCAGGCCAGGATGTCGAACGCCGGCGGCGGCTGGCCCATCAGCCAGTTCGACACCACGTAATTGAAGATCAGGTCGTTGGCCCGCAGGATGTCGAAGGTACCGGCCATGGTCTCGCCCTCGAGCCTGCCCGCCTTCAGCATCTTCTTCTCGAGCCGCTCGACGGTGCGCAGGTCGGTGAAAACACCGAGCGCGCCGGGCTCGGCGTAGTCCAGCATGGTGTTCAGCAGGGTCAAGGAGCCGATCCGGCTGTCCCCGTCCTGAGTCAGGTACGACGCGGTGATCGCGGTCATCGCGCCGCCCAGGCAGAGCCCGACGATGTCGATGGTGTCGGCGCCGGTGATCTCCTCGATGACGTCCAGCGCCGTCTGCGGGCCGTACACCAAGTAGTCGTCCATGGTGGTGTCGTACATGTCGGCCGAGGGGTTCTTGTAACTGATCGCGAACACCGTGCGGCCGTGCTGCACGGCCCATTCGATGAAGCTCCGGCCCGGCGCCAGGTCCATGATGTAGTACTTGTTGATCCAGGGCGGGCTGCACAGCAGCGGGGCGGCGTGCACCTGCGGGGTCTGCGGCTCGTACTGCAGCAGCTCCATCAACTCGTTGCGGTACACCACCTTTGCCGGCGTGCAGGCCAGGTTCTCGCCCACCGTGAAACCGCTGGTGTCGACCTGGCTGGGTTTGCCGCCGTTGTGCCGGACGTCGCCGACGAAGTTCCTTGCGCCTTTGATCAGGCTCGCACCCGCAGTGTCGAAGGCCCGCTGCAGCGCGGCCGGGTTGGTGGGCAGGAAGTTGGTCGGCGCGGCCGCGTCGATCAGCAGGTCGAGCGCCACCATCGCCTTACGCGAAGCGTCGGCCTCCAGGGTCGCGGACCCGACGACATCCCGCGCCGACCGCGCCGCCGCCAGGTAGGCCAACCTGATCCCGTAGAACAGCGGGTTGGTGTCCCAGGCGGGCGCGGCGAACCGGCGGTCCTTGGGGTCCACCTCGACCGGAGGCTGCGGGGTGCGGCCCAGCCAGCGCAACGACGAGACGACCGGGATCTTCACCAGGTCGGTGGTCAGTTGCACCCCGGCGCGGACAGGTCTGGCCGGATGTCGCAGCGACGCACGCAGCGCCTGGGTCAGGGCATCGCGAAAGCCTGCGGCGTCGGTGTCCTCGAAGAGGTCGGCCTCCGGCGCGAGCACGTTCGCCGCACTCTCGGCGACCTCGCGCAGCGATTCGGGCAGTTCGGGTGCCATGACGTCATCCTTTCGTCGTGCCGACGCGCTGCCGTGAACCTCCCGCTGGTCGGAATCCCGTCACCGCGGTGGCGGAATGCGGGACGATCGTCACCGGCGAGCGACCTGTCCGCCGGTCGTGACGACGGCGCGGCAGGTCGGAAAACCCCGCACTCACCGTCACCCTAGAGGGTGGCCCCAAGCCAGGGGACGACGATGGCGATTTCCACAGGGTCAACCTCCACCGGATCAACCCCCACCGGATCGATTCCCACCGGATCGGTGTCGAACGGCTCGATGACCACGCACCGCACACCGGTGTCAGCGACGGCGACATCCGGTGTCGTGGCCGCGAAGGCTCCGATCAGCCCGGCGACCCGCCTGCGCACGGCCTTGGCGACGGTGTGCATTTCGGGTGCGCTGGAGGACAAGCTGGCGGCCGCGGCCGCCGCCGGATTCGACGGGGTGGAGATCTTCGAGCCCGACTTCGTCGCGTCCTCCTGGGCCGCGGCGCAGGTCCGGCAACGGTGCGCGGACTTGGGGCTGTCGATCGACCTTTACCAGCCATTCCGGGATTTCGACAGCGCCCGCCCGGAAATGCTGCAGGCCAACCTGCGCCGCGCGGATCGCAAGTTCGACGTGATGCGGCGATTGGGCACCGACCTCATCCTGGTGTGCTCGTCGGTGGCACCGGACGCCCTGGACGACGACGACCGGATCGCCGAACAGTTGCACCAGCTGGCCTCCCGGGCGCACGACCGAGGCCTGCGGGTGTCGTACGAGGCGTTGGCTTGGGGCAGGTTCGTGAACACTTACGAGCGGTCCTGGGAGATCGTCCGACGCGCCGACCACCCGGCGCTCGGGCTGTGCATCGACAGCTTCCACATACTGTCCCGCGGTTCGGATCCGGCGGGCATCGAGCAGATCCCCGGCGACAAGCTGTTCTTCCTGCAGCTGGCCGACGCGCCCTACATGAACATGGACGTCCTGCAGTGGAGCCGGCACTACCGATTGTTTCCGGGCCAAGGCACGTTCGACCTGCCGGCGTTCCTCGGCCACGTACTGGCCGCCGGGTACACCGGACCGTTGTCGCTCGAGGTGTTCAACGACGTCTTCCGGCAGTCCGAACCCCAGCCGGCTGCGGTGGACGCGCTGCGGTCGCTGCTCGCGCTGCAGGAATCCACCCTCGGTCGATTGCCGTTACCGGACAGCGTCGAGGCCGGATCCGGCACCGTCGACTCCGCGGCGCCCGGGTCGTCTCTCGCCGCGCTGTCGGGCGATGTCGGCGCGCCGGAACCCCCGACCGCGCCTCCGGTGCCGGCGCTGGGCGGTTTCGCGTTCGCCGAGCTCGCCGTCGACGACGCCAGCCGACCGGCGGTCGCCGGGGCGCTTCGGGCATTCGGATTCCGCCACTGCGGGCAACACCCGACCAAACCGGTGCAGCTCTGGCAGCAGGGCGGGGCCCGGGTGCTGCTGAACTTCTCGCCTGACGGTCAGCAGTCGACCGGGGCCGCGGTGGCGGCGCTGGGCGTCGAGACGGAGGACCCGGTCAGCGCCGCAGCCCGGGCTCAGGCACTGTTGGCGCCGGTGCTGCCACGACGGAAGGGCCCGGCGGAAGCCGATCTCGCGGCGGTGGCCGCACCCGACGGCACCTCGGTGTTCTTCTGCCGCACCGGTGCCGACGACGCCACCAGCTGGCTGTCGGACTTCCCGCCGACCAGCGATGCCACGAGCACCGACCACGGCACTGATGGCGGCGCGGGAATCGGTGTCAGCCACATCGATCACGTCGCGCTGACCCAGCCGTTCGACCGGTTCGACGAGGCCGCGCTGTTCTACCGCTCGGTGCTGGGACT
>JBBQGJ010000490.1:0-5093 GCA_038322925.1 Mycobacteriales bacterium
GGCCAGGGCTTTCGGACCGTACTGGGTGGCGGCCAGTACCCCGGCGGGCGGGTCACCTTTGCAGATCCGCCCGCAGGCGCACCGCCGGGTGATGACCTGGTGTTCCACGACGCGGACCGTGATCGGTGGGATGTCGAACACGGACGAAGGACGTACACCGTACGTTCAAGTCTCGGGCAGCCCGGGACGTGCTCCGGCGAAAGAAGCCCAGTCATGAACTCACCCAAGCGTGTCGCGAGAATCGCCGGCGTCCTCTATCTGCTCGTTGCCGTCTTCGGTGGTTTCGCGCAGGGGTTTTTGGAACCGAAGATGTATGTGGCCGGTGATGCTGCGGCCACGGCCGGAAACCTGGTCGCCAACGAGGGGTTGGTGCGCCTGGGCGTTGTCAGCGACCTGGTCAATGAGGTCTTACTCGTCCTCCTGGCGCTCACCCTCTACGCCCTGCTCAAGCACGTTCACATTCGGTCAGCGCCTGCTTGAGTCGATCCGGGCCAAGCCAGGGACGCCGCCGGGTGATGATTCGGGTTCTGGCCGTGACCATTCCATGAGCGGTGCACGCCCGTGCACCCACCCACATGTTTTGTAGCGAAGGAGTCGAAATGAGCGTTGCAAGAAAGAATGCGGTCGCCGACGGCAAAGCTGACAGCGCCCTGGAGGACCTGATGGAAGCGGTCGTGCAGGACCGTTTCGGGCCGCCCGAAACCCTCCAGCTGGTGAATGCGGAGAAGCCCGAGATCGGTTCAGGAGAAGTACTTCTCCAGGTGCACGCCGCGGCGGTCAACCCCTGGGACTGGCACATGGTCCGCGGTGACCCGCGCATCGCCCGCCTGATGGGCGGCGTGGGCCTGACCAAACCGAAGACCCGGATCGCCGGTGTCGACGTCGCCGGCCGGATCCAGGCCGTCGGCGCCGACGTGCACGGCCTGCGGCCCGGCGACGAGGTCTTCGGCTTCGCCCGGGGCGCCTTCGCCGGATACGCCGCCGCCGACGCCGCACTCGTAGTCCCCAAACCCGCCGGCCTGTCCTTCGAGGAGGCCGCGGCGCTGCCAATGGCAGCCGTGACCGCCCTGCATGCGATCCGGGACCGCGGCCACGTCCAGCCTGGACAGCGGGTCCTGGTGAACGGCGCAGCCGGCGGGGTCGGGACGTTCGCCGTCCAGATCGCGGCCGCGCTCGGCGCCGAGGTCACCGGCGTCTGCAGCGCCCGGAACACCGACATGGTGCGGTCCATCGGCGCCACCCACGTCCTCGACTACGCAACCGAAGACTTCGCCGACGGGCCTGGCCGGTACGACGTCATCCTGGACAACGTCGGGAACCGAACGATCAGGGATCTCCGCCGTGCCGCCACCCCCACCGGGACGATCATCGTCAACGGCGGCGGATCACCCTGTCACCTCATCGGCGCGATCGGCAGCATCCTCCACGCGGCCATCGTCAACCTGTTCGTCCACCAGCAGATCACCATGGTCCCGACCACCTGGAGCCGGGAATACCTTCTCGCCGTGACCGAACTGGTCGACGCCGGCACCCTCCGACCCATCATCGACCGGACCTACCCGCTGGCCGACACCCCGGCGGGACTGCAACACGTCGAAGCAGGACACGCACGCGGCAAGGTCGTCATTACGGTCGCGTAAGAAGCGGCGACGGCGACCGCCGAGCCGAGGGCAACACGTGAGGTCCAACCCACCACCGACCGGAAGGCACAAAAACGACGGGCGGAACAACTCGCCCAGGCAGACTGGGCATCGTCGCTGCGGCCAGGTCGATGGTTGCTTTGGCCGTCGTCGCGGCCGGCATCACAGCACTCAACGTGGGTTTTGAGTTCGCCGGCTTGCAGGTCGCGACCGGTGCCGTCGACATGTCCGCGCTGGGGGTCGACGGTTCCGACGCCATGGTGCTGCTCATGCTGGACACCCAGCATTACGGACTACTCATCGCGCAAATCTTCTTCGGCCTGTGGCTGGCACCGCTCGGCTACCTGGCGCACAAATCCGGCTGGTTCCCCAAGCCCTTGGCCCTGGTTCTTGTGGTCGCCGCTGGTTGCTATTTAGTGGCCGTGCTGACAGCATTCCTCGTACCCGACCTTTACCTGCAGATCAGCGGGTTCATCACTATCCCGTGCATCATTGCCGAGGTCTGGATCGCTGGGTACCTGGTCACGGTTGGCGTCAATAGCAAGAACACCAAGATCGTCGAACTGATCGAATCTGTCCCCGCTCCTGTTTGATTCCTGCATTCTCGAACATGTAGCACACGCACCCACGGTTCCGCGGAGCCGTGGGTGCGTGTGCTGGTCTCTGGGCCGAAGTGCAGCAAGAGCCTTCAGTCATGGCGTTCTGGGAAATGATCAACAGTAATGACGACATTGCCGATCTTCATGCCGGTCTCCACGTACTGGTAGGCCTCCACGATCCGACCCAACGGATACGTCCTGTCGATCAACGGCGTGAACTGTCCGGATTCCATCAGCGTCCGGAAGTGCACCATCATTTTCTGATCATGTTTGGGGATGGGGAAGATGACCCGCTTGCCCCGCTGCAACGGAGCGATCAGTGCCAGAAACGGATTTTGCCCATACGGGCCGAGCTCGGACGAGACGTAAATGCCGGTCGACTTCAGCAACGGCCGGCACTGTCTGAAGGAGGTCTTGCCCACCGCGTCCAAGACCACGTCGAAACGTTGATCGTTCTTTGTGAAATCGGTGGTGGTGTAGTCGATGACCCGGTCAGCACCCAGCCTTTTGATGAGGTCAATGTTGGCTGTGTCGCAGACCGCAGTCACGTTAACGCCGAGGCTCTTCAACAACTGGACGGCGGCGGAGCCGATCGCCCCCGTGGCCCCGTAGACCAGGACTTCCTGGCCCGCGGTGATCTTGGCGCCTCTGATGTGGGCGAGAGCGTAGTGGGAACCCTCGGCGCCGGGAGCGGCCTCCGCGTAGCTCAGGTTCGCCGGCATCGTTGTGATCGAGCCGTGTGCCGGGATCGCCAGGTACTGTGCGTGAGCTCCGAATGGTCCCTCGTTGTAGCCAAAAACGTTCTCACCCACCGAGAAAGCCGTGACACTGGTACCTACTTCCGCCACCACCCCGGCGAACTCATTCCCCAGGACAGTCGCCCGGGGCCTGACCAGGCCGGTGAACAATCTCATGAAGATGGGTTTGGCGGCCCGGCACGCGCAGTCCGTTCGATTCACCGTTGTGGCATGAACCCGGACGAGTACGTCGGTAGCCCCGATGGTGGGCCTGTCCACCTCCATGACCTTAACCACGTCCGGTGAGCCATATTCGGTGTGGACCGCAGCCTGCATACAGGCACAGTAGCCCCAACGGCTCAGGTGATCCCGCTGGCCGCCCGGTACCAGCCTGACCGCAGCCGCCGCAACGCGGAGGAGAATTGAAAGCCACCGAGAACCGCGTAGATGACCGCGCAAATAATATGCAGGACAAGCGCTTGCGACCCCGGGTGGTCGGGGGTGGCCGGCTGCAGCCAGCGCTCCGCATCCCGCAAGCGTTGTTCAACGCCCTCGGTCTCGGCGCCGACCATCAATCCTCCGACGAGGCCGACCGCGAGCACTGGGCGCATCCGCACGAGCTCGTACGGGATGACGTCGAGCCAGCCGCGGATGGTGGCCTCCTGCCTGCTCCGTCGCAGCGCCGGGATGGCCAGCTCGACCAGGTCCGCTGCCCGCTCGATGTCTCCGGCGGCCAGTGCATGGCGGACCGCCGGCGCTGGTTGCCCATGCTGGTCGTACCAGTGGCTGGCCCGGCGGTGCAGGTCGGGGACCTCGTCTGGCCGTTCATCACTGAGGTGGGCTTGCAACATGTCCGCGAAGAGGTGGTGGTAGCGGTACCAGTGGCGGCTGTCGTCGAGCGGGATCAAAAACAGGTTCGCGCGGTCCAGCGCTTCCAGGGTGGCCTTGCCGCCGGGGTCACCGGTCACGGCATCGCACAGCGGGCCGCTCAACCGGTCCAGCAAGCAGGTGCGGAGCAGGAACGTCCGGACCTGCTCGGTTTGCCGTTGCAGCACCTCCTCGACCAGGTAATCCATGATGTACCGGTCGTCGCCCGCGAAGCCGGCGATGAAACCGCTGATATCGTCCCGTCCCTGCATGGACAGCGCGGCCAGCTGGAGCGCGGCGATCCAGCCTTCGGTCCGTGCGTCCAACGCGGCGATGTCGTCGGGAGCGAGGTCCAGGCCGATGATGTCGTTGAGGTAGGCCGTCACCTCGTCGGGAGTGAAGCGCAGGTCGGCGGCCCGGACCTCGACAAGTTCGCCGCGGGCCCGCAGCCGCGCCAGCGGTAGGAGCGGGTCGGCTCGGCTGCTGATCACCAGGTGCACGTGGTGCGGGAGGTGCTCCAACAGGAACGTCATGCCGTCGCGGAGGTCGGGTCCGTCGACCAGGTGGTAGTCGTCGAGCACCAGGTCGATGTCCTTCGGAGCCGCTGCGAGTTCGTTGAGCACAGCCGCGAGGACGGTCTCCATCTGGGGCTGGGCCGATTGCAGGAGCGGGAGGACGGTGACTCCGACGCCGGGCACCGCTGTTTGCAGGGCGGTGATCACGTAGGTCCAGAACACGGCGGGTTGGCGGTCGTTTTCATCGAGGGACAGCCATGCCACGGACCGGTTTTCCTTGGCCGGCGCGGCGAGCCACGCGGTGAGCAGCGTTGTCTTGCCGAAACCAGCGGGAGCAGAGATCAGCGTCAGCCTGGCCTCCGACCCACGGCTCAGGAGCCCGCTCAGCCGCGGACGGCCGACCAAACTCCGCCGAAGCCTGGGGATGTAGAGCTTGGTCTCGACCAGCGGGTTTGCCAAGGCAGCTCCCCTCAGGGGCTCTCGCAGTGGGGATGCGCACGAGGGTAGAGCATGCAGCCGTACCGCAATGGACTCTCAGGTGCTTCGGAGCCGCCGTCGGCTGACCTCCTTCCTGCCGGCCACGGCAATGGCGACCGGCCCTTGCGACGGCTGCCAGCCGCGTCTGACGTTGGCATTGCCATTGCTCGGGCAGACCCAAGTCGGGGCGGTGACGGCAATCACCGGTGGTTCCGCCGGGTTCCAAGATCCAGGGGTCACGATGCGGACTGGCGCGCC
>JBBQGJ010000491.1:0-5075 GCA_038322925.1 Mycobacteriales bacterium
AGCCGCAATCCGCGGCGCCCGCGGGTTCGACCGCGACAACATAGGCCTTGATGGTGTGTCGAGCCGGTCGAGAACGTGCCGGCTTGCGTCAGTGCCGACAGCGAGGCGGCGTCTGGTCGATCGCTGGCCATGGGCTCCGTCCCCCGCCGGGGCCGATGATCGCGTCTCGGGGACTATCCCATGCGGATGAGGTGGTCCCTGGGCAGCGCTGGAAGGGTGGAATTTGCTGGCGCCCAGCTGAGCGCCGGTCGGGGGTTTCGTTCGCCCGCCAGGTCACCGGTGGGCAGCGGGGCCCGCGCAGAAAGGACTGTCCGTGTCACCCCCGACTACCGGGCCCCGTTCCGTTTCACCGGCGGCACCATCGACAAGGTTGTCGTCGATGTCTCCGGCGAGCGCTACATCGACCACGAAGCGGAAGTCCGCGCCTGGCTCAGCCTCGACTGAAGACATCTTGCAACAAGTGGCGAGTGAGTGCGACTCGGGCTCGGTCATCCCCAGCCGTCATCCCGCGGCGGCTCAACCACAGCCCGCCGCGAGCGGCGTGGCATCCATGTCTGAAGCATCGCGTCCCGCAGTTCAGGGCCGCGTTTGGATGTCATATCCGGAAATCGCACGGAGCGCCGAGCACCGCCCGGACTCATGGTGCACAGCGGTCAGTGCAAGAGGGGACGAGTGCCAATTCCCCACCCGACCCACCAACTGTTCACCGTTCCCGAAGTTCTTGGTGACGTAGGACTTTGGGCCCCACCGCGGGAAAGCCCGCCGCGAGAGAATCAACCTGAAGATCGGATGGCTGGGCATGTCCACGCACGCGAGGACCGAGTCAGAGCCGGCGAGGGCATCGTCGGAGCGTCGGCGACCGCGTGGCATGAGGATATTCTCGTCAATCGCGGATGCGCCCCGAGCCCGGCGCGGCACGGACATCCTGATGCTGTGCCTGGCAGTGGCCGCCCTGTTCGTGCTGGCGTGGCCGGCACCGGGTCCCACGACGGTTGACAACGACCTGACCACCTTCCTGCATGACTTGCCCGACCTGTGGGACCCGCTGTGGCAGATCGGTTTCGCCGCGGTCGCACTCTGGCCGATCCTGCTCATGCTGATCGCCCTGGCGAGCCGGGGCAGGCGGTCGCTGCTGCTCGACTGGCTCATTGCCGCCGCGTTGGCAGCAGCACTGTCCCTGGGGATCGGCGCTCTATCGGGCACGCCGATCTCCGAGAGCCTGCAATCACTCGCCTCGACCGGGCCGCCGCAGGTGTACGTGTCGGTGCGCCTGGCGCTGGCCACCGCCGTCGTCGCCACGGCATCCCCACATCTCTCCCGCCCACTGCGGCGCATCGGGCGTGGGGTCCTGCTCCTCGGCGCCGTCTCCGCGATCGCGTTGGACGTCACCTTCGCCCTCGGCGCGGCGGCGGGATTCCTCGTCGGGCTCGCCGCCGCGGCCGGCGCCCACCTGCTGCTCGGATCACCCGGCGGCCAGCTCAGCACGAGTCAAGTGACCGACGCGTTGACCGAACTCGGGCTGACGGTCAGCGACGTGCACCCGGCACCCGTCCGGACACCGGGCGTGGTGCTGATGACGGCCAAAGACGCCGACGGATCCTCCCTGCTGGTCAAGGTATTCGGACGGGATGCGTGGGACAGCCAATTCCTGGCATCGCTGTGGCTGGCGGCGGCACGCCGACGGGGAGCGGGTACGTCTGGGTCGAAGCCGTCGCGGCCAGCTCGAGCACGAAGCCGTGGCGACCCTGGTCGCGCAGCGCGCCGGCGTGCCGGTCCTACCGGAGGTCGCGGTCGGGTCCACCGCAGACGGGGACGCGGTCCTGGTCACCCGGCTGGACGGCCACCGGTTCGCCGCATTGAACGCCGACGAGATCACCGACGAACACTTGGAATCCGCGTGGCGGGCCGTGCTGGACCTGCACGCTGCGGGGCTCTCGCACGGCCGGATCGACGGTGACCGGGTGCTGGCCGCCGCTGGCGGGCGGATACTGCTGGCCGATCTGGCCGAGGCCGACCTCGCCCCGTCACCCACCGACATCGCCACTGACCGCGCACGGCTGCTGGTGATGACTGCCGCGCGCACGGGCCGCGAACGCGCCGTGACCGCCGCGGTGAAAGGACTCGGCCCCGACGATCTGGCCGCCGTATTGCCGTACCTGCAGGCAGCTGTACTGGACCGAGCCACCCGCAAAGCGGTCGCCAAGGGCGACGACAGCCTCAAACGGCTCCGCGCTGCGGCCGCCGACGCTGCCGGGGTGCAACCGCCGCCGCTGCAGAAACTGCGCCGAGTCACGCCGAAATCGGTGATCATCACGGTGGGCGGCACCCTGCTCGCCCTTTACCTGATCACCAAGCTCGCCGGAGTCGACTTCAGCGCCATCGCCGCCGAACTCGCCGCGGCGAACTGGTGGTGGATCGCGGGCGCATTGCTGCTCTCTCCCTTTGTGCAGGCCGCGTACGCCGTCGGCACGATGGGCGCGTCGATCAAGCCGTTGCGCTACGGGCCGGTCGTCATGCTGCAATGGGCCATCCAATTCATCGCGGTGGCACTGCCTGCCACCGCCGCCCGGCTGGCCCTGGATGTGCGGTTCTTCGAACGGTTCGGCCTGGCCGCCGCCGGAGCCCTGGCCATCGGCGTGATCGACAGCACCAGCGGGCTCGTCGTCCAAGTCCTACTGATCGCGCTCATCGCCCTGACCGCCTTACCCGGCTTGACCTCGCCGGTGCCCGATGCATCATCGACATCCGGGACCACATCGACAGGACCATCGATGCTGATGATCGTGCTGGTGCTGGCCGGCGCCCTTGTCGTCGCCGCAGCGGTGTGCTGGCTGATCCCGGCCACCCGCAAACGCATCAAAACCATCATCCCGAAGGCCCGAGCCACCATCGCCGTCCAACGCGCGTCCGCTCAGGAATCATTGCAGGTACTTCGCCGTCCAAGGAATCTCACCGAGATGCTGACCGGAAACCTTGCCGCGCAACTGATCCAGGCGGCCATACTGGGACTGTGCCTGCAGGCGTTCGGCGCCGAGGCGCATTTCAGCCAACTCGTGCTGGTCAACACCCTGGTCAGCCTGTTCGCCGGGCTCATGCCGGTGCCCGGTGGGGTCGGCGTCGCCGAAGCCGGTTACACCGCGTGTTTGCAAGCCATCGGCATCCCCAGTGCGATCGCGATCTCCACCGCGATAACCTTCCGCCTGGTCACCTTCTACCTGCCGCCTCTGTGGGGATCCGTGTCGATGGCCTGGCTTCGCCGTCATCAATACGTCTGAGTGGCCGTGGCGACGACGCCACAGCCGTGTCCAGTCAGGGCCGCACGTGGTGCCGGTCCGACTCAGCGATCAACCGGTCGATCGGCAACCCGCGCGGGCGACCGAACGGCTGGGCCGCCAGTTCTCGAGCCTGCCTGCGGGCCTGTGAGTCTGGTCCTCGGCAGCGGCCAGAACGGCGGCCCCGGGCGGTCGGTCGAGTCGTCAGTGGAACTGCGCCGCGGGCGGAGCATGGCAGCACGGGGACACCCGTTCCGTGTGATGCCGAAAGGCCGGGTGGATGTTCACCCTGGAACTCTCAAGATCGGATTGGAGATTCCCACCATGCCAACGGCAGCGTACGAGATTCACATCCGGGGCAGGATTCCGCCGGACCAACTGGAGGAGTTCGAGGACCTCCGGTGCGTCACAGTGGAGCCGGCGCTGACTGTGTTGCGAGGTCGGCTCCTCGATCAGGCGGCGTTGCACGGCGTCGTGATCCGCATCCACAGTCTGGGGCTCGAACTCCTCGAAATCCGCCGGCTACCCGAAACGGGTGGGTTCTTCGAGAACGCGGATCGCACCCGTGGATAGGGACATCGTCGATTCGTCGTGCACGGGTGGTTCGTGGCGATTCCATGTTGGCCGACTCTCCACTGCTATCTCAGTTGCCCTCGGTCATCGGAAAACGACGTCAGGTCCAGTCCATTCGTGCCTGGCGGGCAACTAAGAGCGGAAATACCTTGAGTGCCCATGCACCATCCGGCACCCAGGAAGTGACCAAGCCGACCGGGAACTCGGCGGCCTATTCGAAGGTAGGTGACCTGGGCGATGACGAGCACGTTGTTCCTCGTGGCAGTCGTGATCGTCACGGCGCTGTTCTTCGACTTCACCAACGGCTTCCACGACAGCGCCAACGCGATGGCCACGTCCGTCGCCACCGCTGCCCTCAAGCCCAGGACAGCGGTACTGATTGACGCCGTGCTGACCGTGGTCGGCGCGTTCCTGTCCACCGAAGTCGCCAAGACCATTTCCGGCGGCATCGTCAACGACGCCCTGGTCACCCCTACGATGATCTTCGCGGGACTGGTCGCCGCGATCCTGTGGAACCTGACCACCTGGCTATTCGGCCTGCCGTCCAGTTCGTCGCACGCACTGTTCGGCGGCCTGATCGGTGCGGTGCTCATCGGCGCGGGCGCCTCCGGCGTGAACTTCTCGGTGGTGGTGTCCAAGATCCTGCTGCCCGCCGTGATGGCCCCGCTGGTCGCCGGACTCGCCGCCGGATTGGCCACCTTCCTGGTCTACCGCTGGTTCCACAACGTGGACCAGGAGCCGACCGTCGGCTGGTTCCGCAAGGCGCAGACCGTGTCGGCGTCCATGATCGCGCTGGCGCAAGGCACGTCCGACGGGCAGAAGACCATGGGCGTCATCACCCTGGTGCTGATCACCGCCGGCTAACAGGACGCCGGGACTGGTCCGCAGACCTGGGTGATCGCGACCGCCGGCCTGGCCATCGGTCTGGGCACCTACTCGGGTGGCTGGCGGACATGCGGACGATGGGCAAGGGTCTGGTCGACCTGCGCTCCCCGCAGGGATTCGCGGCGGAGACGACCTCGGCGGCGGCGATCCTGGCATCGGCGCACATGGGCTTCGGCCTCTCGACCACCCAGGTGTGCTCGGGTTCGGTCACTGGTCCACACTCCCTGTTGCGGGCACTGGTTGGGTGTTCGTTGTAGGGACTCGGCGGGAGCCGGGAGACGGCCTGGCGCGGTCGCCGTTTGACGGCCACGATGACACCGCCGCTCCCGGTTCTTCCGAGGCCGT
>JBBQGJ010000492.1:0-5057 GCA_038322925.1 Mycobacteriales bacterium
CGGCGTACTCAATGTATTGGGTGAAAGGCACGGTCAGAATGCGCCGCCAGATACCTTCATCGGTCCCGACGATCTTCGGCCGGTGGTTGGTCACCAACCACAGCTTGCACACCGGTTTGAAGCTGAAATGACCCTTGTGCAGATGCCGGGCTGTCACCGTGTCACCACCGGTGAGTTCCTTCACCCGGGACTCTGCCAACCTGCGGCCTTCCTCGGTCTCCACCGCCGCCGAGAACCGCACCCCACGCAGCCGCGCCAACTCCGGGGACGGCGCATCCCCACCGGTGTTCGGCTTGGACATCAACAACTCCGGTGGGGCCTTCTGCGCGTAATCCCCCATCAGCGCCGACAGCGTCTCCACCACCAACGACTTACCATTCGCACCCCGGCCGTTGCACAGGAAAAGAACCTGCTCCGACGTCGAGCCGGTCAGGGTGTAGCCGACCGCCCGTTGCAGGAAACCGTGCATCTCCGGCTCCGGAAGAATGCGTTTGATCGTCTTCATCCACAGCGGACACGTCGCGTGCGGGTCGTACTCCGTCGCCACCTGCTGAGTGATCAGGTCGCCGGATACGGCCTGGCCGACCGGGCCGGCAACACACCGGCCACCGCGGCCACGGCCTACCTGTGGTTCTCCATGACCAAGATCGTCACCGCGACCGCCGCGCTGCGGCTCGCCGACGACGGCCGCCTCGACCTGGACGCACCCGCAGGCGAGTACCTCAGCGGGCTCCGGCCGCGGGGTACCGAGCAACCCACCGTCCGACAGTTGCTCACCCACACCGCCGGCCTGGGCAACCCGCTGCCGCTGCGCTGGACCCACCCGGCCGACGCGGAGCCACCGGACCCGCACGCCCTGCTCGGCCGACTCCTCACCCGGCGACACGCCTTCACCCAACCCCGCCGGGGAGGTCGCGAGATACTCCAACGTCGGATACCTGGCCGCCGGCCAGATCATCAGCGCCGCGTCTCGACCAGCGACCTGGTCCCAGCCGCGCAATAGCAATGACCACCTCCCGTACTCCCGGGTACTGCGAGCCGGAACAATCACCGCGAAATCAAGAGGCAGCAGCAATGACATTCACCGGCACCGGCGAGGTCTCGACCACGACGACGACGATCGCCTTCGGCGGCGTTCCACGCGCAGCCGGACGCCCTGGCCGACGGTCACCGGGCAGCACCAAGCCGTCGGTGACGGCGTGGGTCGTCACGGCGTTGCCGGCGCGTAGTGGCCGCAGGCCAGGTATCCGGCGCCGAAGGCGTGTTCGTGGACGTGCAGGTCGGGGACGAACTCGGCCAGCAGCCGCCACGGTTTGTCGAAGCCGGTGAAATCGGCGACGAACGGTGCGTGCAGGGCGCGGACCCACCCCCGCATGTGCCGCAGCCACGGTCCGGGCAGTTTCCCGCCGCCCGCGGCCACCGCCGCGCCGGGACGCAGCTGCTCGAAGACACGGCCCAGCGCCGCCCGGGATTGCAGCACGTCGTGCACCGCGCAGAACAGGGCAGCATCCGCGGGGCCGTCGATCCCCGCCCGCTCGGCCGGGGCGGCGACGAGCCGGACGTTGTCCCAGCCATGCGCGGCGACCCGTTCGGCGGCCACCTGCAGCATCTGCTCGGAGGCGTCGATGCCGACGATTCTTCCGGTGGGCCCCACCTTGTCGTGCAGCATCGGCAGGCACAGCCCGGTACCGCAGCCGACGTCCAGCACGGTGTCCCCGGGTCGGGCCGGCAACTGTGCGACCAGTCGTTCCCGCCACGGCTGGAAGGCCTCGGTCCGCCGGTCGTAATGGCCGGCCTGGCCGCGGTAGGCCTCGGAGACCGCGGCGTGCGCGTGTCCGTGGTCGACGGCCGGTGAGGAGCGTGGTGGCTCCCGGTCCGGCTCCGCCGCTGCGGGGCCCGGTGTGGGTGTAATCGCCATGGGTTGTCCTTCTCAGGGTCTGGGAGTCGGGCATCAGCGGTGCGGGAGCGCCGCGGGGTAGGACGTGATGTTCGGTGAGCCATTCGGTGAGTGCGGCGGCGATCCAGGTCGGGACGCTGCGCGTGCGGCACGGTGCGGCAATCGTCGGTCAATGACTGTCTGGGGCGGGTCACGTCCGCCGCGGACCGAGCCCGGTCGGCGGGAGCACGCAGTCTGGTCGCGCTCTGGCGTAGTCGAGGTTCGGGCAGCGTTTGCTCGGCTGCCTTGCAGGGCCAGTGAGTTGCAGCAACAGAGGCTCCCTTTGATGAAACAGTAAGGACAGCGGGACGCCGTTGCCTGGACTCCTGACCGGAAATTGCTATTCTACTAATTTCCCAATTTCTTCAATGGGACGGTAAATCCGCGGCAGCCCCGCGGGCGGCCAGCAAAGCAGCGATTTCGATGGAAAGGATGCCCGGACGGTCGCCCGGTCAGCGGTCTAACCGGCTGTCCCAGGCTGATGCTCGGAGCAGCGCTAACAGGTGAAACCCCTAAAGTCCATGCTGGATCCCCTCCTTCGTCGGGCCGAAGGTCGTTCCGAAGATCCCGGGCACACTCTCATGAAAAGTAAGTTCGGACTCGGCTGTTCCCCGTTTACCGCCGGCCCCCGATCCATCCAGGCTCGTCGAGAACTATAGCGGCCTGACAACGCGGTACCGGCGCCGGCGGCCCAAATGGGCGCAGGTGGCTGGACCAACCGCATTGCTCGGCGATTTCTTCGGTGGACAGCTTGTTGACGACATACCGCTCGGCCAACCATCTGGGCTGAAGTGGTTGGCGGCCCTCGACCCGAGGCTTGTGGTGGTGGTCGGATTCTGTCACGGTCGACGGCATGACGCTCAAAGGTAAAGGGATGACAGCCGAATCAACAGGACTCGGCTTCGCGGGGGCCGGTGGTGTCGCACGATGACCCCCAGTTCTAACTCGCGCCGTCGTTGTCGGCCTCGGACGCGTCGGTCTGCGGCTCCCAGATCTCCCAGCCCTGCTGAAGGCCTTCGGACCACGGGCATGTCCCAGCCGCCCGTCGAACTTCAGCATCTCCCCGAAGTCGATCTTCGGCAGTAGCTTGCCAAGTCGAACCCCGTCAGGACCGACTCCGACATCTGCCGCACCGCCAGCGTCCAGACCCGGGTAGCTCACCCACCGGCAAGGTCGGTTTCCGTGGTCTTTACCTATTCCTGTCTCTGGGCCAGCGAAACCTGTGGTTGTCAACGGTTGTCGTTGGGGTTGACGACGCAGGGAGCGTCGGTGGTCGTGATGGGCCGGAACGTGGCAGGCGAGTGGGAAACCATTCCGGAGGCCCTCAGGCGTGCCGTGGCACTTTGTCGCCAGGGCTGCGAAGCAGACCGCTTGGGGGAGCTGGGCTGAGGCTCTCAGCGTCACCACGGCCCGACGGGGGTTTCACCCAAGCCTGGGGGGGCCGGCGGCAGAGTGCCAGGCTTCCCGCCCCGGGGCCAGGCGCCCGCCCCGCCGGCCGGAGTTGCACGATCTGAATTAGACTTGAACAACATACGCATAAACACACCTAAACATTAATAGATGCATATGAGTTCGGAGTTAAGGACGGAACTCTTTCCCCCGATTCGCCCCGGAGCGGTCCTTGAATCGCGGTCTTAGCAGAAGCGCGGTCAGGTCATGCAGACCAAGGATGAAGTCGACGACAGGGATCGGCGTGTACACGATGCCGAGGGCGTCGGCGACCTTTGGGAAGGCGCAGCTATTCTGTGAATAGATACATATTGGTTCGAGTCAGTTTTGGGGTCAGGTAACGATGAGCCTTGATCCTTTCTGCCCGAGGGGAATTGGCTTGGTTTTCCACGGATTCACCCGCTTCTATCTTCGGAGAAACGTTGCGCAGCAACGGTACATGCCTCAGCATGCTCTCAATTTGAGGAGAGTTAATCAGTGCATACGTTAAATACATTTATTACAGAATGGGTTAAAGCCTTCAACGTTCCCTACCAGACACCGGCGATCCGGTCCCGGAGAGCAAACGCAACGTGTCGGCATCGCCGCCGAGGTGTTCGAGATGTGGAAGCAGCTCACCGGACCGGAAGGCAACGATCTTTCTCGCACGACGCGGATTGTCGCTGGCATCGCGCCGGCTGCAGCGTGCTACGTGATGCCGAGCTGGGCGCGTGATCGAGGTGCCACCGACCTCCCCCTGTGGTGGATCTGGCCGGCCGGCAGTTGGGTCTCGGGTGACCGCCGGCAGGAGCTGCTCCTCGCGGCGGCTCTTGCCCTGGCCGCGGTCGAGCAGACCAGCTCGAACGGACCCCTTCCCCCACCCCTGACCCTTGTCAGGGACGCTGACGAGATCACCCGATTTACGCCCGCCGGTCAACGTCGTGGTTCCCGTGACCGGATCCTCGCCGCAGTCGACCAGGCCCGGGCGGATCTGGTCGACCACGAAGGACTTGACCCCGCCCGGTCGCCTCGACCCTCCGGTCTGGAAAGCCTGATGCTGGCCACCGCCTGCCATCTGCTGCCGGCCGAGATGCGTGAGATCGGCCGCGCCGACGTTCCACAGATGTGGGCCTGGCCAACATCAAGCTGGATCGACATCCAAGATCGGGCCACCGAGCTGACCATCGCAGCAGCGATGGCGCAGGCCGTGATCGAGCTTCACGACCGGACGGAAAAACGCCGCGGCCGCACGTCGACACTGGCGATCATCGACGGACAGGCTCCACCTCGGTGAGCGCGTCCGCCCCAAATCTGTTCTCCTGCAGACTCATCGCCGTTGTCACCGCCGGCCGCGAGGTCCTCATGGTCCGGACACGGCACACCGGCTTATGGGACCTACCCGGTGGCGACCTCCGCGTCGGGGAGCATCCCGAAGCCGGAATACGCCGCATCGTCGAATCCGACAGTTCCACCGTGGTTGCCATCACCGGGCTGGTCGGCATCTACAACCGCAGCACCCCGACCGGGACCAGATATCATCGAATGCGACTGTGTCGACGCCGACCAGGTCGACCGAATCCTCCCGGCATCGGCCGGGCAATACGTCACAGACGCGTTCCTACCCGCCGCGTCCCGACCGGTGGTCAGATGTCTCGGGATCCCTGCGCCCACCCGTTAAATCAGCCGTGCAAGC
>JBBQGJ010000493.1:0-5036 GCA_038322925.1 Mycobacteriales bacterium
TCCCGGGTTCATCGCCACCGAGATGACCGCCGCGATGCCCGAGGCCGCGCAGGTGGCGATGACCAAGAACCCGATCGGGCGGGCCGGGCAGCCCTCCGACATCGCCGGCACCGTGGCGTTCCTGTGCTCCACCGACGCCGATTTCATCACCGGCCACATCGTCGACGTCAACGGCGGCATGGCGGTCTGACCGCGGTCACCGTCAAGGGCGAAAATCACCACCGCTGACGCAATACCCACCGGCCCACGGTCCACGACCGTGGGCCGGGGCGATTCACCGCACGGGCGATGACCGGGCCGTCACCCTGGGAATGCGCTCCACCCGCCTGTCCACGAATGACAAAGTGATGAACGAGAGTGATCGATATGGTGCTCGGGGCGGTGTGGAACGGCTCGGAGACCAGGTTCGCCGTGTTCTCCAGCGCCGCCGCGTACGGCGGCCAGGTGGAGCTCTGTCTGCTGGATGATCGGGGCGGGGAACGGCGGATCCCGCTGGCCATGGAGAACGACATCTGGACTGCGACGGTGCCGGATGTCGGCCCGGGGCAGCGCTATGCGTACCGGGCCGGCGGGCCGTGGGCGCCGGAGCGTGGCCTGTTCTTCGACCAGCAGCGGTTGCTGGTGGACCCCTACGCCCAGGCCATCGAACTCACCGCACCGCGGGCGGCGCATTCGCTGGTGGTCGACCCCTGGTTCGACTGGGGCTACGACCGCCCGCCGGACATGCCCTGGTCGCAGACCGTGCTGTACGAGACCCACGTCAAGGGAATCAGCCAACGGCACCCAGGGGTCGATCCGGCGTTGCGCGGCACGTACCTGGGCCTGGCCAGTCCGGCGGTGCTGGATCACCTGCTGGGACTGGGCGTCACCGCGATCGAATTGTTACCCGTCCACCAATCGCTCACCGAGCAGCGGTTGCTCGACCTCGGGCTGACAAACTATTGGGGTTATTCGACTCTCGGCTTTTTCGCCCCGCACGCGGGCTACCGTTCGGGCACGGTCGCGGCCAGTCAGGTCGTCCAGTTCAAGGAGATGGTCAAGGCCCTGCACCGGGCCGGGCTGGAAGCGATCCTGGATGTCGTCTACAACCACACCGCCGAGGGCGAAGCAGGTGAGCCGCCCGTCGCGTTCCGCGGACTGGCGAACGAAAAGTACTACCGGCTGGATCCCGACGACCACTCCAGGTACCTCGACAGCACCGGCACCGGGAACACGCTGGACGTGGACCGGCGGGAGGTGCTGCGGCTGATCATGGACTCCTTACGCTACTGGGTGACCGAGATGCATGTGGACGGCTTCCGTTTCGACCTGGCCACCACGCTCGCGCGGGACACCGGGTCGTTCGACCGGCTGTCGGCGTTCTTCGACCTGGTGTACCAGGACCCGGTGATCAATCGCGTCAAACTCATCGCCGAACCGTGGGATGTGAACCGGCCGGATTCCTACCAGGCCGGGCGTTTCCCGCGTGGGTGGGCCGAATGGAACGACCGATACCGCGATGACGTCCGCGATTTCTGGCGGCGCCGCGGGAGTGTTGCCGCGCTCGGCTATCGGCTGACCGGGTCCAGCGATCTGTATGCCGCCGGCCGTCGCGGTCCGGCCACCTCGATCAACTACGTCACCGCGCACGACGGGAAGACGTTGCGCGACCTGGTGACCTACGAGCGCAAGCACAACGACGCCAACGGCGAGAACAACCGCGACGGCGTCGCCGACGACCGGGCGGACAACTTCGGGATCGAGGGCCCCACCGACGACGAGCAGGTGCTCTACTGGCGTTCCCGGCAGCAGCGCAACCTGCTGGCGACGCTGTTGCTCTCCCAGGGTGTGCCGATGATCCTCGGTGGCGACGAGTGCTGCCGGACGCAACTCGGCAACAACAACTCCTACTGCCAGGACAACGAGATATCCTGGTACGACTGGTCTGTCAAGAACGGGGAGCAATTCACCGAGTTCGCACGCCACCTCATTGCGCTGAACCGCTCGTACCGGACCCTCCGCAGGCCAACGTTTCTCACCGGCTCCGGCGATCCGCCGGATATCGCATGGTTCAACGCGGCGGGCAAGCCGATGGCCGCCGAGGGTTGGAACGATCCGACCAACCACTTCATCGCCTACCTGCTCCGCGGGCGCAGCGCCGAGCTCCCCGACGGCGACGTGCTCGTGGTGCTCAACGCGGGCGCGCAGGAGTCCGGGTTCGTGACACCCGGCGCGCGGGGTCAACGCTTCACGTTCCTGGTGGACACCCGCGCAGCGGACGGTCGGCCGGCGATGGGATGGGCGGCAGAAGCCGGTTCGGCGTTGGTCGTCCCCGCTTACACCGTGTTGGTGGCAAGCGGGCCGAGGCCAGGGACGTAGCTATCGGATCGACCGCGCACCGAATTGCAGGTGAAGACCGGATAACTGGGTGGTTTTTCGTTGTTCTCTTGATTCGCCGAGATTCGACATGGAGGCTGGGATAATGCAGCAAGGACGAGCGCGATGACCGCCGAGATGGATGCCATAGCAGCAGCGGCGGACGAGACCGTCCTTCCCCCGTTGGCACCACCGGAGGTGGAGGGCCTCGAACAGGTCGCCGTCAAGCGGGTGTCGCTGGGCCTCTTGGCAAGGGCACTGGCCCCTGACCGCGTCGAGCACCTGCGCGCGGTGGCCGAACGTGCGGTCCCACTGCTGGCCGGCCGCGTCGTGTGGAACATCAATTCCACCGCCAAGGGCGGCGGTGTCGCCGAGATGCTGCAGACCCTGCTCGCCTACGGGCGCGGAGCCGGGGTCGATACCCGGTGGCTGGTGTTGAGGGGCGAAGAGGAGTTCTTCGCGATCACGAAGCGGTTGCACAACAGGCTGCACGGTGCCGCGGGTGACGGCGGCCCGCTGGGTCACCACGAGCACGACGAGTACGCCAAGGTTCAGCAGGCCAACCTGGAGTTGATGAAACAGGTCATCCGTCCGCAGGACATCGTGCTGCTGCACGACCCGCAAACCGCCGGCCTGGTCGACGGGTTGCGCGAACTCGGCGCGATCGTCATCTGGCGGTGCCACATCGGATGCGACGAGCAGAACCAGTGGTCCGAGCACGCCTGGGCATTCCTCAAGACGTACGCGGAAAACGCCGACGCGTTCATCTTCTCGCGGGAAGCCTATGCGCCGCAGTGGGTTCGCCGGGACGCGCTATGGGTGATCCCGCCGTCCATCGATCCTTTCTCGGCCAAGAACCGGGAGATGGCACCCGAGGAGGTCAGCCGCGTGCTGGTGCGGACCGGGATCATCGTAGGTGCCGACGACGGCAGTCCGCTGAACTTCGAGCGACGCGACGGGAGCACCGGCGAGGTCCGGGAGTACCGCGACCTGATGGGCGGCGATCGGCCGATCCCGGCGTCGGTAAGGATCGTCATGCAGGTCAGCCGGTGGGACAGCCTCAAGGACATGACCGGTGTGCTCACCGGCTTCGCCATGTATCCCACACCGGACGACGTGCACCTGCTGCTGGTGGGGCCCGACATCTCCGCGGTCACCGACGATCCCGAGGGCGCCGGGGTGCTGCAGGAGTGTCGCGACCTCTTGGAGAGCCTGCCGCTGGAAACGCGGGCCAGGGTGCACCTGGTGAACCTGCCGATGGACGACGGAGACGAGAACGCCCTGATCGTCAACGCCCTGCAGCGGCACGCTGCCATCGTCGTGCAGAAGAGCCTGGTCGAGGGCTTCGGGCTCACCGTCACCGAGGCGATGTGGAAGAGCCGGCCGATGATCGCCAGCGCGGTCGGCGGTATCCAGGACCAGATCGTCGACCGGCGTGACGGTTTGCTGATCACCGATCCCACCGATCTGGACGTTTTCGCGGGCGCACTGGTGACCTTGCTCGATGCCCCGGATCTTGCCGCGCGGCTCGGTGCGGCCGCGCATCAGCGGGTCCTGGACGAGTACCTCGGTGATCGTCACCTCACCCAGTACGTCGATCTCTTCGACAGCCTCATTGGGGAGCAGTAACCGCCGGCTGATCACCATTTCGGGACCACCGGTGGTCTGCCGCACCTTTCCGGGTCCCGCGACGGTGATCAGCCAGGTCACGACTCCGGGCCGGCGCGAGAACATTTCCCGCCCGCGCTCGGCAGCTGGCTGCCGCCGGCTGCCGTCGGCTGCGGTCGGCCCGGGGCACCGACGCGCGCGATCACCAACAGGGAGGTGATCAGCGCGGCGGTCGAGGACTGCGTACAGCGTGATCGCCACCAGCACCGCGACCGCCGGGGCGAGCCGGGCCTCGCCGCGCTTCCTGCGGCGAGCGGGGTGCAGCGAATGCTCGGCCCGGGCCGACCGTGGTTCGGTCAAATCCCTGCTCGTCGTTTCCCGTCATCGGGCTACCTCTCTTCCGGCGGCGCCGTCAGCACGTCGCCCCTGCCATGAGAGCCTCGGCACCGGCGATCGACGCCCGCCTCGTGGGAAGTGCCCCGTAAGGGGAATCGATCAAACACCGCGTTGGAAATTCCGGACGGCCCGGGCCGGGTCCAACGGCCAGCGGGTCAGCGCGCTCGGTGACACCAGCCGGCAGGGCCCGGCACGTGATCCGCGGTGTGCCCGCAACCTCTACTGGGCGCCGGTTTTGGGGTCTGGGCGCCGCCATGTGGTGGAGCCGAGCACGGAAAGGCGGAGCCGAGTCGTGAAAGCGGAGCCGAGTCGTGAAAGCGGAGCCAAGTGGAGCATGTCGGCGGGCCCAATCCGGCGCAGCGGGTGAATAGCGGTTGTCGTGCTCAGGGTCCGGTCCGGGCTCCGGTTTGTTGTCCGGGCTCCGGTTCTGTGGTGTGGGCGCCGTCTTGTGGTGGAGCCGAGTACGGAGAAGCGGAGCCGAGTGGGGGGAGGCTGGGGGCGGGCAGCAGTGGCTGCCGGGCGGCGCTGGCGAGCTCCACTGGGCGCCGGTTTTGGGGTCTGGGCGCCGCCATGTGGTGGAGCCGAGTACGGAAAAGCGGAGCCGAGACCGGCAGAGCGGAGCCGAGACCGGCAGAGCGGAGCCGAGACCGGCAGAGCGGAGCCGAGACCGGAAGAGC
>JBBQGJ010000494.1:0-5028 GCA_038322925.1 Mycobacteriales bacterium
GCGCAACCGGTATCCGTCGGAGCAACGCGTTGACCCGAGCGACAGAACCCTCCCAAGTAACGTGGCACGCGGCCGCCGGAAACTGTGCCAAAACCGTGGGAGTAACGGCGTCCCTACTCCCAAGTTTCGCGGCACGGGACACTACCGTGGGGGTTCGAGCCCGCTGAGCAGCGGCGACCGGCCGGGACGGAGGTGGAACGGTGGGGGAGAGCGGCACCGTGCACGCCGCCGAGCCGGCCGCCGCGGTGGCGGGTCCGCCGGCCGCGTCACCCGGCCGGGCCGTGCCAGAGTCGGCGCCAGGTGCCGTACCGCAGGTGCTGCCGAGTGAACGGTTGCGGCGGTTGGCTGACCGGTCCGCTGCGGCTCTTGTCCTGCCGGTCCCGGCGGTTGATCCTGTACGGGAGCTGCCGGCGGAGGCGCTGGCGCGGGTGCTGGCCGCGGTCGAGGCCTCCACCGCGGCGGCGACGAAGCAGGCGTACCGCTCGGACTGGGACCGGTTCGCTTCCTGGGCCGGGCGCCGGCGGTTCCCCCCGCTGCCGGCGCCCCCCGCCGTGCTGGCGCACTACGTCACCGAGGAGTCCGCCGAACAGACCGGTGTCGGGAAATGGCGGTACGCCCCGGCGACGTTGACCCGCTGGGTGGCGTCGATCAACCAGGTGCACACCGCCGCCGGCCTCGACCCGCCCGGCCGGTCCGAGGTGGTCCGCCGTGCCTTGTCGGGGATCCGCCGGATCCGGGCGACCCCGCCGAACCGCCGCGCGCCGCTGCTCCTGTCCGACATCCGCACTTTGATGATCTCGATCGCCGAGACGGCGGGCGGGTGGCCGGCGGGGGTGAGCGCGCGGCGGGACATGGCGCTGCTGTTGATGGGGTTCGCCGGCGCGCACCGCCGCTCCGAACTGGTCGCGCTGACCCTCGCCGACGTCACCCTGCACGGCACTGACGGGCTGCATGTCCGGTTGCGCCGGTCGAAGACCGATCAGGAGGCCCACGGAACGGTGAAGGCCCTGCCCTACGGGCGGGACCCGGTGACCTGTCCGCCCTGCGCCTACGTCCGGTGGCGGCAGATCCTCCTGGCGTGGGACACCGCCGCCGACGGCGCCGGCCGCCGCGCGGTCCTGCCGGTCCTCCGCCGCCAAGCCCTCACCGCGGCAGGCAGTGGGGGAGAGGAGGAGGAGCCGGTGCTGCACTGCTGCCGCAGCACCCGGCTGGCCGAACCCCTTGACCCGGCCCGCGCGTTGTTCCCGACGGTGCACAAGACCGGCGCCATCGGGCAACAGGCGATGACCGGGCACGGCATCAACGAGATGATCCAGCGCCGCGCCGCCGCCGCCGGGTTCACCCCCGCCCAGGTCGACAAACTCGGCGGCCACTCGCTGCGCGCCGGGTTCGTCACGGAGGCCTTCCGGCAAGGCGCCGACGCCCACGCCATCATGCGGCAGACCGGGCACCGCTCCCCGGTGATGCTCGAGGTCTACGCCCGGGAACACGCCCCCCTGGTCGGCAACGCCGTCACCCGCCTCGGCCTCTAACCGCCATGACCACGACGACCGACACCAGCACCGACGAGCCGCCACCGGTGCCGTCGCCGCGGACCCGCCGGACCTACACCGCGGACTGGGCGCTGTTCACCGACTGGTGCGCCGCCACCGACACCACCGCACTACCCGCTGACCCGCGGGTTGTCGTCGACTTCCTGCAGGGGTGCCCGGCCGCGCCGGCCACCCAGCGGTGCCGGGTCGCCGCCATCGACCACCACCACACCGCCGCCGCACTGGACAGGCCGGGGGAGTCCGCGGCGGTGCGGGCGGCGCTCGGCAGACCCACCGGCGAACCCTTCCACCCCACGAAGGCGGATCGGGAAGCGGTGGAGGCGGCGCTGCGGGGGCTGCCCTCGCACGGCTGGACACAGGGCATGTTCGGCCGGCGCGACCGCTGCCTGCTGGTGCTGTCCCAACTGGTGGGGGTGCCGTATCGACACCTCGCCACCCTCACCACCGGCGACATCTCCATCGTGGACGGCGTCGCCACGATCCGGTCAGGGGCGGGGGAGTGGACCCTTCGCCACACCGACGACGCGATCTTGTGCGGGTCCTGCGCGGTCACGCGCTGGCTGAAGATCCTGGACCTGGCCGTCACGAAACCCAGCACCAAGACCATCGCCCGAGCGTTGAAGCGGGCAGGGGTGATTGACCATCGGGCGCCGCACGTCTGCCGGGCCGGGCCGATCCTCGACGACACCACGAAGTCGGTGCCGCTGCTGCCACCGATCGACCAGTGGGGAGCACTGCCCCTGCCGCTGCAACGCCTCTCCCCGCACTCGCTGTCCCGCCGCGTCCGCGACTTGCTCGCCGGAGACCTCGGCGCCCACCGCGACCTGCCCGTCGACCCCGACCCGATCGTCACCACGCCTGAGACGCCGCCGGTCATCACCCCGGCTCCGGGCAACGGCTACGACGCCGTGGACGCGGCCGCAGCCTGGGACCGCCGACGCCGTGACCTTGACGACCTGGCCGGGATCATCGATGTGCTCACCGATGTCGAACGGCGGGCCGACGAGCTCAATCGACGGGCCGCGGAACTGGTCGAGGGCTGGCTGTAGGTGCGGGGTTCGCGGGGCTTGATGCGGTGGCACGCGGACTGGCCAGTCGCCGGCTGCGGTAATGGCGGTGATCTGGTCAACGGCTTCTCTGCGGCCGGGCGGACTCCGTTGATCGCGGAGGGCGACAGTTCGCGCACTGACCGTGACATGATCGGGGATTGTCATCCCCGTCCCCGCGCCGGTGCGACGGTGGCGACCCGACGCCGGTGACCCGAGGCCGAGGGTGATCCGTTCGGGCACGGTCGAAGGGATTTCCGCGCGCGTCGGCGCCGTGCCTTGGTGATGCGGGAGCGGTGCCGGTCGGGCGGCTCGGGCGTGGCGATCGGAGGGCTGGGGTGTCCTGGACGACGGTGGGAACGCGGGCGGAGGCTGACGCGGGGGGTGTGCCGGGTGGTCACCGGGCCGCGGGGGTGGTGGCAATGGTCGCGGGACTGGTGTGCGCGGTGGTGGGTGTGGTCGTGCTGGCGGGGTGGTGTGCCCGGGGCACCGCGGCGTTGCGGTGGCCGGGACGCGATAACCCGATGGTGTTGTCCGCGGCGGTGGCGTTCGCGGTGACCGGTGCGGCGCTGGTGGTGCTGTCCCGGGGCTGGCGGAGATGGGTGGTGGTGGCTGCCGGGGTGGACGTGGGGTTGGGCGTGCTGGTGATCGCCGGCCACGTGCTGGGTCGGGGCCTGGGCTTGGATGACGTGTTCGTCACGGTGTACCTGGGCGGGGCGGCGGACAGCGGCGGCCGGATGGGGGTGAACACGGCGGTCTGTTTCGTGCTGGCCGGTGTCGGTGCGTTGGCGGCGGCGCCGGGGTGGCCGTGGCCCGGTCGGCGGGCCGCGGTGTTGGCGGCGGCGGGGTCGTTGATCGCCGCGATCGCGATGTTGTCGTTGTTCGGGCATGCGGCGGGGTTTTCTGCCGCGTACGGCTGGGGCGAGGACGCGTCGATGGCCGTGTTGACCGGCGCCACCATGGTGGTGCTGGCGGTGGGGATGTTGACGTTGACCTGGCAGCGCACCGACCGGCGTGGCCAGTGGTTGGCGATGCCGGCGGGTGCGGTGACACTCGGGGCCGCGGTCCTGGTGTGGGCGGCGGTCGCCGACCGGGACCAGTCGATCGTGTCCGGCACGGCCCGTGCGGTGGCGGTGCTGGCCGTGTTCACCGCGGGGTTGGTGGCGTTCGCGGTGTGGATGGCGCTGCGCGCCGAAAACGCCCGACACCTCGCGGTGGCCAGCCAGACGCGCCTGTTCCAATTCCTGGACGCGTTACCGGTGGCGGTGTCCATCAGGACCGGGAGCGGCCGGCCGTATTACGCGAATGACGAGGCGGAACGGCTGCTGGGCGCCAGTGTGCACGCCGAGCTCGTCGACGGTGACCTGCCCGGCCTGTACCAGCTGTACGCGCAGAACACCGGGCAGCTGTATCCGGCTCGGGACACGGCCCATGCCCGGGCGGTCCGTGGGGAGCACGCCCACCTGGATGACGTCGAGATCCACCGTCCCGGCGGCGGGGTCACCGCGCTGGAGGTGTGGGGCACCCCGATCTGCGGGCCTGCCGGGTCGGTGGACTACACGATCGCGGCGTTCGCCGACGTGTCCGAACGGAAGGCGGCGGAACGGGCGCTGGCCGATCAGGCGTCGCTGCTGGACCTGGCGCACGACGCGATCCTGGTCCGCGACGCCGGGCAGGTGATCTCGTTCTGGAACCGCGGCGCCGAACGGACCTACGGGTTCACCCGCGGCGAGGCCGTCGGTCGGGCCGCGTCCGGGCTGCTGCGCACCGAATACCCGGCCGGGGACCCGGACGCCGAACTGGCCGGGTCCGGGTCGTGGCAGGGCGAGCTGGTGCAGACCCGCCGGGACGGGCAGCGGATCGTGTTGGCCAGCCGGTGGGCGGCCCGGCTGGCGCCGGACGGCGCGCGGGTCGGCGTGATGGAGGTGAACCGGGACATCACCGCCGCCCGGGACGCCCAGCGGTACGCCCGCAGCCTGATCGAGGCCAGCCCGGACCCGCTGCTGGTGATCAACCCGACCGGGACGATCACCGACGTCAACCAGGCAGCGATCCGGGAGGTCGACGTGCCGGGTGAGCGGATCATCGGCACGGATTTCGCCGGCTACTTCACCGCACCGGACCGGGCCCGCGACGGGTATCGGCGGTCGCTGGCCGACGGTGTCCTCACCGATTGCCCGTTGGTGGTCCGCCGTCCCGGTGGTGAGGTCCGCGATGTGCTGGTCAACGCGTCGCTGTACCGGGACGCCGCCGGGACGGTGCTCGGCGTGGTGGCCACCGCCCACGACATCACCGACCGGCGACGCGCCGAACAGGAACGAGCGCTCCACGCGATCGAACTGGAACGGGCCAACGCCGCGCTAGCCCAATCCAACGCGGCGTTGGCCCGGTCGAACGCCGAGCTGGAGCAATTCGCCTACGCCGCCTCC
>JBBQGJ010000495.1:0-5022 GCA_038322925.1 Mycobacteriales bacterium
CATGGACATGCTCTACGCCCTGCGCGACACGCTCACCACCCACCGAATAAACCCCACAACCCCAGGTCACGCCGCATCCCAACAAAACCCGAACCTGCAGGTCGGCCCCCGACGGGTTGCCTCATAACTACGAAAGTCGAGTGATCAATGAACCCGGTAATATTGAAAACCGCCTGACAAGCCCCGGAACAGCGCAGACGACGGGCCGATACGTGGTGGTGTTCGCTGACGCAGAGGCTGATCCTGCTCCGATGCTCGAGTCGGTGGCCGGCATTTCAAACGTATCGAACTCCCGCGAGTTCGACCCACAACAGGTGGGCGACGCCGGGGCGGATGCCACTGTGTTTGCCGAACTCGGCGTTGCCGTTGTTTCAGTCGACCCCAGCCAGCTGGCATCGCTGCGTTCGTCCAGTCAAGCCCAACGCGCGATCCTGTCGATCTCACCGGAATTGATTTACCACCCGCTGATCGATTCGTCATACCTCGATGGATATCAGGACGCGATCACCGATCTGACTGCGCGAATTAGCGGTGATGCTCCGAACTCAAGGGGTACGCTGGGCGGCCAGATCGGCATTTCCCAGTTTAGAGACACGGCCGACTTCACCTGGGGGTTACAGGCGACCCAGGCCGTGTCGTCACCGTATTCGGGCAAGGGCATCAAAGTTGCTGTGCTGGATACGGGATTCGAACTTTCCCACCCCGACTTTGTCGGTCGGAGCATCACGTCCGCTTCCTTCATTGCCGGCGAATCAGCACAGGACGGCCACGGTCACGGGACACATTGCACCGGGACGGCATGCGGCTCTAAGAAGCCGGCCGGCCCCCCACGGTACGGGATCGCCTACGAATCGGAGATTTTCATCGGAAAGGTCCTGAGCGATTCCGGATCGGGCTCCGATGAAAGCGTGCTCGCCGGAATCGATTGGGCGATCAGCCAAGGCTGCCAGGTCATTTCCATGTCATTGGGTGCCGATGTCGCGGAGCCGCATCCGCCCTACACCGAGATCGGCAGACGCGCGTTGGAAAAGGGGTCGCTGATCGTTGCGGCCGCGGGGAACAACGCCGATCGTGGCGCTCGTAACTGGGGTTTTGTGGGGGCACCAGCGAACAGCCCATACATCCTGGCGGTGGCGGCCGTGGAGGAGGACCTGTCCATTGCATTCTTCTCCGCTCGGAGCCTGACGTCCAGAGGTGGGCAGGTCGACAACGCCGCGCCCGGTCGCCGTGTGTATTCCTCCTGGCTCTTGCCGCAGAAATACAACACCATCAGTGGAACGAGCATGGCGACGCCGCACGTGGCCGGTCTGGCGGCGTTGTGGGCGCAGAGTTCCGGCCTGCGGGGACGGGAGTTGTGGTCGGTCCTGGCCCAAGAGAGCGACCGGCTCTACGAACCATCCGTTGACGTCGGCGCCGGCCTCGTGCTAGCCCCACAATAGAGCAACCAACGTCTACTAGAATCGACCAAATGCCGAATATTACCGTCACCGTCGACGATCAGCATGCCGACTCGATGTACCAGGTCGCCGCCGCACTCCGGGCCAGCGGAATGCAGGTCTCCCAAGTTTTAGAAGCCATCGGCGTTATCACCGGGTTTGTTCCCGAAGGCGGTGACACCGCGCTGCGCAGTATTCGCGGAGTGAAATCGGTTGACCCTGCAGTTAACATTGAGCTCCCCAACCCGGACTCACCGCTGCAATAGGACGGTTCTGCTCGTACGAGAGCGAGGAGAGCGCAATGACGGATCTGCCTGTCGGCGATCTGGCAACGGTCCCCCAAGCACTGCTTGCTTCGGCTTCCCCGGAATTGTGGCTCTTCAGAATTGACGGTGTAGGCGCTGTCTGAATCCGCCGATTTCCAGGAGTGCTCGGGCGATGTAGTTGGTGAGGTTCCGGAAGCCCAGGGCGTTGCCGCGCAGGTGTTCCAGGCGGCCGTTGATCGCCTCTGTTGGCCCGTTGCTGGTGCCGGGGTGGGCGAAGAACGCCAGAATGTCGGCCGCGAGGCGTTCAGGGTCCTGCCGAGCTTGCGGATCTCGGTCAGGGCGGGTGGGACGCCGCGGGCCAGGCTGCGGATCAGCGAGCGCAGCAGGTCGTGTCCTTGTTTGCGGTCGGTGTGGCGGTAGGCGGTGATCATGGCCTGGTAGATGGCCCAGGTGACTGCGACTTCGGCATGCTCGTCGGTGGCGAACAGGGCGTGCAGGCGTGCCCGTTGTCTTTCGGTGAGCAGGTCGGCGCCGGTGTGCAGGGTGCGCCGGGCGGAGAACAGTGGATCACCGGAGCGGCCGCGGTGGCCGTGCAGTGTTTGTTGGACGCGTCGGCGGCACTGGTCGAGGGCTTCGCCGGCCAGGCGCACGACGTGGAATGGGTCCAACACGGTGACCGCGTCCGGGAGTTGTTCGGTGGCAGCGGTTTTGAAGCGGGTGAACCCGTCCATCGCGACGACCTGCACCCGGTCCCGCCACGCCTGCGGCCGGTCGGCCAGCCAAGTGGCGAACACCTGTTTCGTGCGGCCCTGGACCATGTCCAACAACCTGGCCGGTCCGGTTCCGGCTCGGACCGCTGTCAGATCGATGATCACGGTGACGTACTTGTCGCCCAGGCGGGTGTGCCGCCAGTTGGGTCGGCCCGGGGCGCGGCGGCGGCTTTGCTGCCGCTCCGTTTCCCCGGGCCGCCCGCCGAACCCGCCGTGCGGCTTTCACCGCAACGGGCTCTCCACGACAGGCTGCTGTACCTCGTAACTCACGCGGGGGTGGTCGATGGTGTCCACGGGGTCGGGATGCGGTAGCCGCGGTAGCGGTACCGGATGACCGTGACGCTGGCTGCGCCACGGAACCGTTTCCCGTCGTGGACCAGGCGCCAGGTCCCGGGCAGGCAGAACCTGCGCCGCCGTTCTGGCCATCCGATGCGGTGTTTCTGTCGCAGCCAGTGCGTGATCCGCTCCCACGTGTAGGAGTCGATCGCGTTGAAGGTCCGCTTGGACACACCGTGCCGGAAGTAGTGCGCCCAGCCACGCAGCACCCGACCGAGGTAGTCCATGACGTACCCCGGGTCGTGGTGCAGGGTCGCTCTGTAGGTCATGGCCCGGACCCGGTCCTTGATCGAGGCGATCGCCTTGGTCGAGGGCCGGGTGTACACGAAATGCTTGTGACTACCTCGCTTCTGCATCCGGCGGATGCTGAAACCGAGGAAGTCGAAGCCGTCGTCGATATGGGCCACACGGGTCTTGGCCTCTGACAGTCTCAGGCCCATCGGGGCCAGGACCGCCTCGACGTCGCCGCGCAAGGCTTGGGCTTGCTCCCGCTCGCCGGTCACCAGAACGACGAAGTCGTCGGCGTATCGGACGAGTCGGTAGTTCGCCAGGCCTCGGCGTCGACGTTTCTGCCGTTGCTGTTCGGTCGCCATCATCGTCTGCCATTGCCGAACGAAATGATCGTCGAGCACGGACAAGGCGATGTTGGCCAGCAGCGGGGACAAGATCCCGCCCTGTGGAGTCCCGGTGATAGTGCCTTCCCGCGTTCCGGCCGTGGTCAGGACCCCAGCCTTGAGGAAGGACTTCACCAACGCCAGGACACGCTTGTCACCGATCCTGCGCCGGAGGCGGTCCATCAACACGGTGTGATCGATTTTGTCGAAACACGTTGTGCTCCGGCGACGCGGTCCACGCCTTTGATCAGGACGCAGGCATTGACAGAGCGAGCGCCGTCGATGCTGTTCTGTTGGTTGTAGAGGAGGAGCAAGCACGGCCAGGCCGTTGCTGACCCGTATGCGTTCACCGCGGCAACCGTTGGCGGCCGCAAGTTCGGGGTTATGGCCTGAGCTCCACCGCCAAAGCCGGGCAATGCGGGGACCACACCCCACGCCGGCAGCCGAGAGGGTGTCGCCGGCGGGGATGGCGCGGATACCGTCACGCACCCTCGTGGCTCCCAGCGCCGGCACCCTGGAACGTGCGCTGAAGCCGTGATCAACCCGACAGCCGGGTCGGTCCAGCCTCCGTCGGGACGGGACTGACTGGCCAGCGCGCCGGGGGTGTCCGACCGGCGCCGCAGGCTTACCCCATTGAGCTGCGGAATCTACCCAGGCACCGCCCCAGACCGGGCCGGGTCAGGGCAGCAGCTTGGCCACCTCTGCTTCGATTGTTGAACCGGGCTCGTCGGCCGGCCGGTCGATCATCGGGCCGACCCGGACCGGGCCACCTGTAGCCGTCGGTGAAGACGACGACGGCGTGCGGCCGAGGCTTGAGCTCGAGTGCGGCTTTGATGCCGATCCGCATGTCGGTGCCGCCGCGGCCGCGGATACGGGCCAGGTCCGCGGCGCCGGCGTAGTCGGCGGTCTGCTGCACGGCGGCGTCGACGTCCATGATCCGCAGGTCCCGGCCGCGGATCCCCCATGCCGATGGCGATGCCGACCACCTCGCCAGCACCGTCGAACGCGACGTCCCGGTACTGATCGATGCAGCAGTCAGGAACCTTGTCAGCCGGCTCTCCTGAGCAGATCTCAGCACGGGCAATTCCCGCTCGGATCCTTCGGCTGCGTCGGCCTCGGCGCCATGGGTCGTCCCCAGCACGCTCAGCCAACGGCGGCCGTGTCGGGATCTTGGTGTCGCCCGTGGGTGACCCGCCGCCATAGCGCTCCTTCCCGGGTGCTCATCCCGTGCAACTCCAGGACGGCCAGCGACCCCAGGACCTCGTTGGCCAGCAGCCCTGATTCGGTGACAAGCTGCTCCACGGATGCGGTCTCGTGAGTCGGCAGGGCGTCATAGACCCGGGCGGTGACCAGGTCCAGCCCATCGGTCGGGTGCCGTGGGTCCGACCCCGGCACCGGCGCCACCGGCCGGGCCGGACCCACCCGACCCAACGCGGCCAGCACATCACCGGCGTTGGTCACCAGCTGCGCGAACCTATCCGCCAGCAACAAATGACAGCCCACCGACATCGCCGAGGTCACCGGCCCCGGTACCGCCATCACCAACCGGCCCAACTGCTCCGCCGCGGCCGCGGTACTGAGCGTCCCGGACCGGCGCCCC
>JBBQGJ010000496.1:0-5011 GCA_038322925.1 Mycobacteriales bacterium
ATCGAGAGACGGACACGAGGATCGATGGATTCGCTGGCAACCATCCGCCCACCCTCAGGGCAGAAGTGTCACCCCCAAGACCACCAGAACCGTCACCGATCTCCTGATGCAGAACTGTCACCGATGTCCTGGGAGATGACAGATCCCGACCAGTAGACGGGCGCGGGCCTGGATGGGTTGGGAGGCTGCAACCGCCGCTGTCGTCTTGGTCTTCTCGTGGGCTATGGCGCCCCTGCATGGCTATGAAGTCCTGGACCTTAGGCCGCTATCCGCGTCGTCGATTCCAGTAGCCGTCTACACCGTTGGTATCGACGTGCACCTGTGCGTAGCCGGGGTCCTGCTAGCCATCGGCTGGATACGCGTGAGTCGTCGGTCCTTCCGCGATGGGGACAAGATCGCCGCCGTCACTCTGGGAACGGGTGTCGCCGCCGTCGTTGCGGGGGTCGTCGCGAGCGGGCTACTTCTCCTCCAGGTCCTCTACGAGCTGCGCCACAGCGTCCTTCCTGTCTGGTTGGGTACAACCGCGGTGAACGGCGTGATCGGCCTGACGGGGGCATTGGCGGGGACCGCCCTGTTCTTCTTCCCGATAGGGGAGTGGCTGGTCGCGCAGCAGCAGCTCCGCAAGGTCACGCCTGGTTGGCAGTCGGCCATCGCAGAGCATCCCGAGATCTATCTGCCGCTGGGATGGTGGGCCCGGATATGGCGCCCGCAGCTTGTGCTGCATCGTCGCCGCCTCGAGCTAGAAGACGCCGCGAGCCAATGACCACAGATCCGGACATAGCACGTCTCGCGGCAGCCCGACCATCCATTGCCGCAGCCTGGGTCAGCCGGGTGCTCGATCCCGTAAACGTCGTCGCGGTCCTGCTGCTGATCGTCACATGGCGATCGCGAACGGGGTGGCTCGAATTTTCGGAAGTCCTCGCCCTAGTCCTCGTGGGTGCAGTAGGGGTCCCGAAAGCGGTCCTCGCGCTCGCATTGAGGCACGGACTCGCTTCAGATCGGCAAGTTGTACGCAGACAGGAGCGACCAGTCCTCGCAGCTGTTGTTCTGGCGTCGGTGGTACTCACAGTCGGTGGACTCGCCCTACTCCACGCGCCCCGGCCGGTCTTCGCCCTCCTGGTTGCAATGGCAACCGGACTGCTGCTCGTCCTCGTTGCAACCCTGGCGGCCAAGGCATCTCTCCACGCCGCCGTACTCGCAGGGGCGATCCCCATCCTCTGGCTCTGGAACCCCGGCCTCGGAGTCGCTGGTGCAGCGCTTCTGGCCGCAGTCATGTGGGCGCGGGTCAGAGAAGGACGGCACAGCCCGGCTCAGGTCGCTCTGGGAATGGTGCTTGGACTGATCGGCGGGCTGCTCTTCCCACTACTTGCGTGACGTATAGGTACAGACCCTGTTACCTTAGGTAGCGTGTCTCATCCCCGACCGTCACCCTTGCCCTGCTTCTTCCGTGATCGCTGCGGCTGCTCGCACGTCTTGCTTAGGAAGCAGCACCCCGGTGTGCTCAAACGTCGTCGCCGTTGGCGACCTTACGGGTCTGGCTGGTTCGTTGGATCAGTTCCCGCAGGTCGGCATGGAGACGGTCGGAATTTAGCGTCCACGCTACTCGGACACCGCGCTTCCACTCGTCCATCGGGAGGTCCGCAGTGACGTATCCCTCAGCCACCAGTTCCTTCAGGTGGTGCAACAAGGTCGTCCGGATGCTCGGGACGGCCTGGCTGATCTGGGCTGTGGTCGCCGTACCTCCCTCGTCAGTCAGGGCCAGCAGCACGGCGAGCTTGATTCGGTTGATGCCTAGGGTCACGAGCGCCTCCATCTGCGGGGGAACGGGCGAAGTCGCATACCGGGGCACCTGGCAATCATTCCAGGCTGAACAGGACGCGTCACCCCGGTCCCTGAGGTTAGCCTTTAACGCCAATCTTTGCTAAGGTCGACGCGTCGGTTTGCACCCCATTCAAACCTGCTAGGAGTCCTCCGTGCGTACCCGCCCCCTGCTCGTCGTGGTATTGGCGTGCGCACTGGCCGCTTGTGGCTCCCCAGCTACCTTGTCGGCTCCTGTCGCCTCCACACCTACAACGACTTGGACGTGTCGTCGACGAGTCTCGGTTCGTCGGTTCATGAGAGCCCTGCTGGTCATGGGTCGTGCTCGGGGACTGTGGGCGGCATCTCTCGTAGCGGTTCGTACTGACGGACTGAGGGAGAGACGGTGAGCGGGGTGAAGGCGGGGGGCGTGGCTGCGGTTGTGCTGTGCCTGCTGGTGGCCGCGTTCACCGTCCTGCCAGGTCAGAGTCCGGCGGCAGCTGCGGCGGGGCTGGGTGTTTCGGACGCTGTGCCGGCGGCGTACCGGTCGTGGGTCTTGAAGGCTGGGGCCATCTGCCCGGAGGTCTCGCCCGCGCTGATCGCGGCTCAGATCGATGCCGAGTCCGGCTGGAACCCGAATGCGGTCTCACCTGCCGGGGCTAAGGGTCTGAGCCAGCTGATGGGCACGACGTGGCTTCGTGATGATGACGGCAACGGGTCGGCCTCACCGTTCGATCCGGGCGACGCAATCATGGCCCAGGGACGCATGATGTGTGCCTTTGTGGCCCGGTTGTCGCCGCCGAACACGGGAGATGCGCTGACCAGGCTGCTGCTGGCGTCGTACAACGCGGGACCGAATGCGGTACTGCCCAGCAGTTGCAGCCAGGCGACCGTGTCCGGGCCGTGCAAGGCGACAGTCCCCGGCTATGCCGAGACGACCGCCTACGTCGAGCGGATCATGACGGTCCTGCTCCCGAAGTACACCGTGACGGTGGCTGCGGGCGGCTGGGTGCAGCCGGTCGAGGGCGTTACGGCGTCCGGGACGTACCACGCCGCTGGATCTGCATGGCAGATGTGCGGGTGGCACACCGGAGACGACTACCCGGCGCCGATTGGCAGCATCGTGCATGCGGCCGCGGCGGGAACCGTCGTGCACGCGAGCTGGGGCGGCGACGCGGGAGGCACCGGGCCGGCGTACGGGAACCAAATCATCATCGATCACGGCGGGCAGGTCCGGTCGTACTACGCACACCTGTCGGCGATCGCGATCCAGGTGGGCACCACCGTGACCGCTGGGCAGGTCATCGGCGCCGTGGGCGAGACCGGCAACGCGTTCGGCCCCCACCTCCACTTCGAGGTGACGCTGGGCACGAGCAGCATGCCGACGTGCAGCCAGTTCACGGATCCCGTCGCCTACGTGAAGGCGCACGCCGGCACCGCGGCGACAGGGACTGAACTGTCTGCCGCGCTGGTGGCTGCGGCCCGGTCTCAGCTGGGTGTCGTGTACAGCTACGGCGGCGGGTCGCTGACTGGCCCGTCGGCTGGGATTGACGGGCGGACCGGGTGGGACTGCTCGAGCTTCGCCCGGTACGTCTGGTACACCGCGACCGCGGGCAAGATCACGATTCCTCGTACGACCACCGAGCAGGTGGCTTCGTTGCCGGTTGCGAGTGGCGCGATGCAGCCAGGCGACCTGATCGAGTTCTGGATCGACGGCAGTTGGAGCCATGTCGGTGTCTACATCGGCGCCGGCCAGATGATCCATGCGCCGAACCCGGCCCGGACGGTGTCGGTCGACTCGCTCAGCAGCGGCTACTACACCGCGCTCAAGCAGACCGTACGGAGGCCGCGATGAAGGCCCGGATGATCGTGGTGGCCACTGTGGCCGGGGTTGTGGTGTGCGGCACGGCCGGAGTGATGATCGGCCGTGCCGGTACCGCGGCGACTGCGACCTCGAGTGTGTCGTCGACCGTGTCGTCGAGTCCCACGCCGTCCGCGACCGTGCCGACGCCAGGGTCCGTGCCATCGGTGCTGGATGCCGGCGGGCAGGCGTCTCGGCCGTCAGCGGCGGCGACGTGGGTTGATACCCGCCCGGTCGGCTCGCCGACGGCCAGCGTGCCGGTGGTGACGGTGACGGCGGGCGCGGGGACCCCTCGAGGTGGGGTTCCTGATCCTGCCGGTGTCGACCACAGCGACCCGACTGCGGTCGCGTCAGCGTTCGCGCGGACCCTGCTGACGATGGATGCCCGGATCGACGGGTCGCCCACCGTGGCGGCTGTACGGGCCGGCGTGTACGCGACTCCGGCGCTCGCGGCGCAACTCGGGCAGGCACCTGTCGGCAGCAGTGGCGCGGACTGGACGTCGCTGGTGGCCCAGTCCGGGTTCACGGTGTGCGACACGTCAACCGCGTCGCTGGGGGAGCGGCCTGCGGACACGGCGACGGCCGCGGTGCGCGGGATCTCGGCCAACGTGACCGGGTTCAGCGCGGATGGGCAGCGGATGTGGGTCCGTGAGCACGTCGTTTTGGTCTCCATGTCGCGCGACGGCGCGGCGTGGGTTGTGTCGGCCTGGCAGTACGCCAACTAGAGGGGTGGAAGCGATGGCGCAGATTGTGGCGGCGGAGTATCCCGTCGGGAACGTGCAGTTCCTGGCGGAGCAGGTGAGCGTCGAACTGCTCGGCCGCACCGAGACGTTCCCGATGACCGATGAGCCTTCCGGGTTCAACACGGGCGTGTGGTGGATCGGTCAGCGAGCGCGCGAATTCGGCCGCCCGCTGCGCGCGCGAGTGGCCTCCCCTACGCAGTCTTGGATGGTCGCGGTTGCTCTCAACGGCGCCTACGAGGTCTTGGGCCAGGCGCCGGCTCCGGTAGTGCCGGAATCGGCGGCGTCCCAGCCGACCCCGCCTCGGATCGATGAGGACGTGGGCTTCACCGACGAGGAGATCGCGGGCGCCGGGTCTGCCACCCGGTCAGCCACCACCAACTAGGAAAGGCATCCCCCATGGCCGATCCAGCCAACCGCAACAACCCTGGCGCACGACCAGTCGCGTTCGACGTCGACCGCGGACGCCTCACCTACCATCCGGCCGGCCCCGCTACTGAGCCAGGCCTGCCGGCAGTGCCGTCGCGCAGCCGGTCCGACCTGGCCGCGCTCGTTGCGGCTGCCGACACGACCACGACCCGCTGGGCCGTCACCTCGCTCGATGGGGGAGTGG
>JBBQGJ010000497.1:0-5009 GCA_038322925.1 Mycobacteriales bacterium
GAATTCCCTCATCCAGGCCGCGAAGGCCAGAGCCCGCGGCTACCGCAGCAAAACCAAGATGATCACCATCATTTACCTCATCGCGGGAAAACTCCCCAACCCGTCACCCTACGTAGCCCACCCGATCTAGCGAAGAGCCCGGAACTGGCAAGGCCTTTCTGCGTTTCCTGCAAAATAGAAAATTCACCAACATGTCCGTCTCGTCGAGAACCAAACCGCCGTTGAGCCGCCACTCGGCGCGAAATTTGAAATAGTCCTTTAGTACGGCAGCGGTAGTTCGGGATCATAGGTGCGCTGATCTGCGGCGATAGTGGGATTTTCGGGCGACGGCTTGATGTTTCCTGCGCCAGTCGGACCAATTGAGGACGTGCTCTGCCGTTGTCGCCGGAGCGGTGGTCAGCGCATCGAACAGGCGGCGGATCTCGTTGAGAGTGAACGGGATCATCCCGGCCGGTGCGGGGGTGCGGTCGCGTTCGTCGGCGGTGACCACGGCCAGGAAGGCCATCGCGAGCATGGCCAGGGTGACCCAGCGGTGCCAGGACGTCCAGGTGCGGACCTGGTGTTGGTCGAGTCCGGCCTGGCCTTTGGCGGTCTGGAAGGATTCCTCACGGTCCATCGCCGGCCGGCGACGCGGACGAGTTCACCCAGCGGCACCGGCTGCGGGCTGTAGCACCGGTAGAACGCCAACTCACCGGTGGAATCGTTGCGGCGCATCAGGATCCACTGCTCCCCGGCCTCGTCCGAGGGCAGTGACAGGTACGCCCAGGAGTACATGCGCTCGCCCTTGGACCCGGCGCCGGCGGAAAGTCGCTGCCACGACACGGGCGGCAGTCCGCGGGCGACGCTGTCGGCGCGGACGGGACCACAGTTGGTGGGTATGCGATGGTCGCAGGACACCGCCAGCACGTATCCGATCCGGCGGTTCTGCAATCCCGCCCGTAGCGCCGGGTCGTTGCCGTACACCTCGTCACCGGTCACCCAGGACGCGCCCACCCCGGCGTCCAGAGCGGCGCCGATCATCCGCAGCGCCAACGCGGGTTTGGTGGCGAACTCGACATCGGCCGGGATACCGGCGGCGGTGCACCTGGCCGGATCATCGACCCAGGAACGCGGCAGATATAGGGCCCGGTCGATCAACGCGTGACCTCGCGTCGCAGCGTATGTCAGATACACCGCGACCTGGGCGTTCTCGATGCGGCCGGCGGTTCCGGTGTACTGCCGCTGCACCCCCACGGTGCGGGTGCCCTTCTTCAAATCTCCGGTCTCGTCTACGACCAAGATCCCGGCCGGGTCGTTGAAGGCCTCCAGCACATAACCCCGTAGATCGTCACGCACCGCGTCCTGGTCCCACTTCGCCCGGAACAGCAAGTGCTGCAGGGCATCCGGGCTCGCGTCACCGCGCTGCTCGGCGATGGTCCAGCAATTCTTCCGGTCAAGCCCGGACAGCAAACCGTGCATCAACCCACCGGCATGTCGAGCCGGTTCGTACCGGGCGAACCGCGGCCTGATGCGATCCTGCAGCGCGCCGAATTCATCCCACCACCGATCGGGATTTACGCTATGGACAGCGGCCGGCGACGAGTTCTTCGTTGTCTTCACAACCACCGATGATCACGCGCCGGCCGCCCTGACCTGCGGCAACACGCCACGACACCCGAACTACAGCTGCCGTACTAGACATCAATACTGGCGCTGAGTCGAGTGAGGAAGGCCTCGAAGGCGATGGCCGGACGCGTCGCCGATGAGTTCGCGCCTGGAGTCCCAGTTGCTGCCGGTCGAGTGCGGGCCCGGAATCGGCCCCTGAACACCGCACCTACCGGCTCGGCTGGGAGTGAACCAACGCATCGAGCCCGGCCGGCCGGGGCACCGCCGGGCCGTACCCGACGATCCGGGCTCGCAGGGCCGCCCAGAAAAGTGCGGGGTGCAGCATCACTCTCGGCACGGCCATCAGGTGGTAAACGGCGGTCAAGACCTCCGCAGCTCGGGCATCGCCGTGGACGGCCAACCGGGTCAGTTCCCTCCCCCATGCGTTCGTCACCGCCTGGCGACCGTTCTGCCGAGCATCGCAGGTCGGCTGTCGCACATCCTGGCCCACCGCGATGCTCCACGGCAACGCAGCCGTCGCGGCCAGCAGACACCGTGCGAGCATCGCCCGGGCCCAGGCCCGCAGCCAGCTGATCCCGGAGCACGATGGCCTCGCACGCCGCCACGGAGATGCCCTGCCCGAAAACCGGGTTGAACGCCACGAACGCGTCGCCGACCACCAGTAGCCCGTCCGGCCAATCAGTCATCTGCTCGTAGTGGTACCGACGATTTCCGTTGCGGCGATGCACTTTCACGTCACCGCACGGCGTCGCCCGGTCGATGAGGTTCGCGACGGCGGGGTCTGATAATCGGTGCAGGATCGACTCGAACCCGGCGATGTCGCGCGGCGGGCGGTGATCCCCCCGGCCGAACGCCACCACCAGCCACCGCCCGTCCTCCACCGGAAAGGCCAGTCCGCCAATGGCGCACTGGGGAGTGGTTTGCAAACGATCCCCGAAATGCCCGGCAGTGCAGGCACATCGCGGTACACCCGGGTGGCATAGCCTGTCCGCGCTTCGATCTCGGACGTCTTGGGGGCAGTCACCCCGAGCGCGGCCAACCACTGCGGCAGCCGCGAGTTGCGCCCCGATGCGTCGATCACCAGATCGACGTTGTCGTCCGACCGCGCTGTTTCGACGGTCCACCGCCGCCTGCCCGGCGAGTCATTCCGGTGCAGACCCCTAACCGCGGTGCCGTCACGCAGTTCCACCCCATCCAGGGCGACCACTCGCTCACCGACCACCTGTTCGAACAACGGCCTGGTGAGCGAGAGAACCTCATAGCCTTCGGCTCGCTTCAACCATCCATGCTCGCCCAGCCAGGCCACACGGGCGCTGTCAAAGGGCACCGCGCCGCGCGATTCCAGATCGGCGCGGAGTCCGGGCAGCAATTCCTCCGCCGCGAGCAATCCCCGCAGCAGGAACACGTGCGGCTGTTCGCCCTGCGGTACCCCCGCCCTCGGCGCGGCGGTGCGGCTGAGCCGGTCGCGTTCGATGAGCACGGCCTGGTGCCCGGCGCGGGATATCGCCGCAGCCGCAAAGAGCCCGCCAGACTGGCGCCGATCACTGCGACTCTCAGGGTCCGCTCCGGTTGTTCGGATGACACAGGACGCACCGCTTTCCCCACCGATTCGGCCAGCTGGTCTGGCGGGATCCGGGCAGGTGCCATTCGACCGCGGATGCCGGCCACGGAGCCACCCCATTCATTGTGCGCGTCCAGGGCAAAGCGGTCACCGGTGGGGCGGTTACCGACGGGGGGGCGGTTATCGGTGGGGCGTTTGCGGACGTGGCCGTTACTGACGACGCGGTCATTGACGGGGCGTTATTGATGTGCGATGGGCCGCCGACGCCGACCCGGTCAATCCCGCTGTTGCCAACTTGCTCAATTTGCGCCTGCCGGTTTGTCCCGCCGATCCGACGGGTACTGCCCTATGGAGTGGGGGGGTCACCGCATCCGAACACGCCTTCGGTATTCGCATCTCAGCGCAGAACGACACATCGATGTCCGGAGGTGAGCCTGATGACCCGCGTGAACGAGCACACGGCATCAGCACGCGAACCGCTCGTCGACCAACGGATACCGGCCCAGCGGAGATCAGCGAGCGGGGCGGCCGTCCTGGACGGGCATACCGCTCTCCTGGCCGATCCCAGCCGCACCCGCCGCGGTTCGCTGTCCGCCGAGCTCTACGGTGCGGGATTCGGCTGGGTGCTCGAGGCGAACTCGGTGCGCGCGGTCTACACCATCATCGACTCCGCACCGTCCGGGGACCTGGCCCTGGTCAGCGCCGAGTTCGGCGCCGACCTGACAGCGATCGTCCGGGCCCTGCGCTCGGCGCGGTGGCCACGGGTGATCGTGCTGGCTCACGACGCCGGCCTCGAACCGGTGATCGATGCCGTCAACGCCGGCGCGGGCGGTGTGCTGCGCGGCCCGTCGCCGGCCAAGGCACCCGCACCCCTGCAGGTGCTATCGATGAGCGGCAGGGAGATCCAGATCATCGAAGGCGTCGCGGACGGGCAGTCCAATGAGCGGATCGCCAGCGCTCTGGGCGTGTCCCCACTCACCGTCAAGAGCCATCTCGCCCGGATCGGCCGCAAGCTCGGCAGCGGCGAGCGCGCGGCGATGGTCGCGGTGGCGATGCGCGCGGGGATCATCCAGTGACCGAGCGGTCAGTAGGTCCGTCACCTCACGGTCGCTGATCGGGGCTCCGCACCCGCCGCCGCCGCGGGCAGGCGGGGAGCGTCGACGGCTCAGGCAAGGAGCGTCGTCGGGTCAGTCGCGCGAGCGTCGTCGGCTCAAATCGGGCAGCGTCGACGCTCAATCGGGCAGCGTCGACGCTCAACCGGGCGAGCGTCGTCGGGCCAGCCGAGGAGCATCGTCGGGACGATCCGGACGTTGGTCCGCGAGTTCGCAGACGTTGGTCCCGGGAAATTCGGCAACCAGCGCCGCGCGGAACCCTTCGGGCCGACCGCCCAGGATCTTCCGAATCACGAATGGCGACATTTGAGTGATCGACGACGGCGAACGCCAATGTCGACACTCTCCGTTTCCACGCGCGTTCAGTGCTCTCCAGCGCCGCCAACCGGGCCTTTCCTCTTGTCGGCCGAAGGCCTATCTGAGAGATCAGAGTATTTCCGGCCGCGCAATCGGTGACTCTTGCGATCCGTTCGAGGTCCCTGGCCCCTGCTGCCACCCAGGCATTTGCGAAAGGCTGAAGGTACCGAGAAAGGGGCTTGGAAAATGACAGCCAGCTGGAAACGATTCGTGCATAGCCCGAAGCGCCCCGACACATCAATTCGGACCGGTCTGGTGGCTCGACCCGCCATCGGGCGAGGTTCGGTCGCGCTGGTCGCTGCGGTCGCCATGGCCGTGGCCGCGTTGGGAATGCCTGCAGCGACTGCCGATGCCGCGACGCAGGTCCCGCAGTG
>JBBQGJ010000498.1:0-4994 GCA_038322925.1 Mycobacteriales bacterium
CAGGGTGCGGGTGGACTGGCACAGGTGCGGCGAGCCGCTGGTCACCGGCTTCGACTTCTTCAGTGCTTGGGCGAGGTCCCGGTTGCTGGGGCGGGTGAGGACCAGGTCCCAGGGCGCGGAGCCATCGGGTGACCGCGCACGGCCCACACCGCGCCGCCGCACGTCGTACCCCGAGGCTCGAAGAGCCGGGTCGCGCAAGCCAGCCGCAAGCAATCCCGAGCTGCATATGTCCAGCTATCGACTTCACGGAAGGTGTCACAGAACCATTTATCGTGACCGTTGACGAAGGTCAGGGGTCTGAACGCGTTGCTGGGCATCGTATCCACCGCCCTCAGCGCACCGATCATCGTGGCGCACCGGTTACGGCAGGACACGGTGTCCTGAGCGCGCTGTGCGGGGAGGTTCCCTGTCCGACGCGATCGCCGCGGCCCCGCCGGGTCGGCGCCTGGTGATCCGTTGCCGGTTGGATTTCGGCGTTCTACAACCATTGCTTCATCGCCGCGATCCGTAAGGCCGGAACCACCACGACCGCCAGCGTCAACGCGGCGGCCGACATCACCGGCGCGATGATTGGTCCGCGACGATTCATTGGCACGCACTTGCTGGTCCGCCCGATTCCGGCATGTTCTCAAAGATCGAGTAGCACACGTCCGGGGTTCGGCGGGTGTTCGACGTCGTCGTGTGCGCGGGCGATGTCTTCCAACGAATACCTCGTGCGGATCGGTAGCTCCAGGCCGGTTGCGGCGGCAGCGGTCAGATTTTGCGCTGCCTGGATCTTCGCCTCGGGCGAGAAGTCGTCGCTGCCCAGCAGACAGAGCGTCACGTTGGAGAAGAGCATCGGCCAGAAGGGGATCTCAGTTCGGTCGGCCGGCGAAGAGTAGGCCGCGATGACGCCGTCTTGGCAGATGACGGCCGAATCCAGATCGGCATTGGTGGACAGGGCGACTTCGATGATTCGTTGGACACCAGCTGGCGCCAGTTTGGCAATCGTGTCGACCGGGTTGTTGTCAAGGGCGACGACATCATCGGCCAGCTGACCAGCCTTGTCTAGGTCGGCGGTATTCCGCACCGTTCCGATGGTCCGGTTGCTGTTGCGGCGAGCCAGTTGCGCGGCAATCGAACCGACCGCGCCGAGAACGCCTTGCACCAGCACCGTTCCGGTGCTGGGACCGCCGACGAAGACTGCTCGGTGGGCGGTGATCCCGGGAATGCCCAGGCACGCCCCGATGGAATCACTGACCTGGTCGGGCAGCGGCACCGCTTGGACGGCCGGCACCACAACCAGTTCAGCGGCGGTGCCGAAGGGTCGGTAGGACTGCGCGCCGTAGACCCATACTCTTTGGCCCACTCGACCGGGTTCGACGTCCTCGCCGGCGGCGTCGATCACGCCCGCTCCGTCGCTGTGCGGGATGACCCGGGGGTAAGACATCGCGGAGCCCAGCCATCCGCGGCGTTTTTTGACGTCGCCCGGGTTGATTCCGGATGTTGAGACCCGCACCCGCACTTCGCCTGGTCCAACGTGTGGTTCGTCCAGGATGCTGATCCGCAGGACGTCGGATGCCGGTCCTTGGCGGTCGTACCACGCGGCACGCATGTGGCTCTCCTCGTCGGGACAGCGTTGGGTTCGGCCGGACCAGTCGTTGTCAGTGGGGAATCGGACTGGTCGCGATGAGCATCGTCCTACCAGGAACGGCCAACGGCGACCCCACGGCCGTGGTTCCGGCTGCCGGTCGGCCGTCGTCGGAGTCGGTGGTGATTAGGACGGTGTACACGGCGCTGGATCTGCCGGGCAGCGTAAAGGGCACGGTGCCGGTGCCGCCGTTGATGATGACCAGTACGTCGTCATCCAGGGTGGGCGTGCCGTCCGGTGACGTGGAACCGGTGGACCGGCCATCGAGCAGGGCGCACAGGAACCGCTGTTGTGGATCGTTCCAGCGGGGTTGGTTCCCGTCCGCGCCGAACCATTGGACATCCGCTAGTGGGGATCCTGGTGCGGTGGTGCCGGTCAGGAAATTGGATCGGCTCAGCGCCGGGTGCGCCTTGCGAGTGGCGACCGCTAGTGAGGTGAAGGCCGTCAGTGCGTCCGATTCGACCGACGCTGTCCAGTCGTACCAGCTGATCGCGTTGTCCTGGCAGTAGGCGTTGTTGTTGCCGTTCTGGGTTCGTCGCCGCTCGTCTCCGCCGAGCAGAAGGGGAACGCCCTGCGCGGTCAGCACGGTAAGGAGCAAGTTGCGGCTGTCCCGTAGTCGTGCGGCGATGATGACCGGATCGGCACTGGGCCCCTCGACGCCGTGGTTGTCGGACCGATCGAAGGCGTCCGGTGCGCTGTCGCCCATTTGATTGGCCTGGTTGTGTTTACCCCGGTAGGAGACGAGGTCTGCGAGGGTCTTCCCGTCGTGGCAGGTTACGAAATTCGTTGAGGCATCCGGGCCACGCCGGGTGCCTTGGTACACATCGCTCGACCCGGCGAGCCGGGTGGCGAGCGACCCGATGTCGGCTGAGCCGCGCCAGTAGTCGCGGATGTCATCGCGAAACCGATCGTTCCATTCGCTCCAACGCGGTGGGAACCGCCCGACCTGGTAACTGTCCGGCGCGCCCACATCCCAGGGTTCCGCGACCAACTTGACCCGGCCGAGCACCGGATCCTGGTAGAGCAGGTCGAAGAAGGCGGACGTCCGATCGACGAAGCCGTGTTGCCGGGCGAGTTCGGCGGCGAGGTCGAACCGGAAACCATCGACATGCATCTCGGTGACCCAGTAGCGCAGCGAGTCCAGGATCATCCGGAGCACCTCCGGTTGTCCGGTTGCCAGACTGTTCCCCGTCCCGGTGGTGTCGACGTATCGTGATGGGTCGTTTGGGTCCAACCGGTAGTACACGTCGTTGGCCAGACCGCGCCAGGACAGTGAGGGCCCGTCCGCGGCGCCTTCCGCGGTGTGGTTGAAAACGACGTCGATCACTATTTCAAGGCCAGCTGTGTGGGCGGTCTTGACCATGTCACGGAACTCGATGACCTGTTCGCCGCGGGTGCCGGCGCTGCTGTAGCCGGAGTGAGGCGCGAAGTAGCCGAGCGTCGAATAGCCCCAGAAATTCTTCAGCCCGCGGTCCAGCAGATTCTGTTCGGAGAGAAATTCATGCACGGGCATCAATTCGATGGTGGTCACCCCGAGCTTCTTCAGATACGTCAGCATCGGCGGGCTCGCCAGCCCGGCGAAGGTGCCACGGACCGCCACCGGGATGTCGGGGCGTTGAATCGTCAGGCCTCGAACGTGGGTTTCGTAGAACACCGAGTCGACGGTGGGCGTCCGCGGCGGGATGTCGCCGGCCCAGTCGTAGGTGTCGTCCACGACCACACTGTTCCGATTCCGCGCGCCGCCGTCCAACGCCGGGGTGAATGCTTTGGCGTAGGGATCGGACAACAACACCGTGGGATCGAAATATAGACCGCGCGCCGGGTCGTGCGGGCCGGAGGATCGGAAGGCATAACGGTCGCCCGGTCTGAGGGCGGGAATTCGGCCGCACCAGACCCCGTCGGGCGTTGCGAACAAGGTGAACTGTTGCTCGGTGTGGTCCTCGCCGAGGCGGCAGGCGACTACATTCCCGGAGTAGAAGCCGGCGCTGGATATCACCGCGAGATTGGTGGCAGTTCCGTCCCACGTGGCGCCGAGCAGGTTGGGATCACCGGGTGTGCTGGCGGCGGCCATCAGTCGTAACCGCCGAGCATGAACAGCGAGGCCCGCCGGTCTAGCGGGTTCATCAGGCCGTGCAAGTTACCACCCTTGAGCAGGACGAGCGAACCGGCGGGCAGATTGCGGATCTCGAAGGCACGTGCCCGGGAAGAGGAGTCGGCCCAGTCCCCGATAACCATCAGGCCGTTGCCGTCGAGCATGAGGAATACTTCTTGATTGTCGCGATGGCGGTGCAGTCCGATGCCGCAGGCGCCCTCGAGCACGTGCAGGTCCATGTATTGCACGGCCATGAAGGGCTCGGTGTCCCCGCTGGTGTGTCCCTTGTTTCCCATGGCGTCGAAATTCCACGGCTCCAGACGGCGGCTCAGTTCGTCACTGCCCTGGAAGCGGCCGTATTGGCTGAATAAGTTGCGGTATTCGAGTTGTCCGACGCCGCCGTGTGGGTGCGCGCTCTCGCCGACCGCCAGGTAGTTCTCCCAACCGCGCAGGTGCATTTCGAAGCCCAGCCGGGTCGTGCCGAGATTCGCGGGGTCCGTCGCGCCTGATCCGTCCGGGTTCGCCGTCCACCGAACGTCGAGGTAGTACGGCAGTGTCGGATGCATCGCGTGTTGTGGGGACACCGACCGCATGTCCCGGTCGTCCAAGATATCGCGACGGAAATCGGCCCCGCCCCCGAGTATGATATCCGGCCTGCCCTGCAGGATGCCGGCCGCGACAGCGGCCTGGCCGCGCGGACCGAGTTCGCGGGCCAGGTCGGCCTGGGGACGTCCCCATAGCTCCACTGTGTACCTGTCGTTTGCTGCGTTGTACGGCACTTGCAGGGTGGCTGTCGGTCCGCCGGGAATCGAGACGACGCACCCCAGGGTGGCGCCCAGAGCCGCAGCGCCGCCGAGCGCGGAGTCCGGTCCGGCGCGGTAGGACAGTTGGACGTAGGGTCCTCGCCACGACGGGGTTGCGGCCCAGCCGCGGATTGCCGCCGTGTCACCGAGGCGGAAGTCGTGGACGTTCTGTTTTTGGAAGTCCGTTTTCACGTCCTGCAGAGTGGGGTCGAGTAGGTCTGTGTTCGGGCTGGAGGGGCCGTACAACTCCAACCAGCTCAACGGGTACAGATACTGCAGCGAGGGCGCCTCGTACAGTTCACGTTCGGCGGCCAGCGTCGCGCCCTCCATCACTCCGAGGAGTTTCAGTAGTGAATTGCCGGAATCATAGTCGGGGACCGCCCCCGGTTCGACGCGCAGAACTGAGTCGGAGTGCACGAGGTCGGACACGGTTCCCGCCTTCAGGAGGTCTGGTAGAGGAATGCCACGA
>JBBQGJ010000499.1:0-4987 GCA_038322925.1 Mycobacteriales bacterium
ACCCAGCACCCGGGAAGTGGAACCCGGCGCCCACCCAGGCGACACCAGGGCCCAAGACCTACCTCCCAACAGAAAGGAGGCGCGAAGATGATCTTCGCGGACCGTCAGGCCACCACCCACGCCCAACAAGAAAGATCGAGGTTAGTGTGAAGGAGCTGCGAGATCCTCTCGAATGGCTGACGTTGGGTGAACTCCTCGACGTTGCAAAATCTAAGAGGCTCGATAATGTTGGCGTAGATCCGATCATTTGGCGTAGATTCTCAGAGCAGCTCGTGCCGGTCCGGAATCGTCTCTCGCACATGCGACTCCTGAAAGGCGAAGACGAAGAGGTTGTCAACATGTGGGTCGGTGTAATTCGACAGCAGTTTCAGAGCCTGTTGCGACCAGCGGACGGTCTTTGAGACTTGAGACGTCGAAGCGACCGCTTGGGAGCGTCGCTTCGTCAAGAGCACGACCGCAGCCATCAATCTCCTAATGATCCATAATGGCTCGTGGATGCGCGAGCCACCAATCAGGGAAAGGTTCGCTAGGTTTGACCTGCATGCCGGGCTATCAAAGTTCCTCCTCGGGACCAGGTCACGATCGACCGCTGTGTCCCTCGCGGGACTGTACGCGGAAAGCGGGGAAGTGTCGGGCACGCATCAAGCTTTCGCGTTGGTAGCTGGATGTTCCTGCTGGTTTCTGGTTCGGGTGCTTCCGAATCTATTGGGCTGGTTGAGCTGGTCGCGGCTCTCGCGATCAAAGGATCGCAGCTGCACTGACGGGCCCAATGGCCTCACGGTTCTGATAGACGTCCATCGTGACGGATGGCCGGGCGTGCCCGAGTTGATCAGCGATCTGTCTCGGTGTAAAGCCGGCCTTATCAAGTTCTGTCGCGACCATCTTGCGGAAGGACCTGCCAGTCACTCCCTCATGACCGAGTCGGTCCAATTCGGTGCGGATGACACCGGTGATGTTGCTGGTCCAGTAGGGCGTCTCTGCCCGGTCGGCGCTGCGTCCCAAGCCCGACGGAAAGACGAGCGTCGTGCCGGCACGTGCCTTCGCCCGCCGCGCCTGCAGCATCGTCACCAGGGACGGAGGTAGCGCCAGTCGGCGGACACCGGCGCGAGTCTTCGTGTGCTGCTGGCGTCGCCCTGTGCCGTTCACGGTGGCGTTGATCAGCACAGTCGGCGCGTTGCTGTCGAGGTCCAGTTGCGCCCAGGTGAGTGCTATCGCTTCACCGGTCCGGCAGCCAGTTCCGGCCATGAAAGTCAGGATGTCGGGAAGGTCCGTCTTGCTGGTCTTCTCGTCCGCCTTGAGGTCGGCGATGATCTGCGCACCCTGGGCTTTGGTGATGGGCACGGTAGGTGCGGTTGGCGTTGTTGTTCGTCGTTCGATCCGCTGGGACAGGATCGAGAACGTGCCGTTGATCGTCGGTGCGTTTGCACCGTTGGCGACGGCGTAGGTGAGGGCCTGGCGCAGGATGCCGCGACAGGTCTTCGCTACTGCCGGCGTCAATGATGCGAGGAACAAGGTGACGACTCGGGGGGTTACGCGGTCCAGCGAGACGGACCCCAGCGTTGCGGTGCCCACCCGGCGGTCCTTGATCGTCTTTTCGATCGCATGCCGGTAGCGAAGGACAGTGCCGACGGATCGGGCATCGGTAGTCACGGAGTCTGAGATCCAGGCGTCCAGAATCTCCCCGAGGCTGGAATCGTTGGTGAATGCGGTGACTCGCCCGCTCTGTCGCCAGTGCTTCCGCCAGCCGATCGCCCGTGGATGGGCTCATCCGCTGGGAGAGTCGCTCGATGGCCTCGTCCTTGGTCTTGCCCCGGGTCTGGAACCGAGTGCGTCCGTGATCGGTGCGGACGTACGCCTCGGCGGTCCAGAAGGCGACGGCCGTTCGCTTGCTGTCCGCCTTGTGGTCCTGGGTGGGCTTGAGTCGTCGTCGACGCTCCTTGCCCGTCGCCCGATCCATCACCCAGGCCGTGGTCGTGATCTCGCCATGCGTTCCTGCCTTGAGTGGGTTCCGGCCGCGGTTCGAGCGACGGCGATCGCTTGGCTCCCGATCCGACGCGAGTTGGCTCGCTACATGACTCGCCACTTGATTCGCCATGAAGTCCCTGAGCGTGGATGAAGGTCGCTGACCCGGGCTGAGCTGGCCGCTGCGATATATGCCTCTGACCTGCATGAACGATACTCATCGGCATTCACCGAAGGCAACCCGGCGTCCTCCGGACGGGGTGCGACTCGCAAACCGTTAGGTCGTGGGTTCGAGCCCCACTCGCCCCACGTTTGTGCAGGTCAGCGCATTGCACACCTGCATATGGCAGACCGGCCTTCGGGGGGAACTCGCCGAAGGCTGCGGCGGCGGGCTACCTCGGGCTGAGCCAGACCGACCTGCAGGCTCAACTTCAGGGTGGCCAGTCATTCGCCGATATCGCCGCGGCACAGGGCAAGTCGGTGTGCGGGCTCGTGGAAGCGATGCTGGCGACGATGACGAGTCATCTCGACGCGAACACCACGCTGACCGCGGAGCAGCAGGCGGCGCACCTCGCACCGGTGAAGAGCCATCTCGACGCGATGGTGAACTCGCCCTCTGCGTCCGGTGCGGGGATCGGGCCGATGGGTCCGGGGATGGGCGGGATGATGGGTCGGTAGTCGATCCCGGCAGGCGATGCGACAAACCCATCAACGAGACCTGGCAGGTGTCCGGCAGCGGCTGTCCAGTGACCTCGGTCGGCCGGGCGGAGGCCTTCGGGGCCGGCCCGAAGGAGTATCCGATGCGACAGGTCTTGGTCGTCGATGACGAGCCGCATATCCGCACCGTCCTGCGTGGCTACCTGGAGGCGGACGGGTTCGACGTGACGGAGGCGGCAGACGGCGAAGGCGCGCTGGCCGCACTCCGCGACGGGCAGCCCGACCTGGTGCTGCTGGACGTCATGCTGCCGGGAATTGACGGGCTCGAGGTGCTCCGGCAGCTGCGCGCCTTCAGCGATGCCTACGTCATCCTGGTCACCGCACGTGCGGAGGAGGTCGACAAGCTCGTCGGACTGGGCGTCGGGGCGGACGACTACGTCACCAAACCGTTCAGTCCGCGGGAAGTGACGGCACGGGTCAAGGCGGTGCTGCGCCGGGACCGCGGCGTTCATACCGGCGTTGGTGCCCCACTTCGCTTTGATGGCTTGACCATCGACACGGTCGGCCGCGAGGTCGAAGCCAACGGAGCATCGGTGATGCTGTCCAGCCTGGAGTTCGACCTGCTCGCGGCGCTCGCCGCGGCGCCGGGGCGGGTGTTCTCCAGGGCGCAGCTGCTGGAGCGGGTGTGGGGGTACGACTTCTACGGCGACGAGCGGGTGGTCGATGTTCACATCCGCAGCCTGCGGGCCAGGCTGGGCGACCCGGCGGGCGACCCGCATCTGATTGCCACGGTCCGCGGCGCGGGCTACAAGTTCGTGGGTAGCCCGGGATGAGGACGATGCGTCTGCCGTTGCGGTTGTTCCTCTCCTACGCGGTCGTGGTCCTCATCGGTGCCGTCGTGACCTATGTGACTGTTCGGCTGCTGGCCCCGGCCCTGTTCGATCACCAGGTCGGGATGATGAACGGAACGGTCGACCGGATGGGAATGGGCATGGGGTCGGCGACCCAGGCCGGCGTGCGCGACGCCTTCCAGTCCGCGCTGGACACAGCCCTGATCATCGGTGTGGCGGCCAGTGTCGTCGCTGCGGTCGTCACGGCGTGGTTCGTCACCCGCCGCCTGCTGCGCCCGTTGGATGCGGTACGGGAGGCGGCCAGACAGATCGCCGGCGGCCGGTACGAGGTCAGCGTCCCCCTTCCCTCGGAGCCGGAGCTGGCAGCGCTGGCGGCGGATGTCAACACCCTCGCTTCGACCCTCGCCAGCACCGAGACCCGGCGGACCCGGTTGCTCGGTGATGTCGCGCACGAGCTGCGGACCCCGCTGACCTCGCTCGACGGGTATGTCGAGGGGTTGATCGACGGTGTTTTCGCCCCGAACCCAGAGGTTCTCGTCTCACTGAGCGAGGAATTGCGCCGGCTGCACCGGCTCGCCGATGACCTGTCCAGCCTGTCCCGGACGCAGGAGCAGGGACTGGGCCTGCACCCGGTCGATGCGGACCTGGCCGATCTCGCGCGCCGCGCGGCCACCCGGCTCGGGCCGCAGTTCAAGGACGCTGAGGTCACGTTGGCAGTGCACGCCGACCCGGTCCTGCCCGTGCACGTCGATCCGGACCGGATCATCCAGGTGCTGACCAACGTGCTCGGGAACGCGCTGCTGGCCACCCCTGCGGGCGGGACCGTCACGGTCACCGCACGAGCCGCCGCCCGGGGTGCTGAGGTCGAGGTGAGCGACACCGGGGTCGGCCTGTCAGAACCGGATCTCGAGCGGGTTTTCGAGCGGTTCTACCGCGCGCCCGGCCAGCCCCGTCGGTCCGCCGGATCCGGGATTGGGCTGACGATCGCCCGCGGTATCGCCCACGGCCACGGTGGGGACATCTCGGCAGCATCTGCAGGCCCCGGTCGGGGGACCAGCTTCACCGTGTTGCTGCCGTTGCGGTCGCCGGACCTATCGGGTTCCAGCGGGCTGTAGTGACCTGACGCCGAGAAGCAGCCACCGACAACCCATTTCATGCCGGCAAGGCCCGAGTCGCCTGGCGTCAGACGACGTCGATGACGCCCATCATGCCGTTGTCCTCGTGGTCGAGGATGTGGCAGTGGTAAACGGTGCGACCGGTGTAGGCATCGAACGCGATCCGCACAACGGTACTGCCACGGGCCGGGACATTGACCACGTTCTACCAGGTTGCGGCCGGTATCGGGGTGTTGGCGGTGGACACCACTTGCATCGGCCAGACGTGCAGGTGGAAGGGGTGGTCCATCGAGCTGGTGTTGGTGATGGTCCATTCCTCGACGGCGCCCGCCGCGACGGTGTGGTCGACGCGGTTGGGGTCGAAACCACGACCGTCGATGGTGAACGCGGAACCACCGGACC
>JBBQGJ010000500.1:0-4981 GCA_038322925.1 Mycobacteriales bacterium
GTCACGCTGGTCCCGCCGACCAGGTCGGCGTTCGCGGTCAGCAGCGGCGCGGAATCATCCGTGGCGTCCGCCGCGGTGATGTCGACCTTGTAGCTGCCTTCCGGAAGAGCAAGTGGCCCGGCAACAGTCTCCGGCTGGAAATCGTCGAGGGTCAATGCGCCGTTCACGTAGATATCGACGGGCAGGCCGGGAATGCCGTGGACGACATACACCTCTGCGGTGCCCGCGGCGGACGCGGCCGTCGCGCTCAGCAGGCCGGCCGCGACGGCAAGCGTGCCCGCGGCTGTGGCGGCAATGAGACGCCTCATAGATCCTCCTTGTGGAGTGGGGAGTGCTGACGTGCTGAGTACTCGGCCCCCAACGGGTTCGGATGCACAGATCGGGTCTTCATTCGTTTCACGGATTTACGGCGCGGCCGGGATAAGTCCCGCTGGAAGACCCTCGTTGGCACGCGGCCGGCGGCGGGCGGTGAACGCGGAGGCCACGGGCCACGGTGCGGCACGGTCAGTCGTCCACGCCTCGCGCGATGAGCGCGTCGCCCATCGCGTCGGCCGGCCCGCAACGCCCGCACCACCGCCGGTCCTGCCATCGACCGGAGCGAGAACCCCTGGCCCGCGCGCTTTTTGTCGCCTCCGATACCTCGCGCACGATATCCACCAGCAACGGAATATGCAGCGGATCGTCAGGGCCAGCACCGGGCCCACCGGTGCGGATCGACGCCGAACCGGCGCAGCGGGGGGAGCAGTCGCTGGCAGACATCGAGCATCGCGGTGACCCGCGTGGTGAGGGTGACCAGAGCGGCGATGGCGACGGTGATCAACCGGCTGCCGCAGACCATCACGGCCCGTTCCGGTCCGCTGAAGATCAGTTGGAAAATGCCGACGAACAGGATGACCCACCGGAGCGGCCAGAGTTATTCCCCAGGCAAACCGGGCGGGGATGCGGGCGAGCCCGAAGCCGCCGGCGACAGTAGGGACGGCCACCGCCAGCTGCCACGGCCGGGTGGCCGCGACCACCGCGATGATCGCGATCAGCATGCCCAGCCATTTCTGCCCGGCCGGAATCCACTGCAGCACAGAGGATCCAGCGTGATAGGGCCCGATGACCGTATTGCGCCGAACCGTGTCCGGCGGCTTCATGCGCTGTACATGACCACCGACTACGTCAACTCCCACAAGAACCTGGTACAGAAACTGGTCAACGCCTACGTCGCCACCCTCGCCTGGATCCAGGGCCACACCGGCGCCCAAATCGCCGACATGATGCCCGCCTCCTACTACGCAGGCGTCGGCAAGAATGCCTACGCCAAAGCCTTGGACAACTAGAAATCCATCCTTAACCCCACCGGCATCATCCCCCCACCGGACCCGCGACCTGCCTGGCCGTGCTCTCCGCGTTCAACCCCGAGGTACCAAATCATTCGAACATTCACATCCCGAGCCGATGAGCACGTTCTGGCTGGTCAAAGCACCGAGGGCCTCACCGAGAAGCACGACCTTGGCGCGCATCCTTCACCTTGCCCAGCGACAGCGGCGTGGGACGTTTGGAGCACTGCAACGTCACGCTCGCGACATGTCGTGGGCGCAGCCGTGGTGGTCGGAGCAGCTGTGCTGGGCTCAAATGGCTGGTGGCGGCGCGGGCTGCTGCCTGGACGGGGTCACCGGTGCGGCCACCGGCCGCGGCACGATCTGCGGGATCTCAGGCGGTCGGGGTCGAAGCCTCTTCCACGTCGACGAGGACCTCGTTGCGACGCAGGAACCAGGGCTTGAACGGCGGGTCGAACCGGGCAAAGCGCGGTGCGCCGACCGGTCGCAGACCTGCCGTGGCGACGGCGTCGAGAAGTTCCGCGCAGTGACGCTCGTACGAGGCCTGCGACCAGCGACCGCCATATTCCTTCGCGGCCGTGAGACTAGTTGGTATCGTGCAGATCTCGACATCCGGGTTGGTCGGTGCCGGTGCGGTGTCGGCGGTCATGGCGGCGGGCAGGACAAAGGCGATCACGTAGTCGCCGTCCCCCTTTGCCCGCTGAACGACGGGGGCGGTCATCGCGACCTTCTCCGATCCAGCGACCGACTGCACGACAGGGGCGGTCATCGCGACCGAGGACCGAGACCGATTCTGGCCGGTGATGTAGCCGAAGAGCGACCTGAAGGCGATGTTGCCGGCGCGATCGAACGACGACGTGACGGTCACCTGGGCAACGAGGTGCGCCGGGTAGCGCCGCAGGTCAAAGCCCGGGTAGCGCCGCACCACCTCGAAGGGCTGCTGTTCGGTCATCGCCCCGCTACGGTACACGCGGCGCAGGGCAGAGGTGAAGTGGATCAAACTCAGGAAGGCGACGTCGGCCGGTGGTGCCGAACCTCGGTTCAGGCAGTCCGGGGTGCACCTCAACCCGTAGCGACGGCGTCGAGTAGTTCCTGTACCGACCGTGCGGAGCGTCCAGACATAAAGGTGTCGACGTGCGGCAGCGCGGCGGCCATGCCACCGGGTGAAACCCGCTGCCGCCTTGCGGGGATCGACCCAGAACACCCGGTGCGCCAGCCGGGACAGCCGGGCCATTTGTTCGCCAAGCAGCGCCGGATCGCTGCGCTCCCAGCTGTCCGATACGACCACGACGACTTCCCCGCGTGGGCGAGGCCGCGCCGACCGTCGGTATCGAGGAAGTCCTTCACGGCGCCGCCGATGCGGGTGCCTCCTGAGGCGTCCGGTGCCAGGTTCAGTGCCCGGGTAATGGCGTCCTGCCGGCGTCCGCGGCCGAGCGCGCGGGTGACCGGGTGCAATTGGGTGGCGAACACGTATGCGGGCGCCCGGGCACCGAGCACGGCACCCGGCAGCACCCGCAGATACACCCGTGAGTACGCGTGCATCGAGCCGGAGACCTCGGCCAGCATCAATCCGCCTCGCGACCGTGCCGCGGCGTCGTAGGCTCCAGTTGACCGGGTCACCCGCGTTCGAGCTGCCGCCCGCAGGGTGCGCCGCAGGTCGATCGATCTCCCGGAGTTGCGGGACGGCTCCCACCGGGACGGGCGCGCACTGGGGCGATCACCTTCATCCGGTCGATGATCTTCGTAGTCGGGCCAGTTCGTCGGCGTCGCAGACGACAAAGTCCTTGTCCCGCAACAGTTCGATCTCTCCGACGCCACGGCCAGCAGGGTGGGCGATCCATCCTCGTCATCCTCGTCCTGCTGGTCGTCGCTGTCGCCTGCGGCCGGTGCAGTGCGAGGGTGTTCGACCAAGCCGTCGGCCTGGGGTGGCGCCTCGGCGGCCTGGCCATCGGGGCTCTACGGATCGCCTGGTTAGGTGTCGGGCAGTGGCGCATTGGTGGGGTCGCCGCGGAACCTCCTCCTGGATGCCGATGACGGGGGGCATCGTCATCAAGGAGTCCGACGAGGTTGGTGGATCCTGCTGATGATCTGCACCACCACGGTGCCGAGTAACCCTGCGGCGCGGCGGAACGGCCGGTCGCAGCGTTGCCGCGGTTCCCGGGTCATCGACGCGACCACGGGTCGGTGTGTTAGCTCGATCCAACACCGTTGCCCCCCAACGTCACCCGCCCACCAGAACCACCGCCATCCCACATTCATGCCGGAAGACCCAAGAATGACCCGAGGAATTCAACGCCGTGTGTGACGGCACCACCGCCGACAACGGGCTCTACGGGGAGGGCATCGTCAACGCGGGCTGTTGCGCGCCGCTGACAGGAACCGGTGCCCGTTCGGCGGTGGCCGGATGGGCACCGGTGAACGCCGCCCTGGCCTTCTCGCGACCCGGTACCGCCCGCAGCGAAGCCCCCAGATCCGCTGCCGCGCTGGCACTGTCACCGTCGATCAGCCGCCGAGCGGCCAGCTCAAGTTCGGCCACGCTCGCGGTGTTCGGGTCGAGAGCCAAACCCAGACCGGCATTCTCGACCGCCGCCGCTCCGGCGAACTGATCGGTGGAGAACGGCAGCACCAGCATCGGCACCCCGCAGGTCAGCGCCTCGGTGACGCTGTTGTTCCCGCCGTGCGTCACGGCCAGTGCGGCACGGCGCAGCAGGTGCACCTGCGGCAGGTACTCCCGGACCAACCAGTGCGAGGGCAACTCGCCGACCACCGCCCGATCGCCCGACCCGATCGCCAGTGCGACCCGGACGTCCATCCGGCGCAGCGCCGCCACCACCCGAGCCTGCACATCCGCCCGGACCGAGAGGAAGCTGCCGAAACTGACGTACACCAGAGGCATCTCGGTGGGAGCGGACAGCCACCCGGCGATGTTGGCGGGCAGCACCTCGTCCCGCACCGCGGACCCGAGGAAGGCGTGCGGGGGCAGCAGGGCTGTCCGCGCCGGGTCGTGCAGGGCGTGGGGATAGTTGAGCAGCAACAGGTCCCCGTGCTCGGCGAACCCGTCGACGGAGGGTTCCGATTGCGGGGCAAGGGTTCTCAGTGCGCGGTTCCACTCGGCGGTGAACGCGTCGCGGACCACCGCGCATCGCTCGTGCAGCGCGGCCAACTCCCCCGGGTCCGGGTCGAACGCCCTTGGCCACAACGGCGGGTACCCGTACGCCTCGTCGCCGCCGACCGGGAGTGCGGAGGGATGGCCGAGCACCACGTCCGCATACGGCACGCCACCGGCCCGCAGCGCAAGCCTGGCACTGAATGCCAGATGGTCGACGATCACCTGATCCGGCTGTACCGCCTCGACGACATCGATGACGTGCCTGGCGGTCTCGACCGGATTCCACAGCAGGTCGGCCAGTCTGGCGTTCGCCTGGTACAGCAGCGTCGGCACCATCCCGTGCTCGGTCGCGGCGAAGAACCCGCGAAGTGCGTCGTCCTCGCCCCGGGCCTGCTGCTCCGCCCGAATGACGCCCGGATTCGACCCGCGGCCCAGTCTCAGGTCGATCCAGTCGTAGCCGAACGAGTCGACGATGGTCCTGGTGGCAGGGCCGGTGGCCACCACCACCCGTTCCCCTGCGTCACGCCAGGAGGTCGCCAGGGTGGCC
>JBBQGJ010000501.1:0-4970 GCA_038322925.1 Mycobacteriales bacterium
CGATTCCGGCACCGGGAAGACGCACCTGCTCATCGCGTTGGGCACCGCGGCCGCCGAAGCGGGCCGCCGGGTCCGCTACGTCACCACCGCGGCACTGGTCAACGAACTGGCCGAAGCCGCTGACAGCAAACAACTCTCACGCATTGTCGGTCGCTACTCCCGCCTCGACCTGCTGTGCTTGGACGAAGTCGGCTACGTCAGCCTGGATTCCCACGGGGCGGAACTGCTGTTCCAGATCATCACCGCCCGCGAGGAACGGGCATCGATCGCGTGCGCCTCCAACGCCCCGTTCAGCGAATGGGGCAAGACCTTCACCGACGCCCGGCTCGCCGCGGCCGTCGTCGACCGCCTCACCTTCAACGCCCACATCATCAACACCGGCACCAACTCCTACCGCCTGCGCACCACCCGAACCAACCGGAAAGGAGCCGCCACACGACCCACCTGACGCCGCCCCCACCGGGGTCGGACCCTGACCCAGAAACCGAGGGTGGAGCCCCAAATCAGACCAGCAACGGTGGGGGCCAGATGGGGGTTGTCATTCTCAAACCACGTCGTGAACAACGCACATGTCCGTTGCCTCTGTAGTCGGCCGAGGTGCGCTTCAATCCGGCCCGTCGGTGGTTTGTGCCACGACAGTTGGCCCGCATTGAAGGGCCATGGGGCGCGAGCTGCGACTTTCGACCCTGATCGACTCACAGTTCGGAGAAGAATCGTTGCCATAGATTCGCTTCGGTGGAAGCCCGAAATGCCCCGGCTCGAACGTCACCGTGCCAATCACATATCCGCCCAGGTCAGCGCGCTGAGCTCGGGCAAACTTCGACGTCAACGGAACAGCACACACCCCGAGAAAGGTCTCCCAACAATGACATTGGCCGACACATTCACCAAGCGGACACCGACCGACCCGGCACCGGACCCATCCCCGTCACGGGACGACCCAGGGACGACCCACTGCCCGGTCTGCCGGCGGTGCTACACCCCGGTCGGGCGACAGCTGTATTGCAGCACCGCCTGCCGGAAGACCGCGTTCCGCCGCCGGCACCAACAACTCGGCCCGGCGGTCACCGTCCCGGCCGCCCGGCCCCGCCGGGAGATCACCGTCTACGAATGCCCCGACTGCGGCGACCGGTACCTCGGCGAGCAACGCTGCGAGGGCTGCGGCACCTTCGCCCGCCGGGTCGGCATCGGCGGCGCCTGCCCAAATTGTGACGGGCCCGTGGCAATTTCCGACCTGCTCGACCAGGCGGTGGTCACCACCACCAACAAATAGCCAAACCCTTGGGCGGCTACTGCAAACGCCAAGCACGGCTTGCCTTTTGCACAGTACCGGCGGTCTGCGCCGCGCGCCGGCCGGCATGAAAATGGAGACACGCGATGCAGATGGCCGTGGCGAGCTCAAGCAGGTCGAGGACAACATCTTGCTGTCCGGGGACGCGTTCCCACCTGCCCGCGCGGTGTTCCCCGGGTGGTGGCTGCCCCCTCCCTCAAGTTCGGGACCGGGGTCTCCGAGCGGGGGTTGGGATCCTGGCGCAGGGTTTCGTTACACCGTCGCCAATTTCGTGTCACAACATGCCCCCCCAGGGCAGCCTGCCCGAGCCGATCTGTGGACGAACACCACCCCCCGCAGACAGAACCGGCACCATCTCCTACCCCCGCCTCCGCACCTCTTCACCCCGGACCAGCCGGAACGGGGGCCCGCGCCCACACGAACCCACCTGACGCCGGCCGCCACCGGGGCCGGACCCCGACCCAAAGCCGAGGGTGGGGCCAAATCAGACCAGCACGGTGGGGCCAGATGGGGTTGTCATTCTCATGGGCGATCAGGCCCGCCAGGGTGAGCACCCGGAAGGTCCCGGCAGTGGGGTGCAGCAAGGTCTCGATGTCGCCGGCGATGACCTGCGAGGCGCCGCCGGAGCGGTGCGGCGCGCCCGGTGGGCGCAGCGCCCCGGTCCGGGAATTGAGCAGCGGTGCGGTATCCAGACTGGGCAGCATCCCGGCCAGACCGCGGGCGATGCCGGCAACGACCGCGGCGGTGACCGGTTCGGCGAGCGCGACCCACACATGCCGGCCACCGCCCGGCCCGGACGCGCAGGTGACATGCGGGAGCCGGGCCCGGTCGAGCAGCGCCTGGAGACGTGCCAGGTCGGCGGCGACCGGGCCGTGCCGGGTGTCCAAATCGAACCCGAGAAGTGTGTAGCGGCCTCGGGTGTCGGTCAGATGGACGGCGTACGGCACGCCCGGATCTGGGTCGGTGACCGCCGCCGTGTCCGGGTAGCTGTTCAAGGCCCGGCCGGCGTCATCGAGCGCGGCAACCCGCACCACCGGGCGCGGCGAGACCGCCGCGGCGAGCTGCCACCCGGACAACGGAGGGGGTTGGCGGCGCGCCGCCGGCCCGGTCACAGGTCAGGGGGGCGGCGGCTACTCGCGGTAGACGGGAATGGGCGACCGCCACGGAGGCGCGCTAAGGACGCGGCCCGTCGGGTTCGCCCCCGAGAGGGGGGCAAGGTACAGTTCTCCTTGTTCTCCTCGAAGCCCTGCACCCAAATCGCCGGCCAAAGTGACTTGGGGTGTGGGGCTTCGTTCTGTCCGGACCACTGTTGTGGTCCCGGGTGTCGCTTGGTTAGGCGATCATCGCCTGCTGTCCGGGTGCTTCATACCAGCTCGGCAAGCCGCGCTCGTCGATGTCGAGATGAGCGATGATCTGCTGAATGAGCCCGGATACGCTGCAATCCATCTTGCGAGCGGCGGCGACGAGTTTGTCAGCATCCTCCGGTGGCAAATTCACACTTGCGCGATAGATCTGTCCTGACCCCACCACGTACGAGGCGTAGTTGCCGCGCTGCGGTCTTCCGCGTACTGCTCCGTATCGGGCCATGTGGCCATCATGGTGACTCGATACGAATCCGCTGCGCAGGTCAGCGGCGTGTCGCGAAACTTTGGGGCGGTCCGGAACCTGTCAACCTGTATGAGACAGCGGTTCGTACGATTTACTGGGTCGAGCCGGCTTGGTCCTCCTTCGCTGGTGGGTCGGGTGGGTTGATCCAGGACGCGTCCGGGAGTTTCGGTGGTTCTGGTGGTTTGCGGACGAACCGTTCGGGATGTGCCGCGAAGGCGGCGTCCAGGACGACGCCACGTGCTTGGCGGATCTGCTCGGCTCGGCCGTAGTGCACGTCGGCCGGGGCATGAAGGCCGATCCCTGAGTGCCGATGTTCATGGTTGTACCAGGGAAAGAAAACCGCGAAATGATCTCTCGCGTGTTGGATCGATTCGAAATGCTTCGGGAAGTCCGGCCGGTATTTCGTGGTCTTGAACTGTGATTCGCTGAAGGGATTGTCATTTGACACGTGCGGGCGGGAATGGGATTGGGTGATACCCAGGTCGGCGAGGAGGAACGCGACCGGTTTACTCGTCATCGACGAGCCACGATCCGCGTGCAAGGTCAGCTGACCTGCAGTGACGCCCTGCTTGGCGAGAGTGTCAGCGATCAGCGTCTCGGCCAGTGCAGCCGATTCACGGTTGGCCAGCATCCAGCCGACGACGTACCGGGAATAAATATCGAGAATCACGTAGAGATGATAGTAGCTCCACTTCTTCGGGCCGTGAATTTTTGTTATATCCCATGACCACACCTCGTTCGGGGCCTTGGCCACCAATTCAGGTTTCACCTTCGCCGGGTGCGTGGCATGCCGGCGACGTTCACCGGTCTCGCCCCGGTGTCGCAGCAACCGGTACATCGTCGATTCGCTACACAGGTACACACCCTCATCCAGCAGCGTCGCGTAGACCGCCGCCGGGGCCATGTCGCAGAACCGCGGCGAGTGCAACACCTCCAGCACCGCCGCCTGCTCCGCCTCGGTCAGCTCCCGTGGCTGCCGAGGCCCGCCGGCGACCCGCCGCGGCGGCGGAGCGGGCGACACCCGATGCGCGCGGTAGTGAGTCGCCCGGGACCGGCCGACCGCCTCGCACGCGGCGCGCACCCCGATCAACGGCGTCAACTCCAGCACCGCCGACTCGATCACTGCTGCTGCTCGCTCTCCGGCGGAACCACGCTGCTGGGTGAAAGCTTCGCCAACAACGCGGAGAGTTCCCCCTGGATCCTGATCACCGACCTGGCGGTGGCCAACTCCGCTTCCAGCCGAGCCTTGTCCGCCTCCAACTCGGCGGTCCGCCTGGTCGCCGGATCAGCGGGTTTCGGTCCCCGCGGCGGCCGACAACGCCTGCAACGCGCCACGATCCCGCTGCTTGCGCCACTCCGTCAGCAACGACGAGTACAGGCCCTCCCGGCGCATCAACGCGCCCTTGCCGTTCTTGTCGAACCGGTCATACTCGGCGAGCACGTCCAGCTTGTACTGCGCCGTGTACGTCCGCCGGGACGCCCGTTCCGGGACCTGCGGATCCGGGACGTCCTCCCGACCCACACTCAACGGCGACCCGGCAACCGCCGGCTCACCCTGCCCAACCTCGTCGACCAACATCGAATCCTGCTCCTGATCTCACCCTCACGATTCACTAAACCTCGCCGCTTGAGGGTGTCGCTGAGTAGGCCCGGGGCGCGGGGCTCGTATCGCTACCAGTCCGTTTCCCCAGACCTCTCGCCGAACCCGCCGTGCGATTCTCACCGCAACGGGCTCTCCACGGTCTCTTCGTCAGATGGTTTGTCGGACCCAGGGGTTGGGGATCGTGTTGCCGCGGTAGCGGTATCGGGTGACCGGTATCGCCGCTATCGAGCGCAGCTCGATCCCGTCCGCCGTGATCGGCAACCATCGGCCCGTAGGGTCGATGAACTGGCGGCGGACGTCCTTCCATTTCCAGTGGTGCCTGACCGTCAGCATGCGGAGCACTCGCCTCCAGGCGAAGTTGTCCAGCATGCCGAACACGTTCTTGGCCACGGCATACTTGAAGTAGTTGGCCCAGCCGTGCATGACCTGGTTGAGGCGGGTCAGCACTGTCTTCAGGTCCTGCTGCGA
>JBBQGJ010000502.1:0-4935 GCA_038322925.1 Mycobacteriales bacterium
AAGCATCGACCGGCACCGTCTCGCAGAATTACGGAGCGACCTGATCGCCATTATTCGTACTTCGGCACCCGCTCCTGAGGTCCCGCCCCTACGCCTGTTCTCGTGAGCGAATCCCACTGCGTCGGAGCAGGAGTCGCGCCCCGACCTCGATCAGCCTGGGCCTGGATCAGCACCGAATTCGTCCGACGCCGGCGGATGGCCGACGACCTCCTTCGTTCTGCGGCGCTAGATCGACAGCGATGGAACCCATGTCGGACAGCGGGTGTCGCGTCAGGTCCGCTCGGTCGTCCTGCGTGCCAGCAGGGTCGGGACGGTGACCCGAGTGTTGTCTGTCACCGTGGTTGACGACAAAACCGCCACTCCTGCTACCGACGATGCGGCTTGCAGATCGGAAACCTGACGCCGTCGGCGGTCGCGGAAGTCGCCGAAGGTCAGCGGCGTGCATGTGGGGACTCCCGTTCGAGGCGACTACTTTCTGTGACCGATGTGGTCAGTCAACCTTCGGCCTTGGTTCCGGAGGCCGGTGAGGAGATTGGGCGAGGTCATCCCGTTTGGGGTGTCCCAGCGGGAATCGCCACCGCACGGATGTTGCGGGACGCCTGGTGTCCTGCACCGTTGAATCGTTGAAGAAGTCGTTCGATTAGGCTGAGGATCTGTTCAGCGGTCTTGGTCCAGATGAATGGTTGCGGGTCGTCGGTCCAGGCTTTGACCCAGGCGCGGATACCGGCCTCCAGGCCTGGACGGAGCGATGGTCTTTGCGGCGGATGAGTTGGTCGGTGATGTAGGCGAACCACCGCTCGTCCAGGGCCGGTTAACAGATGCCGGGTTGATCCAGCCGGAATACGTAGGGGTGAAATGCATATGGAATCTGGGATGGGCCTCGAGCCACTTGCGGATGGCCGGTGTTTTGGTGAGTCACCGGAGGGAGTCGCACCCTCCGGCGCTCGCAGAACCGTACGTGACGATCTCCCGTCATACGGCTCCCACAGGTGGGCGATGGGTGGTTGCGGCAAGCTGCCAATGCGCGAGGAGGCGGGTCCGGTGCCGTCGGACGGCGTCCAGCCATCCTCTTGCGTTGGCGGGTTTGCCGCGTAGTCGTTTGAACTTCTTCAAGGCCCACCGCCACAGGTGTGCACCCTGCCGGCCCCAAGGACCAGGAAACCCGGAGGTCTAACGACCCAGAACGCACGCCGGTCCACACGTGCCAGCGCTCCCAGTCGTGGGCTTGGGGTAGCACTTTCCTGCACGGCAGCATTGATCCGATCGCCGGCGCCCTGGCGGCCATGGTAACCAGGTAGGCCCTGCAAAATCAGGATCCTCGCAGCAGGGCCGCCGGTCTGACGTCCTGGGGAATCCGGGCGGGGGCTCGTCGGGGCCGGTATTTCTCCTCTGGTCGGCGCCGACCAGAGGAACGATGAAGACATCCTCGAGGTAGATCGTCGAGGCGCATGTGCGCAACACCGAGTCCGGGGCGTTGGCGGTCGAGGTGATGACCGGGAGCTTCGGTGTTGAGGGCGTTTCCGTATGTTGGTGCGCGCGCGCAGCGGCACGTCGATGACCAGCAACCCGTCGCGGCCCTGTTTGACGATCTTGGGATCAATCAACCCAAGGTTCAGGATCCCGCAGCCTGACAGAAGGATCGCTCCTGCCTGGCCTGATCCAGCGTGCCGACTTTCGCTCGGCGGGTTGACCAGCAACAGGCGGGCGACTGTCAGGAAGCGACGACCAAGGAAACGAGACGGCCGTCTGACGGGCTTGTCCAACGGTCGATGAAGCGGTCATGACGGATGATTCCTGCGAGGGACCCGCTGAAGCAGGCACACCCGGAACGGCTGCCTCCGGCCGGAAATGCCCCCAAGACAGGAGAACTCCGATGCGACGAGCTAACGGCGGCCGGTGGAGTGTGATTCTGGATGCCATCCGCAGCCAACTGTGGCCCATCCCGGCCATCAGTATCGCGCTCGCCACGGTCGTCGGGGTCTTGCTCCCACTGCTGGACGCCTGGATCGACGGCAGCCTGCCACCGACGGTCACCAACTACCTGTTCGGCGGTGGAGCGGCCGCCGCCAGGGCCGTATTGCAAGCTGTTGCCGCTTCGCTGATCACCGTCACGTCGTTGACCTTCTCGCTCACCGTGGTGACGCTGCAACTGGCCAGCAGTCAGTTCTCTCCCCGACTGCTCCGCACCTTCAGTAGCGACAGGTTCGTGCAAGCCACCCTCGGGTTGTTCCTCGGTACTTTCACCTACGCGCTCACGGTGCTCCGCACCGTCCGCACCCCCGCCGACGGCCAGGACCTGTTCGTCCCACAGATCGCCATCACCCTGGCGTTCCTCCTTGCCGTCACCAGCGTGTTCGTCCTGGTGGTCGTCCTGGACCACCTCGCCAAGGAAATCCGCGTCGAAACCATGCTCGCCACCGTCCACCAGGCAGCCACCACAACCCTGCAACATGTCCTCACCGAACGCGACCCCGACCAGGAACCACCCACCCTCCCGGAACCGCCTCCACACCACGTGCCCCTGCTGGCCCCGACGTCCGGGTTCCTGGTCTGGATCGATGAACCGGCGCTACTCGCGGCAGCCCGAGACGCCGAAGCGATCCTGATCATTCACCGACAACCAGGCACCTCACTCGTCGCCGGCACCCCCGTCGGGCAGTGTTGGCCACTGCGCGGCCACCTCTTCGACACCGATACCCTGCAACACCTCAGGGACCAGGCCGGGTCGGCCATCCATACCGGGCCTGAACGCAACGCGGCCCAGGATGTAGGTTTCGGTTTGCGGCAACTCACCGACGTCACCACCAAAGCCCTGTCTCCCGGCATCAATGACCCCACCACGGCCGTCCACGCGCTCGGACACACCTCGGCGCTGCTCAGCGAATTGGCCGGTCGTAATCTCGGGCCCTTGGTGCTCGGCGACGAAGACCACACGATCAGAGTGGTTCTGCACCGCCCCAGCTTCGCCGACCTGCTGGACCTGGCCATCGCGCAACCCCGCCGCTTCGGCGCCGCCCATCCCGCCGTCCTCACCAGTCTGTACTGGCTGCTCCGTGAAATCGCCTGGGTCACAACGGTTCCAGATCAACACAGAGCGATCACCGAACAGCTGAACAGGCTCGTAACCACCACGAACGAGCAAGGCTTCGACCCCACCGAACGAGCCAACCTCACCCGGCTCGCCGACCAGGTAACCCAGGCGCTCCGCGGCCGGTGGCCCTGACCTGACCAATCCGGTGATGGCAACCAGGTGGAGCTGTCGGGTTCGACATTCGGCGCACTCCGACTTCGGGATGCTCGCCGACACGCAGGGCGCCACCGGGCAAGTCCCCCAGGCCAGTGCGGCGCTTCGAACCATGACGACCTCGCGCCCGGCGACGACAACAGCGATAGGCTTGTAGGAGCGCTCACCGAGGCGCAGACCTCCCATTGATGACCGCCAATGTCGACGTGCGGCCGCGACGCGCTTCCCACCGGTCGTGAAACTCGATGACGGCCCTGCGCCATTTCCGATGCGATGGGCAGCTCGGTGGCCCGATCTTGGATGTCGACCCAACTGATGACTGCCATGCCCACATCTGGGGCACCCCGGCGCGGCCGACCTCACGCATCTCTGCCGGCAGTACATGACAGGCCGTGGCAGCATCAGGCTTCCCAGGCCGGAGGGTCGCAACGACCGGGCGGGGTCAAGTCCTTCGTGGTCGACCAGATCCGCCCGGGCCTGATCGACCGCGGCGAGGATCGGGGCGCGGGAACCACGCCGTTGACCGGCAGACGTAGGTCGGGTGATCTCGTCAGCGTCCCCGACACCTGTCAAGGGTGAGAAAGGGGTCCATGCGAGTCGGTCTGCTCGACCGCGGGCAACCAGGGATCTTGGTCGTCGATGACGGCATCGACCGGTCAGCGCACGGAGCTCGTCAGCGACCCGGCCGTGCGGACGAAAGTCAGTGCCGGCCAGTTACTTGCACGCCAAGCTTCGACGGCGGCGGCCGCTAGTGACGGGCCGCCTTGTCACTGTCAGTAGTGGCACCGGACAACCAGCGGGGACCGGTCGAACGGTCGGAGGCGGTTCATCGTGCCGTTCCTGCTCGATCATTCGCCTTCATGGTGCCGATCGAACTTGTTCGTTCGTCGGCATGGCCGGCGACGATTTCATTGGCAGGCGAGGTGACGGTCAAAGCCCCAGCCCGATAAACGGTGGTCATCGCTGCCCTCGAGGGCAGAATCGTCAAAATGTCAGTTGCGCAGGGAGGCCCTGCCAGCACCGGGCGCGTTTTCCTCGGCGTGGCGCTGCTTGTCGCGGTAGTCGGCGCGTTGGCCGTCGCCCGCGGCGTGGCCGGTCCGGATGTCAGCGGAACGGCAATTGCCGCGGCACTCCCGCCGGCGCCGACCGCGGGTTCCTGCTTGGAAACACGGCTCAGTGACATGGCACTGGCCAGCCCCGTCGATCAGCTGAAACCAGTGCGGTGTTCGGCGCCGCATTCGGCGGAAGTGTTCTCGGTCAGCACTCTCGCCGACGGGCCGTATCCGATCACCGAGGCGGGGCCGCACTGGAAGGGCACCAGGGACTTCGATCACGCTCAGCGTGTTTGCCATGACGGCGCCCGGCGGTATCTCGGCGAGTTCGACCACGCAGCCCGCTGGCGCGTGCCGCCGCAGGTCTACGTGAAGGTGATGGTGCCGACCGTGGCGGCGTGGAATCTCGGCCAGCGCTGGTTCGGGTGCCAGGCGGCGGCCACCGCCGGCGACCCGCCGACGTCCTTCAGCGGCACCCTCAGGGTTGCTTCCGCGTCGCCGCGACCACCCGACCTGTTGGGCACCTGCGGATCGAAGGTCGGTGACGACCGCGTCCCCTGTACCGCACCCCACCGGGCGGAAAAGCTCCCCGCGGAACCCGCGCCCGGCCGGCTGGAACAGGTACTGAACGCCGAGTTA
>JBBQGJ010000503.1:0-4930 GCA_038322925.1 Mycobacteriales bacterium
CGCCGCTCGGGTCGAGCGTCGTTCATTGGTAGGAGCATCCAAACCAGCCGATTCGCACACTTTTTCTCATCCCGGGGCCTTGTTCGTGCTCCACCCCGGAGAAGGGGCAGTCCCGGCCCACGGGCGGTCCGCTGCCATGTCACCCCGTCGGTGGACGGTCCGGAAAGGAAACTTCTCACAAAAGTGTGCGAACGGAGGCGGCTCACTGCTCTTACCTGTGAAGCAGCCCCACCCGAGGCCGCAACCACCTAAGGAGCCCGCCATGAGCGTCACCTACAACCCCAACCCGGCCTTCCATCCGAATCCGGCCTCCCCGGCGGGCCCGATCGGTGGCCTGGCCTGGTCGGCCCAAGAGGATCGCCCCCACCGCCCCGCCATGCCCCCGGTGAACCCGACGGCGCCGATGTCCACCGGTAAACGTATCGCGCTGGCCGCGGCCGCACTGTGCACCATCGGCGCGGGTGCCGCTCTGGGCTTGGCCGTGTTCGGCCACACCGACTCCTCCCAGCCCCGGCCCGCGGTCACCGCCGCGACGCCGGGCACCATCGAGGTCATCGTCCCCCCCGCTAGCGCGCAGGTCACCACCGAGATCCTCTCCCCACCCGAGGTTGTCACCCTGCCCGGGAGTATCTCCCCGGGTGCTCGCGCGCCGGGCACCACCGATGTTGCCTTTCCACCGGCTGGCGCACCAGCAACGACGGTGCTCGCAGGCGGCGGCTACCCGATCTTCATTGGAGGCGACCATGGCAATCCCACCGCGCCACCACCGCCACCACCGCCGCCGGCGGCGCCCGCGACCGCGCCGCCAGCGTCTGCACCGGCCCCCGCGCAGGGTCTGCCCACTCCCACCAAGCCCCAAGTGACCGGGAACAGCCCGCAAGTTCAGATACCCGCGAAGCTTCCCACGCCCATCAAGCCCGAAGTAACCGGCGGCAGCAAGCAAGTTGCGATACCAGACATCCCCACTCCCACTGCGCCCGAAGTGACCGGGGGGAGCACGAAGGTTGCAGTAGGGGGACCCAATGCCGACGTGTTTCCGGGTCTGGCCACCGGACTCGGGCTGTCGCCAAAGCCGTAGCCGAGCGGCGGTCCGGTCCGTGCGGTTGGCGGGTCGTTGGGCACAGGACAGGCCCAGACCGGGCGTGGGTCGGGGTCTTGCGTGTGCCCCGCCGAGCGCGTTCACTTGTTCAGAGCAACCATTGCCGATCTACCCCGGTACCGACGATCGGATCGCGATGACCGCAGTACCGGACTGGGACACCGCGGGCCGCCCGACCGTCACCGACGCGGAGCTGGCTCGGGCGGCCGCCACCGGTGACCGGGGTGCGTTCGCCGGGATCTACGACCGTTACGCCGACCGGCTGCACGACTTCTGCATCGGCATGCTGCGCAATCGCGACGACGCCGCGGACTGCGTGCAGGACACCTTCTGCACCGCGGCAACCCAACTGGCCGGGCTGCGCGAACCCGACAAGCTGCGCCCGTGGCTCTACGCGATCGCTCGCAACGAAGCGATGCGCCGGATCCGGGATCGCCGCCGCGAGGAACTCTCCGATGAGATACCCGACATGATGTCCGTGGACGCGGGGCCCGACATCCTGGCCGCGCGCTCCGAGCTGGCCGATCTGATCGCCGAGGCGGCCGGTGGGCTGTCAGACCGTGCCCGCGCCGTGCTGGATCTGTCCTACCGTCACGGCCTTCAGGGACCCGAACTCGCCGAGGCCCTCGGGGTCAGTCACACCAACGCCAACACCATGGTGTTACGGCTACGCGACACCATCGAACGGTCCTTGGGCGCCCTGCTGGTCGCCCGCCGCGCCCGCGCCAGCGCCGACAGTTGCCCCGGATTGCGCGCCGTCCTGGGGGGGTGGGATGGAACCTTCACCATTCTGATGCGCAAACGCATCGCCCGCCACATCGAGTCCTGCCCCACCTGCGAACAGGACCGGCGCCGCCAGGTCAACCCAGCGGCGCTGCTGGGTGGGGTGCCGGTGTTCGTTCCCACACCGGCCTGGCTTCGTCAGCGCACCCTGCACAAAGTTGAGTTGACCTGCGCCAGCACCCCGCTGATCGACACCCCTGTCAGCGCTGCCGACACTGCAGCCGACAGCGCGACCACGCACGCAATGACGCAGCCAGCCGAGTACGCCGCGGCGCGGGGGGATGCCGCCGCGGCCCCCGGGGAACATCCCGTCGAATTCGACGACGACGGTGTCCATCTGGGCCGCTGGCTGATGCTGCTGATGGCGTTGTTGATCGGTGTCCCACTGACTGCGCTGGGGTTGACGCTTGCCTGGATACACCACCACGATGTGTCCGTCATACCGGCCGATTCAAGCCGAACCGCGCCCGCGCCCCTCAACTCCGGACCCGTGAGCGCGACGTCGGCCCAACCAACCCTCGCCACCACCCCACTCGCGCCGGGCGCCGGCACCACGGTCGCGGTAGTCGCGCCACCCTCCCTCACCGCGACCGCCGCCCCCATGACTCCGGTGTCGGCTCCCCCGCCCAGCCATCACCCCGTAAGCAGTCAAACCGTCCAATCCTCTTCTCTGCCAACGCCACCGTTTTCCACGACCGATTCCACCCAAGCCCCCACGACTGCTACGACCTTCGATCCCACCCAAATCCGCACGCCAGCTCCAACTTTCGTTCCGACCGCGGTGCCGCACCCTTCTATTCCGATCCAAACCCCTCAGGTTCGGGTCATCCCCACCGCCGTGCCGCCGCAAAACTCCGCAGCGCCCACCTTCGTACCGACCGCGGTTCCCCGCCGCACGATCCCGGCCCCCGTCACCACCCTTCCCCTTGGGTGATCTGCCAGCCCGATGATCGCCGGCCCACAAGGACTTGCGCTCTGAGGTGTCGAGGAGGGGTGACCCGATTCCTGGATGCGTCACCCGGTATCGACCCCGGGAGGGTTTGGCCGTGCCGTGGGCCCGTCCGCCGGACCGCGGTCAGGGACAAGATCTGATCACTCTCGGATTAGAGAGAATAGGGAGTCATCATTTCCTGTCTCACGGGTGCTCTGGCGTGAGGGCGATGGAGTACGTGGCCGCGTCTGGCAGCTACACCCTGGTGGGCAAGTACTCGTCAGCAGAAAAGTGTGGGAATCGCTGGAGTTGGTCGCTCCTACCTATGAAGGCGCGCCCATTGGGGGCCCGGCGATCAAACCTTGGGGAGCATCATGACCAGTTACCACGACAGCAATCGGTGGGCTGCCCGCGTTGCTGCGTCCGTTCTCGTCTCGTTCTCCATCGCGGTCGGTTCCGCCGCCCTCGCTGATGCCCAACCCAACAACGGCAGCGGTACGAGCGATGAGTGGGACATCGGTGTCTACGACAGCTGCATGAAGCACCACCCGTCCTACGGCGACCCAGAAGACCAGTTGGACTGGGCCATCAACTGCTGCTATTCGTCCGGCGGGGTGTGGAGCTCCGGTGGTCACTGCCAGGCACCGCCGGGGGCGGCGTCCCCCACGTCGGTGGGCCCCGGCCCGCAGCAAGCAACACCGCAGCGCGGCGTCCAAGCCCCTCCGTCTCCGGCGAACCCGACCGCCCCAGTGCATCCCGATCGCATGGGCTGACACCTATGCCGGAAGTCGACCAGGACCGGAGTAGTTCGGCGAGCATCGTTGCCGCCCGCGGCGGCCCGTCAGTCTCGCGGGCAAGGACGTCGGTCTCGACGACTGCTCCTGGCGGACTGATCGAGCGGTCGGACGGGCAGTTCACCGTGTTGATGCGCAAACGCGCCGCCCACCTCATCGAGGGATGTCCGGTGTGCGACCAGCAGCGCCGCCGGATGGTCAACCCGGTTGCCCTACTGGGCAGTGCACCATTGGCGATTCCCGCGCCCGCCTGGCTGCGCATGCACACCCTGCGCCAGGCCGACAACATCCTGCCGCCACCCAGTTCGGACCCCACCGTGTTCGGCACCAACCCCGGCTCCGGAGCCTCGCCAAGCGGCCCCGGAGCGGGAACTACGGCGGCCGCCGCCGATGCCCGCCCAGCATGGGTCCTGTTGGCCACCAAACGATCTCGGCAGCACCGACCTCACCAGCCCGCTGCTACCTCCCGACGCGTCACACGTGGCGGCGGGACAGCAGACCGCGAGGCGGTCGGCTTCTGCCCGGCGGGGCCGCCTGTTGACCGTCTCTCGGGATGACGACCACGCGGTGTTGAGTCGTCGGTGAGGGTGCTGGTCACGCTGCTGGTGCTGGGCCTGGCCGCCGTGTTGATCACCGTTCCGCTGATCTATCAGGTGAGATCCACCAGCGGACCGGGGTGTCGTTCGGCGTTATTACATGAGCCCGGTGTTGGTGGGTGCGCCGTAGCGGGGGGATGGCGCTCGAAGAGCATTGCGTCTGAAAGAAGTGTGGGAGACACGGTCGCGCGCTGCTCCTACCCATGACAGCGGACCACTCTGGGCCGCCCGCACGATCAGGAGCACCTCATGAGTACTACCCACGCCCACACCCACACCCTTGGCACACGGGTAGCACTGGCCGCGACACGGTCGCCTTCGTCGGCGGTATCGACCTGACCTCGCTGGCGGGAGATCGATGGGACGGCAGCGCGCACGAACCGCGTGGAAGCCTCAGTTGGCACGACGTCGCCACCAAGTTGCGCGATCCACCGAGCGAGCAGTTCCGGATCCTGTTGCTGCTGCCCCGCCAAGCCAGACAACGGTGCCGACACCACCCGCGGGCAGCTCGGCTGCCTCGTCGAGGCCGACCACGGAGCGGGCCGTCGTCTCGCCGTGACCATCCACAGCCACGGCGACAGCGGCTCAGCGTCGCTCTATGTGCACGCCAAGGTCGCGATCGTCGATGACCGTTGGCTCACCGTGGGCTCGGCCAACCTCAACGAACATTCACTGTTCAACGACACCGAAGTCAACATCGCGACCTGCGATCCGGTGCTGGCCCGCC
>JBBQGJ010000504.1:0-4922 GCA_038322925.1 Mycobacteriales bacterium
CGTGAGCACCATGCTATGAGTCGGGTAGTCGGAGCCTTGATGCTAGTCGTCGTGCTGGCGGTGGGCGTCAGCGTGGGGCTGGCCGCCCGCTTTTGGATGGACGGCCTGCAAGCGCAGCAGTCAACGGACCGCCCTGCAGCCGGGCCCGTGACCGCCACACCCGTCCCGACGCTGGCCTCGGCCTCAGCATCGGGTGACGTGGTGGTCGAAGTGTCGGAGGGCGATGTGCAGTCGCAGTTGAGCACGATGCTCATCGGGCGGTCGCTAGGCGCGACGCCCCTCGGTGACGCCACGATTCAGTCGGTCACGGTGGCGTTTCGCGACCGGCAGGTACACGTTGGCGGCGCGGCGCGGGCGGGCCTTCTGCAAGCGCCATTTGCGGCTGCTGGCACGGTCGCACCAAACGCGGCCGGCCGTCCGATGGTCAACGTGAGCGACGCAACGGTCGGCGGCGTGAAATTGCCTGATGCCGCGCGTCTGGCGCTGACTGATACCCTCCAGTCCCAGGTAGACAGCCTGTTCGCGGACCGCGCGATGCGGGTCCGGACCATCGACATCATGGATGGCAAGATGCGGGTGGTCGGGACGGCGGCCGGCTCGTAGTCGATCAGAACCCGCTATCCTTCTGGCCGCTGCTGTCCTGGCTGTTGGGTGGGGCCATGCGCGTCGCCGATCTTGACACGCCGACGTTCGTCATCGACCTGGATGTGCTGGAACGAAACATCAGACAGATGGCCGACCATGCGCGCCAGTTTGGCGTGGCGTTGCGGCCTCACGCCAAGACGCACAAGACCGTCGAGGTCGCGCGGATGCAGCTACGGGCCGGCGCGGTCGGGCTGACGCTGGCGAAGATCGGCGAAGTCGAGGCGCTGCTTGATGCCGCGATTGCCGGTGGCGACCCGTTGCCACTCACTGACGTGCTGCTGGCGTTCCCGATTGTCGGCGTCCCGAAGCTAGGCCGCCTGTTCGATCTGGCCGAGCGCCTGACGGTGACGGTGGCCCTGGACAGTGCGGACGCTGCCAGCCAACTAGGCGCGGCTGCTGCCGAGCGTGGCATGCAACTGGGCATCCTGGTTGAGGTGGATACCGGCGGCCGGCGTTGTGGCACCCTGCCCGGCGCACCAACGCTGGCCCTTGCCCGCCATATTGCCAGCTCGCCGGGCCTGGCGCTGCGCGGCATCATGACTCACGAGGGGCACGTCTACGGAGCGACCCCCGCCACGCTCCGTGAGGTCAGCCAGCAGGCCGGTCGGGTGATGGTCGAACTGGCGCAGGCGCTCCGCGACGATGGACACGAGATACCGGTGGTGTCGGTGGGGTCCACGCCGTCGGCCCGCCACATTGCTGAGGTGCCGGGCGTGACCGAGGTGCGGCCGGGCACCTACGTGTTCCAGGACTACAATCAGGTCCGTCTCGGCGTGGCGTCCATCGACGACTGCGCCGCCACCGTGCAGGCGACGGTCATTGCGCGGCCGGCTCCGGACCGTGCCGTCGTGGATGCGGGCACCAAGGCTGTTGCGGCAGACCGTGGCATGATCGGCGGCACCGTGCCCCTCGCGCAGGATGTCTATGGCGGGGTCAAGGGGCAGCCGGGTTGGGCCTTTGCGCGGGCCAGCGAGGAACATGGCGTGCTGGAGCGGCGGGACAGCGGCCACGCTGATGACCTGCGTGTCGGGGACCGCGTGCAGTTGATCCCGAACCACATCTGCCCGGCGGTCAACCTCTACGACCGGCTGTACGTGCAGCGCGGCGGCGAGGTGCTTGAGACCTGGGCGGTGGCAGCGCGCGGGCGCTCGCTGTAGGTCGTGCGGACCGACAGCCGCCGCTGACGATCTAGTGGCGCGAGCGCTCCAAGTCGAGGCTTGCTCCAGCCGGCGTGTCTTTGACGACAACCCGCACCACGCCCTGCAATTGCTCGATGTGGCGGGCCGCTGCGTGCAGGCTCCCGGCCGCATCGTCAAGGAGGCTCTGCAGATGTGGCGGGAGATCGTGGTGCTCCTGCAAGAGATCGACCAGCCCGACCGCGACGGCAAGGTCGTTGTTCAGCAGGTGCGCCATCTCGCGGGCGGCGAGTTTCACGCCCTCAAGGCGGGCTTCATCGCGCAGGCGGCTCTCCATCACGCCGAAGGCGGCAGCGGCCTGCTCGGCGCGTGTTCCCAGGCGGTCTGGCACGGCTTCGGCGGCGGGGTGCTGGACGATGATGCCCTTGCGCCCGGAGCGCACGAATGGCGACCGACCATCCTGCTTCTCACGTGGAATCGCCACCGCTTTTCCTCCACTTACGCCTCGAACCCTGTGCCGTCTGCTGCCTAGATGCTGTGCACAGATCGTAGCGTGGCCGTGTGCCACTTCGACGTTGTGAGATGGATCAGACGTGTCACAATGGCCGTGTGTACGGGGCGCTGGCTGTACGCTCTGGGCTCCCGGACGCCCCGCACCTATTGTCTCTACTTGCTGCTGGCACAACGGTCAAGGTCTAGCGGTAGTTTGTTGACGCGGGCACAGAGTGTGCAGGCGTCGTGGAAGGAGGTGACGCGATGACGAAGCGCGTGCCGTGTCCACCAGCACCAGGACCGCTTGAAGCGTACGCAGAGTCGTTCGACGACCTGTTCGGCACGCTGGCCCAGCGACGAGGCTTTCGAGAGTACCTTCAGGGGCTGCTGTTGCCGCGTGATCGTCACAAGACGCTCACGGGGATAGTGGGGACGGAGCCGGTCGTTGGGGCGCAGGCGTCGTCGGCGCAGCGGCTCCAGTTCTTCGTCTCGGAATCGACCTGGGATGCCGAGGCGGTGACCCGTCGGCGGCTGGAACTGGCCCTGACCGATCCCGCCACCGCGCCGCACGAGCAGGGGGTACTCGTGATCGACGACAGCGGTGATCGGAAGGCCGGGACCAAGACGGCACATGTAGCCCGGCAATACCTGGGCTCGGTCGGCAAGATCGATGGAGGAATCGTCGCGGTCACCAGCCTCTGGGCCGACGAGCGGGTGTACTATCCGCTGCACGTCAGGCCGTACACACCGGCCGCGCGACTGACGCAGGGCAAGGCCGACCCGACGTTCCGCACCAAGCCGCAGCTTGCGGTCGCGTTGGTCGATGCCGCACTCGAAGCAGGCGTTTCGTTCCGGGCCGTGGTGGCCGATTGCTTCTATGGCGAGAACGCCACGTTCGAGGGCACCCTTGGAGACGCCAGCCTGCCATACGTGCTGGCGCGGAAGCCGTCGTCGGGCGTGTGGGCACCGGCCGAGGCGAGCCACACCCCGCGGGAGGCTGCGCAGGAACTGCGGTGGGGCAGCCCAGACGACCCCGGCGACTGGACCCTGGTGGTGCGTCGGTTCCGCGACGGTCACGAGGAGACCTGGTGGGCGGCCGACGTGCGCTTTGGCCCGTATGGGCCAGATCGGCCGGTGCGGGTGGTGGTTGCCACGACCGACCCCGCGACGCTGCCGCCGCTGACCACCTGGGATCTGGCAACCAACCTGCCAGCCCCCGATTCGGCGCACGCCGACGATGCACCATTCGCCCCGGCCGACCTGGCCGAGGTCGTCAGGCTGTACGGCCTGCGGAACTGGGTCGAACAGGGCTACAAACAACTCAAGCAGGAACTGGGCTGGGCCGACTTCATGGTCCGTTCCGACCCCGCCATCCGTCGCCACTGGTCTCTGGTCTGCTGTGCCTTCTCGTTCTGTTGGCGGTCCTGGTTCACTGCGAACAGCCCGCCACCCGCTCAAGACCCCCCGCCAGACACGGCGATCAACGCCACCCCACCCGAGTCCGATGCCGCTGCGGCACCGGGGCGGGGGGAAAATAGCCGAGGCGCCGACCGATTCACGACGCCCGGTCTCCTGGCCGATGGCCCTCCGCCAGGTTCGCAGTTGGCTCGACCCCTGGACCTTCCTCTGGGGCTGCTGGCGCGCCTGGTCCGATGCGCCCCCGCCTCCGGAACTGCGAGCGCTCCTCGATTCCGTCGGCCACGGACACCCGCTCAACCTCTACCTCCGCTGCTAACAAACTACCGATAACACCAACGCGGTCGTTGATGCGTTTGCGGATGCCCCGGCTACGTTCGCGGCGTTCACCGGAACGGGTACGAGTTGCGCAACCCCGTAGGGTATCCGCGACAGACGGTGCTGGCCTGACCGGCGTGTTCGCGCAGCTTCGCCCCTGACGCGGCGCGCGGTCAGCCGTCCCGTGCCTGTCCCGACTGCACTGTTCTCGTCCTAAGCCGCCGGTGGGACCGGCGCTCACGGCTTCGCGCGCCCATTTGCCGCATCGTCTCTTGGTGCACACCACGGTATGCTGCCGCATCCGGAGTCCGCAGCCATGCTGCGATCTCACGCATGGAACGAGTGCAATGAATGGTGACAGCATGCATCCGTTCGGCGCTTGAGCGGCCAGATGCTCCCGCTCACCGTGGCCTGCTCGCCCGTCGCGACAACTGAGATCTGAAGTGCTTCGAAGGCTATCTGACGCTTCTGGTCGTCTGCCTCATCCGGTCAGTGACCGACCGCACGATACGTGCGCGCCCGTTGGATCTCATCCCCTGTCTGCACATGCGACGGAAGACCGCCGGGCTGAGGCCATTGGCGCATCCCGCAGGCCCAGGCTCACGTTGCCTTTTGCGCCGGCAGATCGGTCGGATGCATCCTGACTACCTCAAAGGCGGGGACCGGATCGCGGAACCCCTTCAACGAGAGGTCGCCCACGGTGGCCACCTCCGCGTCCTCCTCGACAGCCAGCCCGATGCGCCGGCTGGCGAGGATCTGTCCGTCCCTCGCCTCGCCGCACAGCCGCGCCGCCAGGTTCACCACACTCCCGATGGCGGCGTAGTGGAACCGCCCCTCGAAGCCGACCTGTCCGAGCGTTGCATAGCCGTACGAGATGCCGACCCCGAACCCCAAGTCATGTCCGCGCCGTCTCCA
>JBBQGJ010000505.1:0-4913 GCA_038322925.1 Mycobacteriales bacterium
GCGTGATCGACGCCGTCGGCCGTGGTGTCGACCCGAACCGGGTCGACCGGCGGGGGTGGTTGTACGGGGCGCAGTCCTATCGTGCCTTCGGTACCGCCGCCGACTTCACCGTCGTACCAACGGAACTGGCCGCGGACCTGCCCGACAACGTGCCGGACGAGGTCGGTGCCTGCCTGGGCATCCCCGGGATCACCGCGCACCGGGCGGTGTTCGGGGACGGGCCGGTCACCGGTGCCACGGTCCTGGTGCACGGGATCCGGGGTGGCGTCGGCGCGCTGGCCGCCCAACTGGCCCAGTGGGGCGGTGCCAGCGTCATCGGCACCGTCCGACGAGGTGGTCAGCTCCCACCGCGTGCGGTGCCCTACCCGGTGATCGCCCTGGACGACCCCGATCCCGCTGAGCAGATCCGCGCCCATGCGCCCGACGGCGTCGATCGGGTCGTGGAGGTCTCGTTCTCGGACAACGTCGACCTGGACGCCGCGGTGGCCCGCGTCGGCACCGTCATCGCCGCCTATGCCACCAGCACCGACCGTCCCGACTTCCCTTTCTGGCCAATGCTTTTCGACAACATCGCGATCAGACTGCTGGGAAGCGACGACTTCCCGGCGGTGGCCAAACAGCAAGCTGCCGCCGACCTCACCCGCGCGGCGGCCGCCGGCGCACTGTCCATCGCTATCGGCACACCACTGCGGCTGGAGCGCACCGCCCAGGCGCACGAACGCGTCGACGCCGGCGCCCGTGAACGCACCCTGATCAGCATCAATTCCTGACGCGTCACCCATGCCGCGACAGGACACGAGCGGGCTCAGCCGTGGGACCGGTTGGGGTCAGTGGACAAGAATCTCGACGGCCGCGCCCGTCGCCGATCGACGACAACGGCCGTGGTCGTCCTCGACCCAGCAGCGAACCTGTCTGAGTGGTGCGGGTGTTGGCCGCAAGATGCGTCAGCACCACGATCGGTGCCGATGACGCCACCGAGGGCGTCCCATGGTGTTCGGCCACCCAGTACCGGTGATACCCGAGTTTGTCCGCGAGAACCGTCTGAGCGGTCGAGCCCGCGAGAGCCTCGCTGATCGTGGTTCCGACACCAACGCCGGCCAGATCGTGAATGGACAATCTCAGGATGTCGTCGCGGTTCTGCACGAACGTCGACGCTACGGCCGATCACGCCGCAGCGGTCGACCTTGTCAGTGGATGGGCAAGACCCGCCACTCTTCGCCGTCTCGGTGACCTCCGTCAGGAGGTCAGCGCATTGCTCGACGTCGATCCGCATGACCTCACGCCCTTGCTGTCATCCCTCTTGGGGCGGGTCCTCTCCCACCAGACCGTCGACGGCCTCGCGGAACAGGTCGACATGTCCGACGTGGCGGGCGTACTCGTCGTGCAGGTCGACCAGCACCCGCCGAGCATTGGGCACCCAGCCCGGGTCGAAGAAGAACTTCACCGGCCGGTCGAGCCCCCCGTCGGCGATGACCTCGGCGACCGCGGCACGACACCGCGCGGCCGCCTCACGCCAGAGCCGGTAGAGCTCCTCGGGCGAGTCGTCGGCCGCCGAATGCCACGGGTACTCGGGGTCGGCGTCCCAATCGACCGATCGCCAGGGTGCCGGCATCTCATGTGCGGCCAATCGCACCGCCGTCCAATCGTCGACAAAGGCCAGGTGCTTGATGATCCCGGCGAGGGTCATCGCCGATGTCGGGTGCGCCCGATGGAGCGCTTCGCTGTCCAGCCCGCCGACTTTCCAGGCGAACTGCGCGCGCGACCGGTCGAGGGCGAAGAGCATCATCTCGACCTCGCCGGCCGTCATCGACGGTTCGGTGATCGTTGTATCCAGATCGGTGTCGTTGGTCATGGCCAGGATGCTAATTTCGGTTCCGGACGTTTCCCTTCCGGATTCGCGAGGGATGCTGGAAACCCGTGAAACTCGACGCGAGCCCGACCGGTCGGGCCCTGCTGACCCTCGAACTGGTCCAGGACAGCCCGGGCATCACCGCGGGGCGGCTCGCCCACGAGCTCGGCGTCTCGGAGCGGGCCGCGCGGCGGTACGTCGGGATCCTCCGCGAAGCCGGCATCCCGGTCGAGTCCGTTCGTGGGCCATACGGCGGCTACCGGCTGGGGCGCGGCGTCCGGCCGCCGCCGTTGATGTTCGACGCGACCGAGGCCCTTGCCCTGGTGATGGCGGTGCTCGACGGTCATCACGACGTGAGTGACCCCACCGACCCCGTCGGCTCCGCGCTCGGCAAGATCGTGCGGACGCTCCCGGAAGCGGTCGCCGCACAGGTCCAGGCGGTCCGGAAGACCACGGCACCGGCCCCCGATCGCGCCGCTGCGCGGCCGGACCCCGACACCACCACCAGCCTGGTGCAGGCATGTTCGAACCACCGGGTGGTCCAGATCGGCTACCGCTCCGAGGCCGGGTCGGAATGGCTCACCGAGGTCGACCCGTGGGCGGTCGTCGTCCGCCATGGGCGGTGGTACCTGCTGTGCCGATCGCACGCCGAGGACGCCCTTCGCGCGTACCGGATCGACCGGGTGCGGACCGTGCTGGTCCTCGAGGAAACCTTCAGTCCGCCAGCGGATCTCGACCCCGTCGCGGTGCTCGAGGAGCATCTGTCCGTCGGCTGGGAGTATGACGTCGAGGTCGTCATCGACGCGCCGGTCGAGCGCGTCGGGCGGTGGCTGCCTCGCCCTCTCGGTCGCATCGAGGGCCTTGACGCCGGCACCACCCGCCTGGTCGGCAGCACCAGCAACCCGTGGTGGTACGCCGAGCAACTCGCGACGATCCCGGCGTCCTACCGGATCGTGCGGTGCTCCGAGTTGCAGCACACTGCGCGTGTCGTCGGACAGCGCCTGGTGGCCGCCGCAGACAATCGGCCACACCCCTGAACGTGTTCGCGGTTTCTGACGCACGCGGGGCGCCGCTGTGCCGATGAGACCCATCACCCGATCGTGGCCGGGCCCGGATCGCCGACCAAGCGGATCATGATGCGCGGTATCAACGGTCCACGTCGGCTACCTTCCCCATCGAGAGCGACTGCGAGAGAGGAGAAGCGATGGCAACGACAGGTCAGGTTTCGACGTCCGGGGGTGCGGCCGCGCGGTGGTACGCCCTCTCGGCCGACGACGTCGCCCAGCGGCTCGGCGCGGACCCGGTCGGCGGGCTGTCCGCGGCGACGGCCGCTGACCGGCTGCAGAAGAACGGTCCCAACGCGCTACCCGCCGAGAAGGCGGTGCCGGGGTGGCGGCGTTTCCTGGAGCAGTACCGCAGCTACATGCAGATCATCCTGCTGATCGCCGCCGTGGTGTCATTGGCGATCGGCGAGTGGAGCACCGGTGCGGTGCTGGCCTTGCTCACCGTGGTCAACGCCATGGTGGGGCTGCGTCAGGAGGGCAAGGCCGAGAGCGCTATGAACGCGCTAAAGTCGCTGACGAAGCGGACCGCGCGGGTGCGCCGCGACGGGGTGGAGGCCTCGATCCCGGCGGAGCAGGTCGTCATCGGCGACCTCGTGCTGCTGGCCGCCGGCGACGATGTGGCCGCGGACGGCAGGGTCGTCCAGGCGAGCTCACTGGACATCGACGAGTCAGCCCTGACCGGGGAGAGCACCCCGTCGTCGAAGGAGACGACCGCACTGGCCGACGCCGAGGTCGGTCCCGGCGACCAGGTGAACATGGCGTTCATGAACACCCCGGTGACGCACGGCAGCGGGGTGATGCTGGTGACCGCGGTCGGCGGCGATGCCCAGGTCGGGAAGATCGCCGGCATGCTGGCGTCCACCGCGAAGGAGCGGACGCCGCTGACCAGGCAGCTGAACACGCTGACGCTGTGGATCGGCGCGGCCGCCCTCGGAACCATGATCGTGATGTTCGCGCTCGGCCTGGCCCGGGGTCAGTCCGCGGACACCCTGTTCATCACGGCGATCGCGCTGGCCATCGCGGCGATCCCGACGGCGCTGCCGACCGTGCTGCAGGTGATCCTGTCGGCCGGGGCGAAGGAACTCGCGGGTGAGAACGCCATTGTCAAGGAACTCGTCTCGGTGGAGACACTCGGGTCGACATCCGCGATCAACTCCGACAAGACCGGCACGCTGACGATGAACCAGATGACGGTCGTCGAGGTGCTCGACGCGGTCGACCGCTACACGATCTCCGGTATCGGCTACGGCCTGGAGGGCAAGGTGCTCCATGCGGCCGGATCCTCCGCGTCCATCGAAGCGGCGATCCTGCCGTACCTGATCGCCAGCGACGCCAAGCTGGTGACCGGCAAGGTCGTCGGCGACCCGACCGAGGGAGCGCTGCTCGTGCTGGGTGCAAAGGCGGGACTGGACACCGAGGTGACCCGGGAGAAGTTCCCGCGGCTGGCCACCCTGCCGTTCGACCCCACCTACAAGCTGATGGCCACCTTCAACTCGGCCACCGACGCGAACGGCCGGGCGGTGGTGCGCTGCTTCGTGAAGGGTGCGGCCCCGGCCGTGATGGGCCGCGCGGCGACCGCTCTCGCCGCCGGCGCGAGCGTGTCGTGGGACGCCGACCTGCGCAAGCGGGCCGAGGACGCCATGCTGCGGATGGAGGGTGAGGGGCACCGGGTGATGGCGGCTGCCTTCCGCGACCTCGACCCCGACACCGTCGATCCGGCTTCCTTCGACCCGGAAGGTGACCTGCTCGGCCACATCGCCGGTCTGGAACTGACATCCCTGGTGGCGATGGTCGACCCGCCGCGGGATGAATCCAAGGCGGCGGTGAAGAACGCGCAGAACGCGCACATCAGGGTGCGGATGGTCACCGGCGACGACGTCACGACGGGCGCCGCCATCGCCAAGCAGCTGGGAATTCCCGGACTCGCGATGCTGGGCACCGAGTTCGCCGCGCTGAGCGAACAGGAACGGCTGGACCGCATCGACGAGATCGGGGTGGTC
>JBBQGJ010000506.1:0-4912 GCA_038322925.1 Mycobacteriales bacterium
GGGATGATGTCGCCGTCGCGGAGGTGGAACCCGCCGAGCACTGCGTACACCTTCTCGATGCCGGTGATCCGTTTGGCGTGCCGGACGATGTTGACGATGCCGGAGTGGCCGCACCCGGTGAGCACCACCAGTCCCTTGTCCTTGACGTGCAGGACAACAGCCTGGTCGTCGTGCACGGCCTGATCGGGGTGCCAACCGCCCTCCTGCCATTTCTGGTGCGCGGGCGGCATTCCCACCTCGAAGTCGGTGGTCCGGTCGACCTCGCCGGTGATCAGCAGCTGGCCGTCGAGCAGGAACGAGGGCTGCCGGTCCTCGATGATCACGAACCCCACGCCCTCCATCGCCTGCCGGCTCGGGGTAGGCAGTTCGAACGCGGCATCGGGCCCGACGAGGCGGCGTTTGGTCCAGAAGTCCGGGTGAACCAGGACCGGCATGTTGGTGCGACCCAGCCTGCGGGCAACCCCGTCGATGCCCATGACGTGGTCGAAGTGGCCGTGACTGAACACGACAGCCTCGAACGTGTCGGGGGAGATGCCGAGCCGGTCCAGGTTGCCGATCAGCCCGTCCGGGGTGATGCCGGCGTCGAACAGCACCCGCCTGGTCCGTCCGTCGACGGTGGGTTCCACCAGCGCGGAGAATCCGTGTTCAGCGCGCAGAAAGTCGACGCTGAGCCCGTCGACAGCCATACCGTCCGGGATGATGGGCAGCGGCCCTGCGGTTCCGTTCAATCCCCAGCGGCGGACCAGGCCGCCCTCGTCGGGGAGCAGGACGTCGGAGGAGTTGTCCATCAATGTGGTGACGTGGACGCCGTCGACTTCTCGGAGCGAGATCGATTGCACGTGAATCCCTCCCACCGTGAATTACTCGGGAGATGAACAGAAAAAGCCTACCGCCGGGGGAAGTGGTCGGTACGGCCGAAAGCACTACTGGTGATATGTCAGACATTGCGGCGCCTCCCGGTGCGCCGCCGTCCGCGGTCACGACCCGGCGCTCGGGCAGTGGCGTCCCTGTCACGGGGTTGAATCGGGAGTATGAAACCCAATCGCTCCATCCCGGCGCCCACGGTCATCCCGGTCCTGATCTACCCCGACGTCCGCGAGGCGGTTGCCTGGCTCTCGGCGGCGTTCGGCTTCGCCGAACGAGTGCGGATCGGCGAGAACCACCGGGCCCAGCTCCGTTTCGGGGACGGCGCGGTGATCGTCGGTGACGTGCGGGGTGATCGCCGACCTCCCCGTCCCGGCGAGGTGACCCACTCGGTGATGGTGCGGGTGGATGACGCGCGCGCCCACTGCGAGCGGGTCCGGGCTCACGGCGCACGGATCCTGATGGAACCGACCGAATTCGAGTACGGCGAACGGCAGTGCAGCGTAGAGGACCCGGCGGGCCACCAATGGACGTTCTCGCAAACCCTCGCCGACATCGCTCCCGCGGAATGGGGCGGCGAATCCGTCCGCCCCGAGTGACCAGGACCATCGTCAACGGATCGCTGACGGCCTTTCAATGCCGGTCGCGCCGGCGAATACCGGTCCCATCGTGCTGCTTGGCCAGGGATGTGAGAGAGGACGCCGGCAGGACGTCACGGCGGCGAGAGGTCATTCTCGGCTGCGGACGGTATGCGATCGGCTTCCTTCAGTGCTCGTCTCTCCGGCCGCCCGATGGGCGACCGGTGGCGCCGGCGGCGGCGATCAGGGCGCCCACGGCGATCAGGGTGAGACCCAGGACCAGCAGGATGACGCCCAGGATGTTCACGGTGCTCCTGTCCCGTGGAAGGTGACGAGGGTTGCCTTGTCGGGTGGTTGTCGGTCGGGGAGGACGGTGATGACGGCGGCGGCAAGGGTCAGACCGGCCAGCACGGCGGCGGTGACGGCGGCGCCGTGGGCGGCGTCGGTGGCGGTGGTCGCGGTGGCGCCTGCGGTGTTGGCGGCGGCGGTGAACACCAGTGTCCCGGCGGCGACGCCGAGGGCGGTGCCCATCCCGCGGGTCATGTTCAAGATGCCGGCGGCGGCGCCCGACTTGGTCCGTGGCGCGGAGCTCATGATGGCGGCGTTGTTGGCCGGGGTGAACAGCGCCATGCCGACACCGACCAGGGCGAACGCGCCGAGCAGCACCCGCAATGGCGGCTCGGCGGTGATCGCCAGCAGCCCGCCGGTGGCCAGCAGCATCCCGGCCGTGGTCACCCGCCGGGCGCCGAACCGGTCGGCCAGGCCGCCGGCCAGCGGCGCGGTCAAGCCCAGGGCCGCGGGCAGGCAGGTCAGCGCGAGCCCCGCTTGTCCCTGGGGCAGGCCGTAGGTGGTTTCCAAGAACCCTGGCGCGGTGAACAGCAGGCCGAACATGGCGGTGTAGGACAGCAACCCGCTGGCCAGCCCGGCGTTGAACCGGTGGCTGCGGAACAGGGTGATGTCCAGGGCGGGATTGGGGTGACGGCGGGCGTGCGCGACGAACGCGGCGCTCAACCCTACGGCCAACCCGGCCAACCCGGCCGGCACCCACCGCGCCGGGTTCTGCGCGGCCAGGGACAGGCCGAGCATGACCGCGGTGACGGCGGGTACGAACAGCGCGAGCCCGACCCAGTCCATGCCGCGGCGGGGCGCCAGGGAACGGCTGCGGGGCAGGAAGATCCACGCGGTGGCCAGCCCCAGCACGGAGGCGGGCAGGTTCACGAAGAACAGCAGCCGCCAGCTGCCCACGTCCAGCAGTAGCCCACCCACCGCGGGACCCAACGCCAGGCCGATGGCCTGCGCGGCGCCCTGCACCCCGACCGCCCGGCCCAGCCGGGCGCGCGGGACGGCGACCGCGATCAGGGCGACGCTGTTGGCTTGCAGCATCGCCGCGCCGACTGCCTGCAGCACCCGGAACAGGTCAAGGACGATCAGGTTCGCGGCCAGCGCGCAGCCCAGTGATGCCGCGGCAAAGACGGCGAACCCGTAGGTGTACAGCAGTTTCCGGCCCACCGAGTCGGCCAGCCGGCCGATCGGGGCGACCAGCGCGACCAGGGTCAGCAGGTAGGACAGGGCGACCCACTCGACCTGCCCGGTGCTGCCGCCCAGGTCGCGGCCGATGGCGGGCAGCGCGATGGAGACGATGCTGGCGTCGAGTTGGCCGATGAACGCCCCGATGCAGACCGTGCCGACGACCAGCCAGGGCGCCCGCGGCAACGACGCCACCCATCGTGGGCGGGCCGGTTCGCGCAGGAACCAGTGCGCGGATCCGCCGCCCAACGGCCGCTCGTCGACCGGTCCGGGAGGAGCGGTGCCGTTCATCGGAGCGACGGGTCGTCCGGGCCGCGGTGATCGGGCGCCGGTGTTCCGAGATCGGCGGCTTCGGTGGCGGCGACAGGTTCACTGTCGCGGGGTGTGCGTGGGCGCCGGGCGATCATGTAGACCACCGCGCCGACGAAGACGACCAGTGATGTCCAGTCGTTCAGCCGGAGGCCGAGGAAATGGTTGGCATGGTCGACGCGCAGCGCCTCCACCCAGGCCCGGCCGACGGTGTAGGAGGCCACGTACAACGCGAACAGCCGGCCGTCGCGGAGTGCGAAGCGTTTGCCGGCCCACACCAGCAGCACGGCCACCCCGATGTCCCACAGCGATTCGTAGAGGAACGTCGGGTGGTACAGCGCGATGTCCTGGGTGTCCGGCGGCCGGTTCGCCGGGTCGATCCACAACGCCCACGGCAGGGTGGTGGGCGCGCCGTACAGCTCCTGGTTGAAGTAGTTGCCCCAGCGCCCGATCGCCTGCGCGGCCGCCAGTCCGGGTGCCACGGCGTCGGCGAAGTCGAGCAACCGGATCCTGCGGCGGCGGCAGCCGATCCAGGCCCCGACGGCGCCCAGCGCCACCGCTCCCCAGATGCCCAGGCCGCCGTCCCAGATGTACAACGCCCGGATGGGCTGCTCACCGGCCGCGAAGTACAACTCCGGGTCGGTGATCACGTGGTAGAGGCGGCCGCCGACGATGCCGAACGGCACTGCCCACAGTGCGACATCCACGATGTCGTCGGGGTTGTGGCCGGCGGCCTGCCAGCGGCGCCTGGTCCAGAACACCGCGACCAGGATTCCGGCGATGATGCAGAGGGCGTAGGCGCGGATCGGCAACGGCCCCAGGTACCAGACGCCCTGCGCGGGACTCGGGATATAGGACAGCACCATCGGCTCACCACCGTTCCTCGATCCCCAGCATCACATTACCTCTGCTACAGAGCTACTCGGTAGCAGATGAAACCCCGGTTAGGCTGGCCGGTATGCCGGACAGCGACGGGGGTGGGGTCGACCCGGCGACCACCCGGGTGCTGACCGAGGTCGTCACCCGGCTGCGGCGGACGTTGCGGACCAGCATCCGCGCCGACTATCCGTGGGAAACCCTGCCGATGGCGCAGATCGAACTGCTGATGGCGCTGCAGGATCAACCCAGCAGGGTCGGGGAACTCGCGGCCAGGCTGCGGCTGGCCGGCAACACCGTCAGCACCCTGGTCCAGCAGCTCGTCGAGGCGGGTTTCGTCCACCGGGAACCGGACCCTGCCGACCGGCGGGTCGCCGTGGTCACCCTCACCGATGCAGGGAGCCGTCAGCTCGCCGACTGGGACCGCGCGCACCAGCAGCGGATCGGCGACGCGCTCGGCGAGCTGTCCGCGGCGGACCGCACCGCCATCCGGGCGGCGTTGCCGGCCCTGGCGCGGCTGGTCGATCAGCTCGCCGACCAGCGCGGCCAGCCACGCTGACCCGGCGAGCGTGACGCACCCATGTCGGCCGTCGACGCGGACTCCAGACGCGGACTCCAGAGGCGGGTACCGGATTCGAACCGGTGTCGACGGCTTTGCAGGCCGCTGCCTCGCCTCTCGGCCAACCCGCCATCGTTGTCGTGGCTGATCGGAGGGTACGCGAGGGACATCATCCTTCGCGACTCCTGTTCTGGTTGCC
>JBBQGJ010000507.1:0-4901 GCA_038322925.1 Mycobacteriales bacterium
GGTGGCCGGCGGAAACATCGTCAGAGGCAATGGGGTGGTCGACGCAGCCGCCGCATCCGCCGCCCGTGCCGCATCTTTGCAACGCAGCCCTGACACCGCCCAACAGGCCGGCCAAGCAGCGGCCACCGCCGCGCTTGCCGATAGGGGCTTGGAATGCACCGATGTACAGGTCGATGTCGACACCTCTGAATTCGCCGACCGCACACCCGGCGCCTCGGTCCGGGCGACAGTCCGATGCACCTTGCCGTTGGCGAAGTACGCCATCCCAGGGTTCCCCGGCTCGATGACTATCACGGAAGTCGGCCTCTCTCCGATTGACGTCTTCAGGGAACGGGCCACATCGTGATCACCAGATGGAAGACACTGCTGGAACGCCCGGACCGGGGCACCGCGGTGACCAGCTACTTCGTCGTCATGGTCATAGGGATCATGCTTTTTGTCGGCCTGGCCGTAGATGGCGGCGCTCAGGTCCAGGCGGGAGTGCGCGCCGAACGTGTCGCGACCGAGGCCGCACGGGCCGGCCTGCAGGCCGCCACACCTGGTGGGGACACCGATCCGTCGGCGGTCACCGCCGCCGCGGAACGGTATCTGGCCGCCGCGAACACCGACGGGCATCTGCAGGGCTCCGCCCGCCTCGACGGCACCCAACTGAACGTCAGCGTCACCGTCATAACCAACACCACCTTCCTCGGCCTGCTGAACGTTGATCAGCTGACAGCGCGAGGTACCGGACAAGCCGATCTTGTCCGCAGCCTGGACGCAGAAGGATGACCATGAGACGCCTGATAAACGTGATCGTCGGCATGATCGGGCTTCTACTTCTGATTGTGGGAGCCCCCGCGATCCTGTGGACCGTCGGCAAGGACCTGGTCCCCGACCAACTGCCATCGCTCGGTGAGGTCTGGGACGCCCTGATGGGCCAGGACACGGGCCGCCTGTTCATCGGTGCCCTTGTCCTCATCGGTGCCGCCGCCTGGGTCATTATGATCGCGGCGCTGGTGCTGGAAATCCCCGCGGTGATGGCCGGCCGGAGCCATCCACGACGGATCAAGGGGATGGGATGGGCCCAGCGAACGGCATCAGTGCTGCTGTTCATGGTCATCACCGGTTCGGTTAGCTCGAATATGGTTGCGGCACAAACTCTTCCACCTCTGTCAGTCGCCTCGATCAGCACGGTCGCAACCGTCGACCGAGCGATGACTTCTGCGGCCGCCGTCAACCCGGAGATGACGACACCGGCCGGGGTGACCGTCCTGACAGGGCGACCGGTGCCGACCTACACAGTGGAACCCGGGGAGTCGACCTGGTCCATTGCTGAGAAGACGCTGGGTTCTGGTGATCGGACCGGCGAGATCCTCGCGCTGAATGTCGGCAAGCCACAGCCGGATGGGGGCAGTCTCACCGCAAACAACTTTCCCCACTCGGGGTGGATCCTGCAGCTGCCAGCGGACGCCCGGACCGCAGTACCGCCAGCCCTTCCCGGTACTACCGGGGATCGGGAAGTGTCAGTGGTGCCGGGGGACACATTGAGTGGGATAGCTCAGCGTGAGCTGGGTGATGCGGCGGAGTATCCGTCGTTGGCTGCGGTGAACCACTTGTCGAACCCGGACGACATCCTCGCCGGCTCTACGATCATCATCCCCGGGAAACTCCCTGCTCCCACCGCTACCGGGGATCGGGAAGTGCCGGTGGTGCCGGGGGACACATTGAGTGGGATAGCTCAGCGTGAGCTGGGTGATGCGGCGGAGTATCCGTCGTTGGCTGCGGTGAACCACTTGTCGAACCCGGACGACATCCTCGCCGGCTCTACGATCATCATCCCCACGCCCGCCTCCAGCCCAACCGGATCCACCACCTCCGGCGGTGCTGCCAAGGCAGCCCCTTCCGCTCCAAGCGTTCCAGCTCCTGCCGCCGCACCAGCTCCCGCCGAACCGCCAGCCCCCGCGCCGGGCAACGCATCTCCGCCCGCAAGTGCAACCGTTTCCTCGATCGCTGAAACGCCGACAGCCGAAATCCCAGCAGCAGTGGTCCCAGCAGTTCCAGCCACACAGTCGTCGTCGGCTGCGTCACCGGAGGTCTCGCGGGCCGGCAGTTCGATTGCGGGAACCACCACCGAAGATGAGGTCAACGTTGGAGCGCTGATAGGCATCAGCGCGCTGACCGCGGCCGCTCTATGGGCGGGGCTGCTCGCGGCTCGTCACCGGAGCAGCCGTGGCCGCCGGCCAGGTCGGCAGTCATCAACCATCTCTCTGAGCCCAGCCGAAGTCCGGACCGAGAAAAGACTCCGGGAACGCGCCGCCGAGGTTGACGTGCCCTGGCTTGACCTTGCACTCCGCAGTTTGGGAACCGTCGTGGCAACTCACCCAGGAACGGCGCCCGACATCACAGCCGCTTTCCTCAGCTCGCGCGGGCTGCGGCTGAAACTCGCGGCCGCCCAACCTGCACCGGCACCGTTCGTCATGGACGGCGACAACTGGTGGCTCTCGGCGGCGGCGAACCTGCCGATCACCGCCGCGGGTGCAGCCGACCAGATGGCACCCCTGCCCACCCTCACCAGCGTTGGAACCCTCGGCGCTGAAACCGTCCTCGTCGACCTTGAACGACTCGGATCGATGGGGCTTCAAGGGGACGACGAGGCCTGCCGTCACCTGATGACGCACATGGCTACAGAGCTGGCGCACCAATCCTGGTCCGACGGCGTCAACGTCACCCTGGTGGGATGGGGGCAGAACCTCGTGCAACTCAACCCCGACCGGCTCACGTATTCCGGATCACTTCATGGCCTCTCACAGGGGTTGATGGCACGCGTTCGCGAGGTCACCGCCGCCCTCTCCGGCCTGGACACCGGTGTCGTGAAGGCCCGATCGCAGGACGTTGCGGGTGACTCGTGGACACCGCAAGTCCTGCTGATCGACGCGACCGGGTTCGGAGCGGGAGACCTCGACGATCTGCACCAGCAGTTGTCGGCTCTGAGCAGCGCCGGCCGGGTCGCGACAGCGGTGGTGATGCGAGGTGGGTCAGCCGCGGCAGCACCGGTCGCCCGCGCCAACCTGACCAGCGATGGAACCCTGACCCTGCCGGTCATCCTCGGCGCCGACCACTGCGCGGCGGCGGCGCTAACCGATACAGATCTGGGCGACCTCCTGGACCTGTTCGTCAACGCCGAACAGGACGACAAGGCGATCCCACCATCGGCACTGGACGAGCCGTGGGCGGCGCACATGGACGACTCCGGCGCACTCATCCCGCCAGTACTGATGGATGAGCCGGTGGAGATCTGGGAGGCCGTCCAGCAGTCACCACGGCTCGCCGGCGACTCCGCCGACAACACCACCTCGGCCAAGGCACCCGAGAGGTCGGTGGACCCCTCGGATCTGAACAAACTCAAGCAGGTCCTGGCCGCCGATCCGGCACTGGACGATGACGTTTCCGAGTGGAACAGCGTCGTGGTCATCCGGCCCAGGGTGGCGATTCTGGGCCCGGCGCAGATCATCGCTCCCGGTGAAACCCCGAAGAGGCACAAGTGGTTCACCGAGGTCGGTGTGTACCTGGCGCTGCACCGCAAGGGTGTGAATCTCGAAAAGTTCGCGGCCGACCTATGGCCGCTTGACGGAAAACCGGGCCAGGCACGCGCGATCGCCACCTCGACCCGCAACGAAACGGCCAGCAAGGTGCGGAAATGGATGGGCACACACCCGGAGACAGGGGCGCCGTTCGTCCCGTTGGGGACCGACAAGTACTACCGCCTCGATGGGCGGCTGTTGGACGTCGAGCTGTTCCAACGTCTGCGTGAACGTGGTGACGCGAAGGCGGCTGCGGGTGTTCTCACCGCAATCGATGACTACGTTGCAGCTTTGAACATGGTCCGCGGTGCCATCCTTCCGGAGGCGTCCGGAACGGGCTGGGGCTGGCTGGCCAACGAGGACAGGCGGGAAGATCTCAAGGCCCCAGGGTGGGTGGTGGATGCCGCGCACCGTGCCGTGCAGGTCGCGCTGACCGCCGGGGATCTTGACCGGGCGCGGTGGGCCGCGAACTTGGCCCATGACACCGACCCGTACTCCGATGTGCCCCTGCTTGATCTGTTGGTGATCGCGGCGCAGGCGGGAGATATGGCGACGGCGAACAAACATGCATGGGAAGTGGTGTGGGCCAACGAGAAAGATGTCCCGGAAGAGTTGCCGACGGAGACATTTCAGGTCATCAACCGGATCTTTCCGACCGGCCTGCGAGCGGTAGGCAACTGATGTCTGGGATCGCTGACCCCCGCCCGGATGCCCCGTCGGTCGACGGTGGACCAACCCCGCAGCTGCCGTGGTACCGCGTCCTTCCTCGCGCTACCAGCGGCATGTGGTTGGGCTGCGCCGCAGCTCTGATCGGGACAGCCGTCGCTGTCGCTGGGCTTCACCCTCTATCCCTGGCCGTGGCCTACGCCGCGATGCTGCTCGTCGCGATCACCGCGGCCATGGTCGACGCCATCGAGCTGCGACTGCCGGATCCGATGACGTACTCGATCCTCACCGCCGGGGTGGTGGCGATGGCCGCATTCGAGATCACGGGCGCGCCCCAGGGGTTGCTCCGGGGAATTCTTGGCGGCGTCCTCTATGGCGGTCTGCTACTGGGTGCCGGACTGCTGGACCCGCGGTCCTACGCGCTCGGTGACATCAAACTCTGTGCAGGACTGGGAGTATGGCTGGGCGGCAACTCGTGGGCGAGCCTGTACATCGGCGTTCTCGCCGCCCAGGTCCTCCTACTGCTCGTGGGCCGAATCGTCTGGGCACGGCACAAAGAACGGGGCCGAGAATTCCCCGCCGGCCCGGCGTTGGTGGCCGGAGCGATTATCGGGGTGCTCCTCGGCTGACCACCAAATAAGCGCCAGAAACGGGGCACTAAGGAAACCGCCC
>JBBQGJ010000508.1:0-4897 GCA_038322925.1 Mycobacteriales bacterium
GCTCATCGGCGAGAAGTCGACGCAACTGGCGATGAAATCCATTCATCAACGCGGCACGAACAGCACCCTGACCGGCACCATCACCGAACTCAGCGGCGTCTTCGGCCGGGGCCGGTTCCCCTACCAACCGTCGGCGGAGACAGCCGAAACGGCCGTGTTCACCCGGCTCTGCCGCGCACCGGGTTCCCGGCGGGTCGATGGCCCCTGGCCGGTGATCATGGTGAGCCTGCTGAACGTGTTCAACGCCATGTGCGGTGAGAGTGACACCGCCGGTGCCTTGGCGCCGGTGGTGCGCCGGTTCGGTGACCTGCTCGGGGACAAGGTTGCACCGGTGTACGCGGAGGTCCTCCTGCGTCGATTGCTGGACGCCTACCGGCTGGCCGCGGGAACATCGACCGTCCCGGTTGACCAGGCCGCGTTCGCGGGTGCGGTCCTGACCGGTCGGTCCGCCTTGAACGTGGCCTCCACTCGCGGGGACCTGCGCGGTGTGATCGTCGGCAGCCTGCGGGACCACGCGGGTACCGAGCTTCCCCAGTCGAGCGATGCTCACCTTCGCCGCCTGATCACCGGTGCCCCCGTCGCATGATTGGCCGCACCCCCCGAACCGGGACCGGCACCGGCACCGCACGGGTACCACGCACCGCGACGGGCCGAGCGGCGGCTCGAGACAACGTCGCGACGGTGCTGGCCCGGTACCTGGCCGAACACGGCCGTAACTGGGCCGAGGACGACCACCCCGGCCGGCCACTGGAGGACGACGACGCCCCACCGGAATCGGAGTACCCGGATCACCCCGAACACAGGTGGGACGAAGATGACCTGCCGGACCCGCAGGAAAAGACCGACGGCGAGTTCATCGCCCGATCCGCCGCGCCCCTGGCCGCTATTCGGCTGTGGATCTCGAACGGGCAGGTGCAGTCCGCGGTCATCCCACCCGATCCGCTCAGGACGCTGCACCCGGTGATCGGACCCCGGGTCCAGGCCAGATACCAGCGGTTGCGGCAGTACGCCGGGCAACTCGCCGATCGTGTACCCGCGGTCGTCGCGGCCGTCGACCTGGCCGCGGCCTACGACGCTGTCCCAACGGACATGTCGATGCTGGCGGTGGACAGCGGGCAGGTCTCCCGCGACCGGGACCTTCTGGTGGCGTTGCCCAGCGGCACCGTCCCGTTCCGGTTCTTCACCTGGAAAGACGGCAACGATGACATCGTCAAGGCGTTGGCCACCCACCCCGACCTGATCACCGGCAGCAAGGCCGCGCTGATGCGGACCGTCGCCGCCGACCTGGGGGTCAAACCCGGCACCGTCGAGCCGTATGTCAATTGGCTGCGCGCCACCCACAGCTACCCCCACATCACCCGGTCCCTTCCAGGCCGGTTCCGCGCCCACCCGCAGGACTGGCAGGACCTGATTGATCAAACGGTCATCGCGTTCGACCGCGCCGTCCACGCCGCCGGCGGCGGCGCACCCCCGCGGGGACAGGCGCTGAAAGGTGAACGGGTGTCAGGTGTCCTGCGGTCGGACCGCGGCGGCGCCGTCCTCAAACGGGCTCTGGTCGGTGCCCTCTGATGGCCCCGGACCTGTTCCTGACCGCCGGTGAAACCCTCACCGGCACCATCCGACAACGCTGCCGGGAATCCGGGATCTCCACCCGGCAGGGAACGATCGCCGAGATGGGCGCCGCACTGGCCGGCCCGGAACCACCGGACTACCTGCTCGTCGACCACCGAGAACTCGACGACGCCGCCGCCAGGACCCTGCGCGGGGTCCTGCGCCGGTCCGCGGACACCGACGTTCCGATCAGCGTGCTGTTCGAGCAAATGACCAGCGACGACATCACCGATGTCCTGTTCGGGCCCGGCACCATCGACCAGGTGCTGGAGGTCCGGACCGAGCAGGACGTCCGAGGGGCCATCGACAAGATCATCGAGCACATCCTCACCCGATCCTCACCCGCCCCGGAAGGCAGCATCACCGTCGGCTCGGTGTATCGCATCGGGTCCGGTGATTACTCCCGGGCGAGGACAAGGTCGCTGGTGTCCCAGCGGATGGGCGGGTTCATCGCAGATCTGAGAGCCGCAGTGGGTCGACTGAACCGGCATCCGCTGGCCGCCAGACCGCCCTGGGATCCGTACGACACGCAAGACCTGCGGCTGGGGAAGCAGGGCCCGCAGGGATGGGAGATCGTCGCCAAGGCCAACCAGACACCCAATCTCACTTTGGTGCTCAACGCCCACACCACCACCCGAGGGCGGCAGTTGCTGTCCGGGGAAGCGGTCGGTGACCAGGAATGGCGCACCAAATGGTCCAGCAACCCGCCCGCTTTGCTGATCACCGGGGAAAGTGGCACCGGGAAGACTTTGGTCGCCCAGGTGATCGGCGACTTCCTCCGATCCGTTCAGCCCGCCCACGGTGTCCGCGGACGTTTCGTCAGGATCAACTGCGGCGCGCTGACCGCTTCCAGTTTCGAGCACATCATGATGGGCAGCGCACCTGGCAATTGGACGGGCATCGATCAGGCCGTCCCCGGTGAATTGGCCCGAGCAGCCCACGGTGTGGTGTTCCTGGACGAAATCGGCGATCTGGACCTGGACGTGCAGCGCGCGTTGTTGACCTTCCTGGACGACCGGCTGATCCGGCCCACGAACATCACCCCGTTCAACGGTCACCAACACGTCATCGCCGCGACGAACCGGGACGTTGAGGTCGGTGCGAACCAACGGTGGTTCCGCAACGACCTGCTGGCCAGATTCGCTCTGCGACTGGAGATCCCACCGCTCCGGGACCGCGGAGCCGACGAGATCGGGGAGCTCCTAGATTTCGTGGCGCAGGACCCCAGCGCGAACCCCCCACGCCGGGGAGGCGGTCTCACCGTTGGGCACATCTCAGGTGAGGTCCGAACCGATCTGCTGCGCCGCGAGTACCGGGACGGCAATTTCCGGGAACTCACCCAGATCGTGCATGCCGGTATCCGGAACGCCGGCCGACGATATTCACCAACCCTGGAACTGCAGGACCTGCCGCCGCGCCGCCCCCGTCGGTTCCGGTCCGACGCCGACAGCAACACCGTGGCCGTGGAGTCGGTGACCGTGCCGGACGGTGCGTCGGTCGTGAACGTCCCGTCGCAGGCGGATCTGCGATTCCTCGCCGAGCGTGAACACCGGGTGATGCTAACCGACGAGGGCGGCGCCGGCTGGGTGCTGACCGGGGGCACCTACTACCGCGCAGCACCAGAACCCGGCGCCCCCATTGGGTAGCGACCGGACCTGGTAGAGGTCACGCCGCGGGTTGGGAGGTGATGTCCACGATCACCTTCCGGTTCTTCGCGGCCGGCCCGGGCTCCAACACGTTGTTGGCGTCCCGGTCCGGCAGGTATCCGGGCCAGTCGCAACCAACTCCGCGGGTGCTGATGTGATCACGGGGGACGCCCAGATCAACCAGCACGTCCCGCACCGTGCCGGTCCTGGCGGTCGAGGTGTCTGTGCGGCCCTGCGGGGTGCCCGCCGACGACGTGGTCCCGGTCAACCGCGCATACATGTTGTTGTCGATCAGGTAGGTGGCCAGCGGTTCCAGCAGCCGACGAGCCCCGGCCGGGTCCAGCAGCTGCGCCTGATCCGGCACGAACGGCAAGTTGTCCTCGGTGAGCTCCCGCGGGGCGATCACCACCGGAGGGCGCGGTGCTGCGGACCCGGTGGCCGTTGTCGGTGGCACGGTTGCCGGTGGCACGGTTGTCGGCGGTGGGGGTAACTCGATCGTGGGAGCCGCCGGCAGCGGAACCGTCGACACGTCGGGGACCGGGTTGACCGGGCCGCCGGTCACCGCCCGATCCAGGACCAGGACCTGACCGGCTCCTGATGCCTTCAACACCGCCGTCCAGGCGGTGATCACCGCTCGGCGCTGCGGGTCGGTCAACGGTTGCTGTGGCGGCGCGGTATCACCCATGCACGCCAGGACCACCGTCTGCCCGCTCAGAGCGATCAGCTGGTTGGTGTCGGTCAAATATTGGACGATGTCGGTCGGGCTTGCGGTCAGCATGCCCGGGGTCTGGAACATCACCGCCCCGCTGGTCGACAAACCGGAATCGCAAACAGCGATCACCCCGGACCTGTCGGTGGTCCGCCCGGCCACCGCGATCGCCGCGAGCAGATCGGACTGCGGAGTCCGCGCCTTGGCCGCCGTGAAGCCCTGCCGGAGCTGGGTGATGCTGCGGTCGTGGACCACCTTGCAACCGTCCTCGCTGCACGGCCCACCGAGCCCGGTGTCCAGTGCGGTGAACGGTGCCCCGTCGTTGACCACGATCGACGCCCGGCCCCGGGCGGCGATCAGCGAGTCGACCATCGGGCCGAACGCCGGATCGATGACCGGTGCCGGTTCGTTGGCATGGGCACCGAGAACGAACGCGATCCCCGACGCCGTGGCCGGCAGCGGTGACTCTCCGGCCTGCGGAGGCACCGTCGAACCGCACCCCGTGAGAGCAACAACAGCAACCACACCGCTGGCGACGGCCAGTCTGAAATGAAAACCGGGCCTGGGAGGGTCCTTCCCGAAGATGAACGGCCCGGCCGGGTGGCCGGGCCGAAGACGTCAACGCAATCGGTGTCAGAACCGGCTTGGAAGGCTGCGGCTGCGGCGCGTCGGAAGGCGGCTTACGGTGACGTCCAGTGCCGCCCGCAGGTCGGGCACTGGGCACCGAACCGGCACGCCTGGCACATCGGTTGCACAGGCAGAGCGCCGCACACCGGGCAGGGGAACAAACGCTCACCACAGTGCGGGCATCCCGACGCAGACACACCGACCTGTCCACCGCCGAGGGCGGGCGTCACCATCCCCGCTGCACGGTCCCCGCCGCCGCGCCCGATCATGGCGACCCTTCCGAGTCGGTGGCCGGCACGGTCAA
>JBBQGJ010000509.1:0-4882 GCA_038322925.1 Mycobacteriales bacterium
TCCAGGCGACGTGGCGCTCGACGTTCGACGGCACATCGCCCTAGACCGAACCGTCCTGCACGGCGGCCACCCGCAGCGGCGACCGCGGCGCGCCCCGGCGCCGGCCGCACGCACCACGCCCGGCGGTCAGGTGGCGGTGGCGGTGAGGTCCAGCCCGAGATCGAGGGCCGGAGCCGAGTGAGTGAGTGACCCCACGGCCAGGTAGTCGACGCCGGTCGCAGCCACCTCGAACGCGCGGCCGATGGTCAGCCCACCCGAGGACTCCAATCGCACCCGGCGCGGCTCCCGGCGCGCCCGCACGACGGCCGCGAGAGTGTCGGCGGTGCTGAAGTTGTCGAGCAACACCAGGTCGGCGCCGGCCGCCAGCGCCTCCTCGAACTGATCCAACGTGTCCACCTCGACCTCCAGCGCGACCGACGGGTTGTGTGACCGTACCGCCGCAATGGCGGCGCGAACAGAGCCGGCGGCCTCGACGTGGTTGTCCTTGATAAAGGCCGCGTCGCCCAAGCTCATCCTATGGTTCACCCCGCCGCCGCAGCGGACCGCGTACTTCTCCAGTGCCCGCAGTCCCGGCAGCGTCTTGCGAGTGTCGCGGATCAGGGCGCCGGTGCCGGCCACCGCGTCCACCCAGGCCCGGGTGGCGGTGGCGATGCCCGACAGGTGGGTGAGCAGGTTCAGCGCGGTTCGCTCCGCGGTGAGCAATCCCGCCGTCCTGCCACGGACCAGCAGCGCCGTCTCGCCCGGCACCAGCGTCCCGCCGTCCGGCACCAGTATCTCGGCGGACACCCCGCCGAACCCGGCGCCCACCGTCTCGAAGACGGCCAGCGCGACAGGCCCGCCGGCCAACACGCCCGGCTGGCGCGGGGTGATCGCGGCAACGCTGGACTGCTCGGCAGGGACGGTGGCCGTCGTGGTGACGTCGGGTCCGTCCCGCAGATCCTCGGCCAGCGCGGTGGCGATCACCGCCGCCACCTGCTCGGGGTCCAGTCCCGCGTCGACCAGCTCAGAATTGCCGAGTGTTGTGTTCATGCGGCTCATCCGGCTCATGCGGCTCACGGGGCTCACGCTGCGGCCGAACAGAGTTCGCTGACCGTGGCGTCCAACCCGTCCGCGCCGGTCCGCACGACCACCGACCGCTCCCACGACGCGCGGCGCCCGCGGTGGTCGTTGCGGACATGGCAGCCACGCGATTCGGTCCGGATGTCCGCGGCGGCGAGCAACGCCGCTGCCGCCAGGGCCAGGTTTGCGACCTCCACCGACCACCGGTCCACCGCGTCCGACGGCACCCGGGCGGCGCGGACGGCGTCGACGATGTCGGTGGCACTGAGCAAGCCGATCCCGTCACGACCGATACCGGCGCCGGCGCTCATCGCCGACTGCAGTGCGGTCCGGCCGGCCGGGTCGCTGCCGGGCACCGGGGCCAGGATCAGCTCCGCGGGGTGCGCGGGCGCCGAACGCACCTCTGCACCCACCGCCGCCGCGGACCGCTCACCCATCACCAGGCCTTCGAGCAGGGAGTTCGACGCCAGCCGGTTCGCGCCGTGCAGCCCGGTGCGGGCAACCTCACCGATCGCGAACAGCCCGGCGACAGTGGTGCGTCCGTCCATGTCGGTGAGCACCCCGCCGCAGTGGTAGTGCGCGGCCGGCGCCACCGGGATCGGCTGCGACGACGGGTCGATACCGGCCGCCGCGCACGCCGCGGACACGGTCGGGAAACGACGGGCGAACAGCTCCCTGGCGATCCCGGTCGCGTCCAGGAACACATGGTCGGCAACGCCACCCGGTGCCTGTCCCATCCGGCGGGAGATGGCCAGCGACACCACATCTCGGGGCGCGAGGTCGGCGAGTGGGTGCACGCCCGGCATGATCCGGTCGCCGGCGCCGTCGACCAGCACGGCGCCCTCGCCGCGGACCGCTTCGGTGATCAGCGGCCGGTGACCCAGATCGCCGGGGCCGGTCCACAGCACCGTGGGATGGAACTGCATGAACTCCACGTCCGCGACCGCGGCACCGGCACGCAGCGCCATGGCAAGCCCGTCGCCGGTGGCCACCCCCGGGTTCGTGGTGGCGGCGAAGAGATGGCCGGCGCCGCCGGTCGCGAGCACCACCGCTCCGCCGCGGATCAGCCCGACCGACCCGTCCGGCGCGAGCACCGACACACCGCGCGCCCGACCGGACCCGTCCAGCACGACGTCGAGCACCTGATGCCCGGACAGCACCGCCGGCAACCGGCGCACCGCGAGCAACGCGCGTTCGATCTCCGCGCCGGTGGCGTCACCGCCGGCATGGATGACCCGGTTCGCCGAATGGCCACCCTCCCTGGTCCGGAGCAGTCCGTCCGGGCCGGTGTCGAACAGCGCACCGCGGGCGATCAATCGGGAGACCGCGGCCGGCCCCTCGGTGAGGATGAGCTCGACGGCGGCAGGATCGGCCAACCCCGCGCCGGCGACCAGGGTGTCGGCGATGTGGGCCGCGATCGAATCACCCGGGTCGCGTTCGTCGCGCACCACGGCGACGCCGCCCTGCGCCCACTGGGTGCTCGAATCGTCGGCGGCGCCCTTGGTCACCACCACGACGGTCAGGCCGGCGACGGCCAGGTCCAGTGCGGCGGTCAGCCCGGCGACACCGGATCCGACCACCACGACGTCGGTGGTCGCGTCCCAGGACGGGATCAATGTGGACGGCAGATGCATCATTCGCCACCGCCCCCGCTGGTGCCGATCGCGATCATCCGTTCAACCGCACCCCGTGCTCGACGGGCGATCTCGGGATCGACGACGACCTCGTCACGCAGCTCCTCGAGCGAGGTCAGCAGCTTCGCCGGGGTGATCATCTTCATGTACCTGCAGGACGCCCGCTCGTTGACGGCACGGAAGTCCACCCCGGGAGCGGCCCGCCGCAACTGGTGCAGCATGCCGATCTCGGTCGCGACCAGCACGGTGCGGGAGGACCCCCTCTTGGCGGCGGTCACCATCTCGCCGGTGGACAGGATCTTCACCCGGTCCGCGGGCACCGCGCCTGCCCCGGCCAGGTACAAAGCGCTGGTGGCGCAACCACATTCGGGATGGATGTACAGGTCGGCGCCCGGATTCTCCCTGGCCTTGGTGGCCAGTTGGGCGCCGTTGATGCCGGCGTGCACGTGGCACTCGCCGCCCCACACGGAGATGTTGTCCCGGCCCAGGATGCGCCGGACATGCGCCCCCAGGAACTGATCAGGGCCGAACAGCACAGGGGTATCGGCCGGGATCGATGCGACGACATCGACCGCGTTCGACGACGTGCAGCAGATGTCGGTGAGCGCCTTCACCTCCGCGGTGGTGTTGACGTATGAGACCACAACGGCCCCGGGATTCTGCGCCTTCCAGGTCCGCAATTCCTCGGCGGTGAGCGAATCGGCCAGCGAGCAACCGGCCCGCGCATCCGGGATCAGCACCGTCTTCTCCGGCGAGAGGATCTTCGCGGTCTCGGCCATGAAATGCACGCCACAGAACACGATGGTCGACTGTGGGGCGGTGGCGGCGATCCGGGACAGCGCCAGCGAATCGCCGACATGGTGGGCGACGTCCTGGATCTCCGGCACCTGATAGTTGTGCGCCAGGATCACCGCGTTGCGCTTCTCGGCCAGCGCACGGACCTTCGCCGCCCACTGCGCGGTCTCCTCGGGCGTCATCGAGGGGCCCCCGGACCCGGGCCGGCGCAGGGTCTCGAGCGTCGGTGCGGTCATGTAGTCCTCCAAGGCCGGCGGCGTCGCGCGGTGACTGTCAGCTGGTTTTCGACTTATAATCGAAAACATGCCACATCGTATCAGGTCGTCACCTCCCGGTCATCCTGTGGAAACCCAGGTGGAGGTGCTGGCGGCCGTCTTCACCGTGCGTCCCGATCCGACCGGACGCCAGCGGCTGCACGTCCTGCTCTGGCAACGCGCACGACAACCCGACGCCGGACGGTGGGCGCTGCCCGGTGGATTGGTGCTCAACGACGAGGACGTCGACGCCTCCGCGGCCCGTCAGCTGGCGGAGAAGGTGGACCTGACCCGGGTCACCCACCTCGAGCAGATCGGGGTGTTCTCCGACCCCGGCCGGATGCCCGATGCACGGGTGGTGGCCACCGGCTTCCTCGGGTTGGTGCCACTGGATGCCGACCCGCAATTGCCCGAGGACACCGCCTGGCATCCGGTCGACGACCTGCCGCCGACCGCGCTGGACCACGGATTGATCGCCGACCGGGCACACCGCCGGCTGCAGGCAAAACTCTCCTACACGAACATCGGTTTCGCGCTGGCTCCGGCCACCTTCACCATCGGTGAGCTGCGCCGGGTCTATGCCACCGCACTCGGCCACGACGTGGACCCGACCAACCTGCAACGCATCTTGACCAGGCGCGGGATGCTCGAACCAACCGGGTCGACCGCGGCCTCCGGCCCGAGCGGCGGCAGGCCGGCCGCGAAGTACCGGTTCACCATCGGGGAACTGCGGGTGACGGATCCGTTCGCGGCGTTCCGGCCTCGACACGAGCCAACGGAGCCGCGTCAGGAGACCTCGTAGAGGTCCGGACGATCCAGCGTGGGGTGGCCGTTCCAGGCCGCCAGAAAGGTGTACACCGTCGCGGCCAGCGCGGGCTGGGCGAGCACCACCAGCGCGGTGCCGGTGGTCGCCGGCGCGGTGACGATCGAATCCGTGGCGGTGGGGCCGATGGTGGCCGGGTCGACGCCGCCGGCCAGCAGCTCACCGACCAGCCAGCCGACGGTGGCGCCGACCAGCGAGCCGCCGACCACCGTCACCAGCATCTGCCAGCCCCTGGCGGCGCGGAACTGCCACGCCGCCGCGGCGACCACAATGCCGATCACCATGCCGGACAGCGCGAACATTGCCGCCGCGACGAA
>JBBQGJ010000510.1:0-4857 GCA_038322925.1 Mycobacteriales bacterium
GGCTGAGCACACGGAGGTCAGGCCGACCGGCTCTCCCCGCTTCTGTCGTTGGACCATGTCCATCAGTGGACTTGTCACGGTTCGCGCCTCCTGGTCGTTCGGCATCGTGGTCTGCGGGACCTGGCTCAGAGTCGGAGCGCGGCCGGAATGAGGTCACCGTGCGCGGCGAGCAGCTCGTCACACATCTGTCTGGTCTGCTGGGTGGTCAGAGTGGCGGCAGTGTTCGGATCGAGCAGAGCCGCCTGGTAGACGTGGCTACGGTCCCCCTCCAGCACCGCCTTGACGGTCAGCTCGACGACGTTGAGGAAGGTCCGGTTAAGGGCGGCCAGCTGCGGTGGCAGCGAACCGATCGCCTGGGGGTGCAGACCGTCGGCGTCGATCACGGCGGGTACCTCAACGCAGCACTCGTCAGGAAGGTTGGAGATCAATCCGGAGTTCCGCACGTTGACGTACATCTCGGCAGGTCGTCCGGTCTCGTGCGCATGGATGAACTCAGAGGCCATTTCCGATGTCGGCTGCAGCTCCAATGACGTGTCGGACTCCAGCGCCTGCAGGGTTGTCTCGTACTCGTCCATGTTGCTCTCGGACCGCCGCAGGTACTCGCCGACGGGGATCCTGAACCGGTCGATCTGCTCGTCGTGGCGCATGAACCACGGCACATACTCTGCGCTGTGCTCGCTGGACTCGGTGGGGAAGTAGCCAAACTGCTTGAAGATCTCGACGCGAACGCGGCGCTGTAGTTCCGGATCGGACTCGACGACGTCGCGCAGTCGCGGATACAGGTCTGCTCCCTCGTGCTCGAACTTCAGCACGAAGGCCTGGTGGTTGAAGCCTGCGGTGGTGAAGTCGATCTCGGACTCGGGCAGGCCGACGAGCCCGGCCAGGAAACGGTGGGTGTCGCGCACCGAATGACACAACCCGACCACGCGGTCGAACGGGCTGCCGGCGTAGACCGCCCAGGGCAGCATCGCCATCGGGTTGCTGTAGTTGAGCAGGTATGCGTCCGGCGCCACCTTGGCCAGATCTTCACCGATCTCGGTTAACACCGGGATCGTGCGCAAGCCGCGGAAGATCCCGCCGATGCCGATGGTGTCTGAGATGGTCTGGCGGACCCCGTACCGCGCGGGGATGTCGAAGTCCGTGCGGGTCGCGCGGTATCCGCCGACCTGGATCTCGTTCACCACATAGTCCGCGCCCTCGATGGCCGTCAGCCGGTCGATGCTGGAGCTGATCGTGGCGCCGGCCCCACTCTGACTGCTGATTCGCTTGGCCAGCGCATCGGCGTACCCGAGCCGCTCGGCGTCGATATCGTGCAGCGACAGCTCCAGATCTTCGTGCAGCTCGCTGAAGCTGCACAAATCGGTGACGACGTTTCGGGTGAACTCGACGCTGCCGGCTCCGATGAAAGCTACTTTGACCATGCAGGCAGTATGCATGTCGCGCACAGTTCGAACAAGGATGCACAGATAATGCGCATCTTTCGATCAATTGATGAGCGTCATCGCAGGGGTGCGAATCACGTTCTCGCTGCCGACGGGTCACACGCAGACGACGCGGCAGCCCTGCTGGCGGATCTGATCCAGCGCGGCCTGGGGGGCCCGGCTGTCGGTGATGAGCACGTCGACGTCTGGCATCGCGCACACCCGCGCCAGGGCCACTCTCGAGATCTTGGTGGCGTCAGCCAGCACCACGTTCAACCTTGCGCGCTGTTGAAGTACAGCGTTGACCCGCGCTCCGACCGGATCGTAGTTCGTGCATCCGGCCACTGCGTCCACGCCGTCGACTCCCAGGAATGAGACGTCGACGGTGTAGTCCGAGAGGAACTTCTCAGCCGTGGGCCCGACGGTTTCCTGGCTGCTACTGCGTACCTCTCCACCTGCGGCGAACACCCGTAACCCTGGGTTGGCCACGAGATCGGTAGCGATGTTGAGCGCATTGGTGACAACGGTGAGTCCATTCTGGTCCAGTAGCAACCGGGCGAACTCCGTCACCGTGGTCCCGCCGGTCAGCCCGATGACCCGTGCGGACCCGAGGAACTGCAGGGCGTGCTGGGCGATACGCCGTTTCTCGGTCAGGTCCTGGGCGGTCTTGTAGTTGAGCGGTAGGTCGGTGAACGCCGCGTGAGTCGTCGCTCCCCCATGGGTCCGGCTGACCAACCGCTGCTTTTCGAGCAGCTCAAGATCACGCCGGATCGTTGCCTGCGAGACGGCGAACCGCTCGGCGAGCGTAACGACGTCCAGAGTCCCCCTCTCGACGATCGCCGACACAATCTGATTCAACCTCTGCTTACGCTGCACACCGCGAGTGTAGCCCAACTGATCAGTATTACTGCACGATTATCCCTACAATGTGCGATAAATTGCGCGAATAGAAACGCTTGTAGACGTAACGGGCCAAACCTGACCGTTAATCATTGACCCACTGTGCACTCTGTGCAACTCTTGGGCACGCAGGTAGATAGTGCGCGATCTGCGCATCGCCCCTCAGCGCGTCCGCGCACCCTGCCACCCGAGGAAGGCCAGAGCAGATGAAGTCGATGCTGAACCACACGAGAGGCGCGGTGCTGGTTGCCGGCGCTGCCAGCCTTGGCATGATCGTCGCAGGATGTTCCGGGGGCGGGGGCGGGGGCGGGGGCGGCGCCGCGTCGACGGAGACGAAGGGCGTCACGATCACCGTCGCCCTGGCCATTGAGCCGCCGCCGAAGGCGGCACTGGAGGCCTTCACCAAGAGCACCGGCATCACGGTGAAGTGGACGAACGTCGACTGGGACAGCCTGCAGACCAAGATCTCGGCGGCCGCCACGGCCAAGACCTACTTCGCCGACGCAACGGACGTCGACTGGTCCCGCGTCGGTCAGCTGGGAAAGCTCGACTGGTTCTATCCGATGGAGAAGTACGTCGACACCAAGGCGTTGGCGACCGACATGCCGCAGATGGCCTCGTTCACCTCCAACGGCCACGTGGTCGGCATCCCGTACGACGCGTCGTTCATGGTCACCACGGTCAACAAGGACCTGTTCGCCAAAGCCGGCATCACCACCCTGCCCACCACGATGGACGCCTACACAAAGGATCTTCAGCAGATCAAGGCAAAGGGCGTGGCGCAGCACCCCCTCAACATCCCGTTCGCGGCCGCCGAGGGCCTGTCCACCTACTGGTACCAGACGACCGGAGCGTTCGGAGGAACGATCCTGGATGGCAAGGGCAAGCCCCATTTCGCCACCCCGGACTCGCCCGGCTACAAGGCGGCGCAGTGGATGACCGACGCGCTCAAGACCGGCCTGGTGCCGCCAGGGAACATCAACGTAAGTGACAGCCAGGGCCAGCAGACCCTGATGGCAAAGGGCACAGTGGCCAGCACCTTCTCCGACTATTCCGGAAACGTCGGCAGCCTCTATGACGTGCCGGCGTCCTCCAGCGTGGTCAACCAGGTGACGTACCTGCCCACGCCCGGTGTCAGCGGCGTCGGTCCGAACCTGAGCAACCCGGACGGCATCGGTATTCCTCGCCAGGCGAAATATCCCGCCGCAGCGGCAAAGTTCATCGAGTGGTTCACGTCGGCCCAGAACCAGGCAGACTTCGCCGGCGCCAGTGGACCGGACAAGGTCATGCCTGGTTTCTTCATCCCGTCCCGGGTGACCGGCCTCAGTGAGCTGACGAGCAAGGGAAAGGTCGTCGAGGGCGCCCAGCTCGGCAACATGCTCAAGACGAGCGTGCCGGTCTTCCCTGAAGGCGCGCCCGCTTGGTACCCGCAGTTCTCCAACGCCGTGTACACCAACCTGCACGCCGCGGCCACCGGGTCGATGAGCGTGGCCGATGCAATCAAGGCGATCGCGGACACGGCGAACAAGCTGTCGAGCGGATCATGAACCGACTCAACCCGCGGCTCCGGCCCCGGGAGTGACCTTCGGGATGCGGGGCGGCGGTCCGCAGCCGGTCTTGGGTGCCGGCGGCGGACCACCCTCCACCAACACCCCGCGGCCCCGTCGCCGGATCGACTTCCTGCCCTATGCCCTGGTGACACCGCTGACCCTGTTCATCGTCGGGCTCGCGCTGGTGCCCGCGGGGTACACGATCGTTGCGTCGTTCTTCCGGGTCCAGCCGTTGAACCCGCCAACCACATTCAGCGGGCTAGACAACTTCCGCCGGCTGTTCAGCGACGAAGCGGTCCGCTCCAGCCTGGGCAACACCGCGCTGTACGTGCTCATCGGGGTGTCGCTGTCCACGATTCTGGCCATCGCGATGGCCATCACGCTGCAACACAAGTTCTTCGGACGGTCCATCCTGATCGCGGTGCTCATCTTGCCCTGGGCGCTGCCCGGGGTCGTGGAAGGCATCGTGTGGAGCAGCATCTGGGACAGCAACACTGGACTGCTCAACAGCCTGCTCACCTCGGTGCACCTGATCGACCACTACCAGGTGTTCCTAGGCCAGAACCACCTGCTCACGATCCTCGCCATCGAGCTGGTGCAGGTGTGGCAGATCACCCCCTTGTCCGTGCTACTCGTACTGGCATCACTACAGAACATCCCCGGTGACCTCTACGAGGCCGCGAAGCTCGATGGCTGCTCGTCCTGGTCGGTCTTCCGGTGGATCACGCTGCCGCTGGCGCGGCCTGGTATCACGATCGCGATGGTGCAGGCCGTCATCGTCACGCTGAACGTGTTCGACCAGCCCTACATTCTCAACGGAGCAGCAGCGACCGGGGCGTCACTGACCATGCAGACCTACTTCATCAGCTTCCAGAACCTGGATTTCGGTGAAGGCTACGCACTGTCCCTGCTGATCACCGCGGTGACCCTGGTGGTGTCGTTGGGCGTGCTCAAGCTCGTATACCGGCCGGTGGAGTTCTGATGGA
>JBBQGJ010000511.1:0-4851 GCA_038322925.1 Mycobacteriales bacterium
TATTCGGTTTTGGGGCTCTTGGCAGCGCAAGTGCGAAGCAAGCTCAGTACGTCGGGTGGCTGTCGCGATTGTGACGGCCGTGGTCGTAGCGCCGAGTCGTTCGAGGATCAGTGTGGCCAAGACTGCGTCTTGCACGTCCTACAGGCCTGCCTATCGAACCGTTGTTGGCCAAAGACCACGCGCGGCAGCACATCTACCGGGCTACAGGCCCTGGTGGCCCCTTTCGAACGTATTCCGGTCGCCCCCCTTAGGCGTGAGCTGCTCGGTAAGCGTCAACGAGCGCCGCGGGCAATGTACCCCGCGCGTTCACAGGCATCTTTTTGCGGCCACACCGCGCACCGTACGACAAACAACACCCCGGCAGACGAATCGCCAAGCCGCGCCGATTTCCGACCTGGGGTTAGGTGTGCCTATCCTGATGCGGTGACGTGGTCGGTGGGGTTCCCGAACTTCCTCATTGGGCTGCGTGAGGGTCTGGAAGCGGGCCTGGTGGTGGTCATCCTGGTCGGGGCGGTGCGGCTGCTGGCTCCGCAGCGGTCGGTGGCCGCGGTCTGGGTCGGGGTCGGGTCGGCGGTGGCGGTGTGCCTGTCGTTCGGGGCGGTGCTCACGTTCAGCAGCGCGCAGATGTCCCCGCAGGGTCAGGAGGTCTTCGGCGGGGTGTTGAGCCTGCTCGCCGCAGGCTTGGTCACCTCGATGATCTTCTGGATGCGCCGGGCGGCCCGCGGCCTGTCGGGGGAACTGCGGAGCAAGGTGCACGTGGCGCTGCTCAGCGGCGGGTTCGCCCTGGTGATCACCGCGTTCGTCGCGGTGGCCAGGGAGGGGTTGGAGGCGGCACTGTTCCTGTGGACGAACGCGCAGGCGGCAGGGTCCAGCGCCGCTCCGCTGCTGGGTGGGCTGCTCGGGGTGTTGGCCGCCGCCGCGCTGTGCGTGGCGTTGTACCGCAGGGTGCTCAAGATCAACCTCGGGACGTTCTTCACGGTCACCGGGACCGCGCTGATCGTCATCGTCGCCGGGGTGTTCGCCTACGGGCTGCGGGATCTGCAGGACGCGGGCGTGATCCCCGGCATCGATACCTCGGCCTTCGACATCAGCGCTGCTGTGCCCACCGGTACGTGGTGGACCGAACTGGTCCGCGGGATCACGAACCTGGACGTCCGGATGACCTGGCTGCAGGTCATCGCCTACCTCGGCTACCTGGCCGTCGTGCTGCCGCTGTTCCTGCGTCACCCCCGCCCTGTCCCGCCCGCCGCGGTGGGCGGCGAGCCGGTGGTTGAGTCGTCGGCTCCGAACGACACCGACACGGCTCCGGCCGCTGCGGTGGCCGTCGAACCGGAACCGAACCCAGCAGCGGCGGCGGTCGACTCGTCGGCTCCGAGCGGCACCGACCAGGACGGCGGCGAAACCGGCCCGGCCGACCTTGGCCCGGGACGGCGTTCGGCGGGGCCTGGCCGTCGGAGGCGGCGGGCAGCGGTCGTCGCGGCGGCGGTCGTGCTACCGGCGGCGGTCGGGGTTGGTTGGGTAGCGATCGACCACACCGGCAGCGCACCCGGCACGGCGGCCGCGGATGCGGTGACGGTCACCGATACCGGCTGCGCGGCCGGGTGGACGGCGCCGAGCCAGGGCAGCCACACGTACGCGGTGACCAATTCCTCCGGGCACGCGGTCGACGTAGAGATCGTGGTCAGCGCCAGCCAGGCCGTGGTCGGGGAGATCGAGGTCCTCGGACCGGGCACCACTCGCGACCTCCCGGCCGCCTTCGGTGCGGACAGCTACCAATGGAAATGCCTGTACTCCGGGCTGCCCACCCAGTCTTCGCCCAGCTACCCAGCGGTGCCCGGGTCGCAGATCGAACCCGCCGTCGCCGCCTTCACCCCAACCACCCAGGCCGACCTGGATCCGGTGCTCACCCAGTACCGCAGCTACGTCGCCGGACAACTGGCGGCGCTGACCACGCAGGTCGCCGCGCTGCGGGCCGACCTGGCCGCCGGTGACCGCGCCGCCGCGGAACAGGACTGGCTCACCGCGCACTTCACCTACCACGAGCTCGGCGCGGCGTACAACGCCTTCGGCGACGCCGGCGCCGCGGTCGACGGACTGGACCAAGGACTCCCGCAAGGCGTAACGGACCCCGCTTTCACCGGCTTCCACCGCATCGAATACGACCTGTGGCAGAACGCGCCGATGGATCAGCTGGCCGCCGAGGGTCAGCAGCTGGTCGACGACGTGGACTCCCTGCAAAGCCAACTTCCGTCGTTCACCTTTGACGCCAACGACGTCACCATCAGGGCCCACGAAATCCTGGAGGACACCCTGCGGTTCACCCTGACCGGGCAGGACGACTACGGCTCCGGGTCCGGTTTCGCGACCGCCCGCGCCGACCTGACCGGCGACCGGGAACTCCTCGGCCTGCTCACCCCGCTCCTGCAGGACCGGTCCCCGGACCTGATCACCGCCGCGAACGGCCAGATCTACACGCTGGACGAACAACTCACCGCGGCCGGCCGGACACCGGTGGCCCAGGCGCCGCTGGCCGTTCGGCAACGGGTCAACGCGGCAACGGGTGCACTGCTGGAAAGCCTCTCCCCGATCCCAGACCTCCTGGAAGTCAAGACACCCTGACCCGACCAACGACCGCGAACCCACCCCACTCAAGGAGCACCCGACCATGACGGTCGACCGACGGACGTTCCTTCGGGGCATCGGCGTTGCCGGCGCGACGGCCGCGGCGGCCGCCCCGCTGACCGCCTGCGCCCACGCCCAAGCCCGGACAACGTCGGCCGCCACCACCGCGGGTGTCACCGATCCACGGCTGCCCGCCGTCCAGTTCTACGGCGTGCACCAGGCTGGGCTGCTCAACCCGCCGCCGCCGGCCGCGATCTTCGCCGTCTACGACATCACCGCCACCGACCGGCAGGACCTGACCGCGATGCTGCAGTCACTCACCGCGGTCGCCCGAGGCGCGACGGCTGGCGGCGCCCTGCCCGACACCGGTCCCGGAGCGCCGCCGCTGGACAACGCCGTGCTGGGCACCGACGCGCCCACGGACGGCCTTACCGTCACCGTCGGCGTCGGCGCGTCGCTGTTCGACGACCGTTTCGGGCTGACCGGCCGGCGGCCGCTGCACCTGACACCGATGCGGATGTTTCCCAATGACAACCTGGACCCCACCCAGACCCACGGCGACCTGGTCCTGCAGATCTGCGCCGGCCACCAGGACACCGCACTGCGCGCGCTCCGACTGATCAGCAAACACACCCGCGGAGCCATCCAACTGCGGTACCGGGTCGACGGTTTCATCTCACCGCCCGCACCGTCCGGCGCCCCCCGCAACCTGCTCGGATTCAAGGACGGCATCGCCAACCCCGCCGTTTCCACCGACACCACGCTCGCCGACACCCTGCTCTGGGCCGCCGGTGACGAACCCGCCTGGACCGCCGGCGGCACCTACCACGTGCTGCGCATCATCCGGATGTTCGTCGAATTCTGGGACCGGGTCTCCTTGACCGAACAGGAAAAGATGATCGGCCGGCGACGCGACACCGGAGCCCCACTGGACGGCACCACCGAAACCGATATCCCCGCTTACGGCGCCGACCCCACCGGCACCGTCATCGGCCTGGACGCCCACATCCGGCTCGCCAACCCCAGAATCACCGCCACCGATCAACAACAAATCCTGCGCCGCGGCTACAACTACGACCGCGGCATCGACAGCAACGGCAACCTGGATATGGGCCTGCTGTTCAATTGCTACCAGCAAAACCCCATCCGACAATTCGAAGCCACCCAACAACGACTCATCAACGAACCCCTCATCGACTACATCTCACCCACCGGCGGCGGATACTTCTTCACCCTGCCCGGCGTCCACGACACCACCGACTGGTTCGGCCGCACCCTGCTCAGCTGACCGAAACCGCCCCCGGCATCGCCATCTGCGTCACGCCGACCCGCAACCAACCGCCCGCTCCCCGCGAAGGCAGCCACGCGGTTGGCTGGGTATCCCCTGAAACCGTGGAGACTTCTGATTGATGTGACGCTTCTATGTGTTGCCAACCCCTGGCAGCGGTCAATGCGCGGAACAGCTCACGGGCGATGTAACGCTCTTGAGGCAGCGCCGTATTTCGGGGTCGCTCTTGCCTTCGGCGCGCCGGGCCGCGATGTAGGCGTGTGTTCACGCCGCGGTCACCGGGGTGCTGTTGTCCGCGATCCAGCTCCATGTTCAGAGTTCCTTCGAGGCGCCCATTGGCCGAACGAGGAGCATCGGCGGCGGCGCACCGCGGAACCGCCCGGCCTCTTCGCCGAGGGCACGGACGGCCGCAGCATTGAGTGCATCCACCACGATCTGGGCACCTATCACCGGGGATGATGCCCGCGGCCACTTGATCGCATCGAGCCGACGGACCTGAAAACCGGTCCCGCGCTGTCCCTGCGCGCGCCGCAGCCGGCCCTTCCCGGCCAACCCGTAGTTTCCATCGAAAAAACAACGATTAGCTTGGCGCTCGGTTGAGCCCTGTGCCCTCCGTTCGATGGCGACTATCGAACGACGGTCGCGATGTGCAGGACGACGGCGGTCAGGAGCAAACCACTGATATAGCCACGAGGACGGCCGCAAGAATGCCTGCGATGATCGACACTTGCCCAGGACCGGCGGTTCGAACGCATGGCAACGGGTTGCTGCTTGCAGCGAAAATGATTGCAACAAAACACATTCCGATCGCTGACGTGACGTCCGCAGGCACCTTATCCGCGCTTCGAGGTGGCGTCGCCGCCAGATCGCCCCAGGGTTCGATACACGGTCGGTCGGGACACGTTGAACAGTTCGGCCAGGTCGGTGACGGAGTAGTCGCC
>JBBQGJ010000512.1:0-4816 GCA_038322925.1 Mycobacteriales bacterium
TGTCCGACGAGGGAGCCCATGTGAATGTCACCGGTATCGGCGTGCGCATCGAAGTGGATCATCGACACCCTGCCGAAGCCGTGCTGGCGGGCGACGCCGGTGTGGTCGGGCCAGGCAATCGTATGGTCGCCGCCCAGGACGATCGGAATCGCGCCCGAGGAGGAGATCTTGAACACGTCGGCTTCGATCAACTCCACCGCTTGCTCGACGTTTCCGCTGTAGAGGGCCACGTCTCCGGCGTCGTACACCCTCAGGTCCTTGAGACCGTCGACCCGCAGCGCCAGGCTGGGACGGGATCCGTTCTGCGGAAGGTAGCAGGCCTGGCGTAGCGCCGACGGGCCGAACCGTGCGCCTGAACGATAGGTGGTCCCGCCATCGAGCGGGGCGCCCAGGATGACGATGTCGGCGTCGGCGTACGTCGACGGGTCGTCGAGGTCGCAGCGTGGGACGCCGAGAAAGGTGATGTCTGGTCCGAATCCGCTGCCTGCCATGTCTTTCCGCCTTCGTTTCGACTAGTCGGTGCCGTGCATGGTGATGAGTGCGCGAAACGCGTGCCGCAGTGTGGCGCGGATGCGTCGCTTGTCGACGGGCCCCAGTGGCCGGTAGATGTTGTCGATTTCCAACCCGGCCATCACCGCCATGATCGTGCGGGAGTCCAGCTCTGGTTGGCGTGAGCCCAGGTCCCGGAACAGCCGACTCAGCGCAGGAACCATCGCCGCGTACCAGCCTTCGAACATCGGACGCAGCCGTTGGTCCCGGCTGGCTTCGGTGACCAGTTCGTAGCGGGTGACGATTGCGCCCGGCGGCGAGGTGAATCCGTCGATGGTCATGTCCGCCAGGAGGTCTGCGAGTTCCTCGGGGTTCATCGTCGGCTGCAATCGGTCGGCGGCACGGACGACGCGTTCGATCTCACGGTCGGACAGTTGTTGAAACGCTTGAGCGACGAGGTCGGACTTGTCGTCGAAGTAGTAGCTCAACGCACCGAGAGGGATCCGGGCCTGGCTGGCCACCACTCGCATCGACAGCCCCGCCAGCCCGACGCGGGCCATCACCTCGATGGCGGCGTCGATGATCTCGACGCGTCGCTGAGCGCCACGCGCGGTGTTCCCGGTGCTCCGGGGTGAAGCGGTCGGCTTCACGTGGGCCGCAACCGCGGAGTCCTGGTGTGTGCTTCTCACCCCTGGAACTTCAGGGTGGAGAAGTCGGTGTCCCACATCCAGGCGGGTTGACTGCTCCAGCCGGAGTAGCCCTTGCGGGCGGCGACGGTGTTGTGGAGATCCCCGAGGTTCACCCAACACAGTGAATCACGGTATGCCTTGGCGGCCTCGACGTAGAGAACCTGCGACTTGGCGAGGTCTGGCTCGGCACTGCCCTCGTCGAGGAGCTTGTCTGCCTCGGGAACCGAGCAACCGAGGAGGTTCACCGGGGCATTGGTGTAGTTGTAGATCCTCGACCACGTATCGGGGTGCGCGGCATCGGGGTTGAGCGAGGCGACCATCAAATCTGGTCGCTGATCGGGGTTTTCACCCAGCGCGAAGAACTGCGCCAAGGGGAAGTCGCGAACGGTCGAGGTGAAGCCGGCTTGCTGAAGAATGACCTGAATCTGATTCGAGAGATCCTGCAGGCGGCTGTCACCGGTGGGGTAGCCGATCTCCACGTTGCCGCCCTTGGCGCCGAGTGCAGCCAACTTCGACGGGTCGAAGTCGTGTTTGTCGGGGACGGCGCCCTCGGGCATCATTCCGGTGGGGTAGAACTGCGTCGACGGTGTGCCTTGCGCACCGAATACCGCCGTGGTCAAGGCGGTTTGGTCGAGTCCGGCGCTGAGTGCCTCTCGCGCTTGGCGTGGACCGAAGACCGGCGAATCGGGGTTCACCATGACGTGTGCCTTGACCAATGCGTTCGTTTGCAGCACTTGGCTATTGGGATTGGCACCCACCGCCTCGTAGTCACCCTTGGACAGGCCGTGCAGGATGATGTCGAGCTGGCCCTTGTTGAGTTGCAGCCGTTGAACTGCCGTCGCGGCGATCACGGGCATCTCAACCGTGGTGATCTGTGGCGGGGGCCCCAGTAGTACTTGCTGGCGCTGAGCGTGTAGTGACTGGCCGGCACCGCCTCCGTCAATTCGTAGGGGACGGTGCCTGCGGTGTGCGACGCCAACCATGCCGCGGCGTGGTCGCCGTCGGCGGCATGCTCGGCGACTGCGGTCGGGCTGGTCATCAGCGGGCCGTACGGCGAGGCGAGGTAGTCCAGGAACGGTGCGACCGGCTTGGTCAGCGTGACGACGAAGGTCAACGGATCCGGCGTTTGCATGTCCTTCACGTCGGCGAGCATGTAGTACGGCCCGGCGGCCATGTCGATCCGGCGTTGGAAGCTGGCCTTGGCCGCTGCGGAGTCGAACGGAGTCCCGTCAGAGAACTTGACGCCGTCGCGCAGGGTGAAGGTGTAGGTGAGGCCGTCGGGGGAGACGGCCCACTTCGTCGCGAGCAGGCCCTCGAGCTTCGTGGATTCCGGCGCGTAGCGGAGCAGCCCCTGATACGCGGAGGTCATGATGAGCAGACCCTGATACGCGGAGGTCATGATGAGCAGACCTTCCGGTTGGTAGAAGACGTCCGGATCCAACGGCGGCGGGTCGCTCATCAGGGGAGTGCGGACCGCTGACGTCGAGGTCGCGTTGTCGCTCGGGCCGTTGCTTCCCGAACACCCCGGAACCGCCAACAACAGGACCGTCGCTGCCAGGGCCGTGACACCGGATATGCGCTTCATTCTTTCGTCTCCTGCAGTTTGAGAACGTGCGATGGTTGCGGCCGCCGAGGACGCACTATCGGTGCAATCCGACGGTCTGCTCGCCGTCGAGCGTCGGCACGTTGCATTTCGTCCACGTGACACGACGGTTACTAGTTTGTACGAACGTCCAAGTATTGGACGATCGACCTAGAAATGTCCTTTTTCGCGTTCTAGTGTTGCGGCAACGGGCCACCCGCCGCCGGGTGTAGCGCTCAAATGCGAAGGGATAAAACACGATGACGACAACGGTGCCAGCCGCGTTCGACCTGAACGGCCAAGTGGCGCTCGTCACCGGCTCGAGCAGCGACCTCGGCATCGGCTTCGCAGCGGCCCGGCTGTTGGGTCAGCTCGGCGCCTCCGTGATGGTGACGGGAACCACCGAGCGCGTCGGTGAACGCGCGCGCGAGCTGCAGAGCGAGGGGATCGCGGCCGGCTCGCACACCGCCGACCTGATGGACCCCGGGGCCGCGCAGGAACTGGTTGCGGCCACCGAGGCCGAGTTCGGCAAGGTCGACATACTGGTCAACAACGCCGGACTGGCGTCGGTAAACATCCCCGAACGACCCAACCCCTTGATGGCGATGACCGAAGACGAGTGGTCGCTCGCCCTTCGGCGCAATGTGGACAGCGCCTTCTTCGTCACCAGGGCGGCACTGCCGGGGATGGTGGAACGCGGGTACGGCCGAATCGTCAACGTTGGCTCGTCGGCCGGCGTACTGACCGCCTACACCGGAGATGTCGGCTACCACACCGCCAAGGCCGCGATGCTGGGCATGACCCGGTCGGTGGCCGTCGACGTAGCCGGAAACGGCGTGACGGCCAACATCGTGCTTCCCGGCTGGATCGCCACGGCAGCTCAGCTTCCGTCCGAGGTCCCCTTGGGAGATGCCACCCCGGTCGGCCGATCGGCCAGCGCGGCCGAAGTGGCCGCTGGCATTGCCTTCCTGGCGGCACCCGGCGCGTCCTATGTCACCGGCACCACGTTGGTGATCGACGGAGGCAACTCGATTTCCTCGTGAGTTTGATGCCGCTACGTCGGAATCGCCCAGTGCCGAAACGGCATCGGCAACGCGCTGGTTCTCCGTCAGGATATGCCGGGCCCGGCGGGCATCGATGGGATTCTCGACTGCCCGCGCTGGTGCACCAGCCGAAGCGACTCGACGAAGTCAGCGACCGGCGGTGAACCGCCGCAGGAACTGGCGGGTCCGATCCTGTCGCGGGTCGGTCAAAACCTTTTCTGCTGAGCCGGATTCGACGATACGGCCGCCGTCGAGGAAGCACACCGTGTCGGCGACCTCACGCGCGAAGGCCATTTCGTGGGTCGCCATCACGATGGTGCGGCCCGAGGTTGCCAACTCGCCGACGAGGGCCAGCACCTCACCGACCAGTTCGGGGTCCAGCGCGCTGGTGATCTCGTCGAGCAGCAGCAGTCGGGGGTCGTAGGCCAGCGCTCGGGCGATGGCCACCCGCTGCTGCTGACCGCCGGACAGTTTGTCCGGGTAGGCGTCGGCGTGCGCGGCCAGACCGACCCGTGCCAACAGTGCGCGGCCGCGTTCCTGCGCGTCGCGGCGCGTCGATCCGTGCACCACCCGCGGAGCCAGCGCCGCGTTCGCCAGTGCGGTCATGTGCGGAAACAGGTTGAACGACTGGAACACCATGCCCGTTGCCTGGCGGGCTTCGTCGGCGTCGATGCGCGGGTCGCTGATGTCGCGTCCGTCGAGCAGGATCTGGCCGTCGTCGATGTCCTCGAGCAGGTCGATGCATCGCAGCAGCGTCGACTTTCCCGATCCGGATGCCCCGATCAGGACGACCACCTGATGCTCGGCGACGTCGAGGTCGATGCCGTCGAGCACGGGCCGATCGTGATACGCCTTCGTCAGACCCCGTACGGACAGCACCGGGCGGGCAGAGGCTATTTCCCGGGTCGCTTCGCTCCTGCCCTCCGGGGCCATTTCCCGGGTCGCTTCGCTCCTGCCCTCCGGGGCTATTTCCCGGGTCGCTTCGCTCCTGCCCTCCGGGGCTATTTCCCGGG
>JBBQGJ010000513.1:0-4786 GCA_038322925.1 Mycobacteriales bacterium
CAATTCCTGTGGGTCAGAATCGTCACGGCGCCGCCACGACGCCTTGACTGTTGACGCCTTGACGGTTATCCTGACGCTGTGACGTTGACCGAGCTCACCGATGCATTCCTCGACGGCCTGCACGGCCTCGACGACACCGACCTCGCCAACCCCGGCCTGGTCGACGAAGCCCGGCGCGCCGGCGAACGCCTCGCCGCCGGACATCGTTGGGCCCGGATCACCGGCGAACGGATCGACACCGCCACCGCACGCGACCTCCTCGGGATCACCCGCCAAGCCCTGCACCAACGCGTCACCGCCGGCACCATCCTCGCCGTCCCAGGCACCTCGACGACGTGGTATCCGACCTGGCAGTTCCAGCCCTCCCCCACCGGCGGTCTGCAAGTCCGCCCCGTCGCCGCCCGGATCATTACGGCGTTCCGTGAACAACTCGACGGCGACGTCGATCCGTTGACCCTGATCGGCTGGGCCGCCACCGGACAACCCGAACTCAACGGCGCAACCCCCAAAGACTGGGTCGCCGCCGGCGGCGACGGGGACCCAGTCGTCCTCGCCGCCAGCCGCGCCGCATGGGCCCTCGCCCGCTGACCACGCACCCCGGCGCGTAACGCTCGCAGCTATTGGTGATGAGTGCGCTGCACGACCCTGACTCGACACCAGCGACGACGACGATCGAGGGCGGCGTCGACCTCTTCCGGATTCACCAGGCGGAACACCACCCGGCGTTCTTCGACACCAGCCGGCATGGCCGATTCAACCCGCACGAGGCCCTGACCAGCCAGTTCGGGACGCTGTATGTCGGTACGAGCCCCGCAGCGGCGTTCGTCGAAACACTGGGACGGGTTCGCTATCTGAGCCAGCGCGAAGTCGACAGGCGGCGGCTGTCGGTCGTGCGCTTCTCCACTCCCCTGCGTCTCCTCGACCTCGCCGACCGTCACAACCGGTTCCCGTACCCCGGCGTCGACCTCGCCGGCGACGCGATCCTCGGTAGTGCCGAATACACCAGCTCTCAACAGCTCGCGGCCGCCGTGAACCACGACGACCGCTTCGACGGGGTCATCTATCCGGTCCGCCACGACAACGCCGGCCGCTACCTCGGAGTTGCGGTGTTCGGCCCACCACGCCAGCAGGAGGACATCTTCGCTTCCGTGGCTACCGGACCGATTCCGGCTGGTCTCATCGAGCAGATGGTCGACGAGTTCGGGTTTGAGATCATCCCTGATAGCCCACTCCCCTGAACGCCTGCTCAGCGGAGGTGGACGGTATACGGTTTACCGTGTGCGACACACGGTAAACCGCTTGTGGGTATACGGCACACGGTATGCCGCACACGGTATGCCGCACACGGTAAACGAATTACGGTTGACGGTTGACCGACAACCGTTGACCGTATACGGTTGGCATTGTGAACGTCATTTCAGCTGTCAACAAGAAGGGGGGAGTCGGTAAGACCAGCACCCTGATCGGCGTGGCCTTTGCCCTGCAGCGCCGAGGGTTGCGCGTCGGAGTCATCGACTGCGACCCGAACGGCTCAGCGTCGCGATGGCTTGCTGACACCGAGATCGATTCGGTGCCGTGCCATCACGCAGGACTTGCTGATCTATTGGCAACAGTCGCTGACGACTACGATGCCGTGCTGGTGGACTCACCACCGAATGACGTCGCGGCGATCGGCGCCATTGCGGCGGTCAGCGACCTTGTCTTGGTCCCGCTTGCTCCAACAGCGATCGAAACTGACCAACTTGCGGACACCTCGCAACTGATCCCGTCTACGGTGCCGTGGACGGTTGTCCCGGTGCGGGTGCGTATGTCCACCTCTGCAGGACGAGAGATCCGTCAGCTGCTCGATGAAAATGAGATTCCCCGAACACAGTCTCTGATCCCGATGGCCGAAGCGATCGCTCGCAGCTTTGGCGAGCCGACTCCGCAACTTGCGTTCGCGGGACTAACCACCGAGATCTTGGGACTCCTGGCGGCGGTGCCGGCATGAGCAAGCTGAGCGATGGACTAGCTGCCGTCGGGCAACGTGCCGCTATTCCTGCTGTGCCGTCCGCCGGTTTGTCCCCCGAGTCCTCGCGGCGGGGTGGCGTTGGGCGGGGGAGTGGGCGGTGGGACGAGAGGGTGCGACGAGCGACGTTCCACATCGACAACGATCTGCTCGACGACCTCGACGTTGCCGCTGAACGAACCGGCATCTCTAAGAGCGAGATCGTACGCGAGGCGCTCCGCCGGCATCTCGACAGTTTACGGTAGACCGTTTACGGTTGTCTTGATGCTTCGCAGGTGGATGCAGCTTGCACGCCGCCCGGATGACCTTTACGGGCAGGCGGACCTATATGGGTCACCCCGCGGCGAAATCCGACGAGCGGGCAGACCTCACTGATCGAAGTAGAAGAGGCCCCGGCCGTCACTGTTGAAATCGATGGGATCGTAGACAAGGGCGAACCGACCGGCGTTCCGACTGGGCTCATTGAAACACACGCCGCCAGTGACGTAACCCCCGGCGGCAAGACGTCCGAATGTCAACACACCACTCGTGTCCTTCACCAGCGGTACCGTCGCGGCGAGCAGATTGCCGGTGGGCGTGAGAAGCGAGAATTCGAGCAGGTTGTAGGGGATTTCCTGGCCGCCGTTGTTCACGATGCCTACCCCGACACACCAGTAGTGCTGCCCGAAGCTTGACACCTTCGCAAGGTCACCACCAACGATTGCCGTATCGCCAACCCTGACATAGATGTTGGTGTCGATCTTGGGGGGAAGAAGGGCGATCTGGTCCTTCCGCTGTGAGAAGGGGGCAGAGATCCATACCGGCCCGAGCGCTGTCGGCGCGCAGGCCAGCTCGGACGATCGATCCTGCAATTTGGCGCACACGGTGTTCGCCGACGGGGCTGGAGCCTGGGTCGGTGGCGGTTCCTCTGTTGTGGGAACGACAGTGGTCGAGGTGGTAGCCACTGCCGTGGTGGTCGCTGCCGCGGTGGTCGCAACGGTCGTGGTCGCTGCGGTCGTCATAGTGGTTTGGGCTGCAACCGGTTCTGCCGCAATTGACGTTGGTGTTCCTAATGTCGATTCGGGCAGCTTCGACGCCACTGTCGAGGTCGAAGGGGCCGATGAACTCGACACAGCGGAACCTGCGGACTGCGTTGTCGGACTAGGGCTCGCAGCTTTCTCCTTCTTGGGTACCAATGCGCCAAGTGCCGCAAGTGCGAAGAACACCAGGATCCACGCCCCGATTTGGATCCTGGTGGGTCGAGCGCGAAATCGCCTCCACAGCGACATGCGCGGAACCGTTGCTGACGCTTCCTTCGCGGGCGGCGGTGCCGGCACCGTCGGCGGGCGGGGGTGCCGAGGTGGTGGTGGCGGCGGCATGCTCATCGTCGACCTGCGTCTTGCTCGACGACCACAACGCTGCAGTCATGCTTCCACCACCGCATAGTGCGCTTGACTAGATCTTGATTCAATCCATGCTCCCGCCTCTTCGATCGCCGAGTGTCGAGAATAGCGAACACTGATAACCCTGCCGGGCCGTGAAAGCCTGCGTCGCCGCTGTCCGTAGAGGCGTAACGCCGATCTGTTCAGACCCACGGATCGGGGCGGGGGCCAATCGAATCACCTCGGCCGGGAGCTCGGCCGATTTCACCCGCTGATGACGAAGGCCCGAGCGGCGGCGAGCACCAGCGGGCCGATCTCGTCGAGGCAGCCTTCTCGGATGAGTCGGGCGGGGGAGCGGTCGTCGAGGTGTGGGTTGAGTCCTTGGAACCATGCTTGGACGACTCGGGGGGAGTCATGGTCGTTGAGCAACAGGCCGACGTGGAGGGCGAAGCGCAAACGATCCTCGATCTCGGTGGACTTGACGTCACGGCTGCCGTCGGCCCATTGGTGTACCGCTCGGGTCTCGGTGACCCCGGCCAGGTCCGCGACCAGGCGCGGGGTCAACAGGTCGCGGAGTTCCGTGACGACGACATCGAAGGGCTGTCGGATGGCGTGTTCGTGAGCATCCAGATCTGGTCGGCTCACCGTTTCCCATATCATTCGACAACTGTAACCCGATCGAATCACATCAGAATCACATCAAGCCGCAGACACTTGGCTGATCATCCGGCGGTAGCGGGGTGGACCGTGGCACAGAATCCGGCAGGGGTGGTGAGGGCAACTCGTAGCGCAGCGGAGAGGCGGCAGTGCAGTTCGTCGGGAGACGTCCGGCGGGGCGTGAGCGGTTGGTCAGCCGTCGTCGTCGGGGTGGGGCTCGGTGGAGTGGTCGTACTGCTGCAGGTGTGCGGTGATGGCGTCTTCGACGAAGTCTTGCCAGGTCATGCCGTGTGCCATCGCGGTGAGTCGGGCCCGTTGCCATAGCGAGGTGGGCAGGCGCAGGCTGGTGCGTTGTAGGGGCTCGTCGTGGCGACGAGAAGGCGTGCGCGGCACTCGGTCACCGTAGTTGCCCGCCTCTGCGGCGAGACCGTTGCAGGGGATGACATAAGAATGTCAGAATGAGTTGTGCAGTCGCATGGGGGTGGCCTGTCCTACTGCAGTAGTGAGGCCCCGATGATCAACGACAACCGAGGTGAGGAGCTGACCAGAGCTGAGCAGACCAGGCACGACCGCGCCCGGAGCCGGGGGCTTGCGGCGTGGCGGGCAGCCGTGGCGTTGCACAGCGACCGGTTCGAGCGTCCCCGCGTGTTGTCGGCGATCGCGCTGGCCAATGCACAGCGGGTGGTGATGGTCGACGGGGGAGTGGCGACGACCACAGAGGTCGGACGGACTGCGGTGTGGTCGGCCGCGACCGTCGCGA
>JBBQGJ010000514.1:0-4768 GCA_038322925.1 Mycobacteriales bacterium
GGGCATCACCCCGCTGGCGCGGGTGGTGGCCACCGGGGTGTCGGCTTTGTCCCCGGAGATCATGGGTCTGGGTCCGATCGAGTCGACCCGGCAGGCGTTGGCGAATGCGAAGATGAGCATCGGTGATATCGATTTGTTCGAACTCAACGAGGCGTTCGCCGCGCAGGCCATCCCGTCCTACCGGGAACTGGGCATCGACATCGACAAGCTCAACGTGCACGGCGGCAGCATCGCGGTGGGCCACCCCTTCGGGATGACCGGCGCCCGGATCACCGCCACCCTGCTCAACGGGCTCCGCGAGAAGGACGCCACCTTCGGACTGGAGACCATGTGCGTCGGCGGCGGCCAAGGCATGGCCATCATCTTCGAACGACTCAACTGACGCTCACTCGGTGATACCTCGTTGCGGCGCAAACCGCAGCGGATCGACGGCACCGCGACCAGGGACAATCGCCCCAGCCACCCTGATCACGGTGCCGTCGAGGCATTTTCGGCGTTTCAGTCCGACGTCCGCGTCGCGCAGCCGCTTTCGGTCCTTCGCCCAGCCGCCGCTGCGCAACCGGGTGCGATTGACCACGCGGCGTTACAGTGAGCCCACGCTCGGACGGGCCGAGTGAGCTGTCGCGGGACCCGGCGCCACCTGGCGCCGAGGAGTCGTCGCCGGCCATCAGCGCTGGAAACAGCCAGGAGGGAGTCATCATGGGGCTGGACGATCTCGTCAACAAGGCCAAGGACCTGCTCGGGGGCGCCGGGGAGAAGACACAGGAAGCGGCCGCCGACGCCCAGGCCGGCAGCACCGAGGCGGCTGCCGGCGCGTCCGAAGATGCGTCGGGCCTGATCGACAAGGCAAAGGGCCTGCTCACCGACGAGCGGGTCGACCAGGTTGCCGGCGCCATCAAGGACAAGACGCCGGACCAGGTGGACTCCGTCGTCGACACGATTGCCGATAAGGGCAAGGAATTCAACAACTGATGACCGGCGGCGTGCCGCTCCGCGCTGGGCAGCACGCCGCCGGCCGCTTGTCATCGCAGCGAGATCGACCGCTCCAGATCGACGCCGAATTCGGGCCTGATCAGCCGGACGCGGAATCGACGCTCAACGGCGCAAACCTGCCCAGCCGCAAGCTGTTCGACACCACGAACACCGACGAGAACGCCATTGCCGCACCTGCCAGCATCGGGTTGAGCAAACCCGCCGCGGCCAGCGGCAGTGCCGCCACGTTATAGGCGAAGGCCCAGAACAGGTTGCCTTTGATGATGGTCAGCGTGCGCCGGGCGAGCCGGATCGCGTCCACCGCCACCCGCAGGTCACCACGGACCAGCGTCAGATCCGAGGCCTCGATGGCAACGTCCGTTCCGGTACCCATCGCAAGGCCGAGATCGGCCTGAGCCAGCGCCGGCGCGTCGTTGATGCCGTCACCCACCATCGCGACCACTCGGCCCTGTGCCTGCAGGCGCTTGATCACCTCGACCTTGTTCGCCGGCATGACGCCGGAGATCACGGTGTCCGGGCCGTCATCGATCCCCACCTCCCCGGCGACCGAGCGGGCCACCATCGCGTTGTCGCCGGTCAGCAGGATGGGGCTGAGCCCAAGCCCACGAAGTTCGCGAATCGCCTGTGCGGACGTGGGTTTCACTGCGTCGGCCACCGTGAGAATGCCGCGCGACGCACCGTCCCAGGCGACTGCGACAACGGTGCGGCCGTGCGCTTGCGCTGCGGCCCAGGCCATCCCGAGTTCCGGCGGCAGGGTCAACGACCAGTCGGCGAGTGTGTGCGGCCGGCCCACGAGGACGGCGTGCCCGTCGACGACTCCCTGGACGCCGAGTCCGGCGACCGCGGCGAAACCGTCAACTCCCGGGAGTTCCCTTACCCGCTGCATCGCACCCACTGTGATGGCCCGGGCGATGGGATGCTCCGAGGAGTTCTCCACTGCTCCCGCCAGTCTCAGCACCTCGTCGGCGTCTTCGCCGGCCGCGGCCACCACGTCGATCAGGGACATCCGGCCGGTGGTCACGGTTCCGGTCTTGTCCAGCACGATGGTGTCGACCCGGCGGGTCGACTCGAGGACCTCGGGGCCCTTGATCAGGATGCCGAGCTGAGCTCCCCGCCCGGTCCCGACCATCAGCGCCGTCGGCGTGGCCAGGCCGAGGGCGCACGGGCAGGCGATGATCAGCACGGCGACAGCCGCAGTGAAGGCGGCGGCCGCTCCGGCGCCGGTGCCCAACCAGAAGCCGAAGGTGGCCACCGCGAGTGCGATCACGATCGGCACGAAGACCGCGGAGATCCGGTCGGCCAGCCGCTGAACGTGCGCCTTGCCGTTCTGCGCGTCCTGCACCATCCGGGCGATCTGGGCCAGCTGGGTGTCCGCCCCGACGCGGGTGGCGCGGACCACCAGCCGACCCCCCGCGTTGACCGTCGCGCCGACCACCCGGTCGCCGACGCCGACCTCGACGGGCACCGGCTCGCCGGTCAGCATCGCCGCGTCCACCGCCGACGAGCCCTCGGTGATCAGCCCGTCGGTGGCGACCTTCTCCCCGGGGCGTACCACGAAAATGTCGCCCACTGCGAGGATGTCGATCGGGATGCGCTCTTCCCGACCGTCGCGCAGGACTGCGACGTCCTTGGCGCCCAACGACATCAGCGCACGCAGCGCGGCTCCGGACCGGCGCTTGGCCCTGGCCTCCAGGTACCTGCCGAGCAAGATGAACGTGGTGACCCCGGCGGCCGCCTCGAGGTAGATGTTACCGGCGCCCTCGGATGGCGCGACGGTGATCTCGAACGGATCCGTCATGCCGGGAATGCCGGCAGTGCCGAAGAACAGCGCGTACAACGACCAGCCGAACGCGGCCAGCGTGCCGATCGAGATGAGCGTGTCCATGGTCGCGGTGCCGTGCCGCAGGTTGGTCCAGGCCGCGACGTGGAACTGCCACCCGCCCCACACCACGACCGGTGCGGCAAGGGTCAGCGACAGCCACTGCCAGTAGGTGAACTGCAGCGCGGGGATCATCGCCATGGCGATCACCGGCACGCTCAGCAGCGTGCAGATGATCAGCTGCCGCCGCAGGATCGCCGCAGGGTCCAGCTCCGGCACCTCGTCGTCGGCTGTCGGGCGCGGCGGCTCGGGAAGTCGAGCGGTGTACCCGGCCTGCTCGACGACCGTCACCAACTCCTCCGGCGTCACCCCGACGGAAAAGTTGACCCTGGCCTTCTCGGTGGAGTAGTTGACGGTCGCGGTGACACCGTCGAGCCTGTTGAGCTTGCGTTCGATGCGCGTCGCGCAGGACGCGCAGGTCATTCCGCCAATGGTCAGCTCCAGCTCACGGGCGCCCGCGACCGGACTTTCGTCGTGGCGCACGGGCGGCGTCATCCGCCCTTCCCGTGCACCGGTGTGGTCGACGCTGTGGTGTCGTGCGCGCCGGCGTGCACCGGGAAGGCCGCGGTGGGCATCGGTTCCTTGTCGTGTTCGGTGTAGCCGTCCTGCGTGACCATCAGCCCGCCAGGTGCCGGTTCGGTGGATTCGGCGCCGCCGGCCGTCCTGGCGCCGTGGTCTTCGGTGACCGCGCCGGGCTTGTCGGCGAGGCTGCCGGGAGCCAGCACGGCGCCGACCCCGAATGCGGCGCCGAACACCGCCAGCAAACCGAGGGCGTATCCACCGATCGTGACGGCGGTCTTCATCTGCACTCCCTTTGTTCCTTGTTGTTCCTTGCGGCACCGATCAGGAAGCCGCCAACTGGTAGCCGGCTGCCTCCACCGCGTCGCGCACCGCGCTCTCCTCCAGCGGCGCCGAACTGGTCACGGTCAACCGGCCGGTATCAAGCTCGACCTGCACGTCCAGCACACCGGGGATCTCCGAAACCTCTTCGGTGACGGAGCGGACGCAGTGGCCGCAGGTCATTCCGGTGACGGTGAAAGTACTGGTGCTCATCTGACCGCGTCCTTTGTGCAGAGTCCTCGGTGGGCAGTTCCGGGTGGGCAATTCGCCGTCCGATTCAACCGGTGTTGCGGCACAAGTCCTGTGGGAGAGGGGTTTTCGCCGGCTAGGAGCGGACCAGCCGGGCGATCGCCTCCGAGGCTTCCCTGACCTTCGCGTCGGCCTCCGGTCCGCCTTTGACTGCCGCTTGCACCACGCAGTGGCTCAGGTGCTCGTCCAGCAGACCAAGCGCAACCGATTGCAGCGCCTTCGTCATCGCGGAAACCTGGGTCAGGATGTCGATGCAGTACTTCTCGTCCTCGACGATCCGCTGCAGCCCGCGGGCCTGGCCCTCGATCCGGCGCAACCGTTTGAGGTAGTCGTCCTTGCTATGGATGTACCCGTACTGGGCGTGCTGCTCGTCCATCCACGACCCCTCTGCGCTGCGTCGACAACCTCTCAACACACCATACCCCCGCCGGGTATCGCCAACGGGAAGGGATACCCCCCTGGGTATGATCTCGGTCATAGCACTCCGTCTACGTCCACCCCCACGCCGCCGGCGGCGGCGTAGGGAGAGCTCTGTTGGCCGCGCTCATCGAGTCCACCGAAGCCGCCGGCATCTGGACCATCCAATCGGGCATCTTCCCCGAGAACACGGCCAGCCTGGCCCTGCACGCGCGAGTGGGCTTCCGCGTCGTCGGACTGCGGGAACGGCTAGTACTACAGGGCTAGATCATAAGGGTCTGGAGTCGCAGTCGGCGGACGAAGTGTGACCGGCGGGCCCGGGTTTGATGCTCTCGGCGCCAGTTTGACCAATGCAATGCGTGGCTGACTGGGTTCTCGTGGTGAATGACC
>JBBQGJ010000515.1:0-4722 GCA_038322925.1 Mycobacteriales bacterium
ATCGGACACCTGGAAGCGATGCGCGACACCATCCCGGAGGCGCAACTGGCCGTCGTACCCGGGACATCCCACGGACTACCGCTGGAGAAGCCGGAGCTCACGGCCCGGCTGATCCTGGACTTCCTCGCCGACGACCAGGCCCCGAAGATCATGCCAACGCCCCACCAAAGGTGAACCGGCCCGCCGTTCCTCGGACGCACCTGAGCCGGCTGTCCGACGAGGTTACCGGTCACCACGGAGCACCGACGTCGAAGGGAGCACCGACGCAACCGCCGCGCTGTTTTCATTGGGCAGCGGGTTGCGGTACCGATGACCCTGACCCGAGATCTGATGAGGTGAAGTTGCACTGCCGCGCGGCGTAACGGTTCCGGGATTGCCGACACCAAGTGGTGTCAGCAATCACCGGATCGGAAGAAGGATGTCCACGATGTCGATTCTCGACACCAGGAACAGTGCCGCGTTCGCCGGCGTGTTCGTGCAGACCAACGAACAGGGCACCAACCGCGTGCTGGCGTTCCGCCGCGGTCCGGACGGCGCACTGGAGCCGGCGGGGGAGTACCCGACAGGTGGTGCCGGCCTGGGCGCGGTACACCTGGGCTCGCAGGGATCGGTGATCCTCACCACGGACGGCCGGTTCCTGCTGGTGACCAACGCCGGCAGCAACGACGTCGCGGTGCTCGCGGTCCACTCCGACGGGCTGGAGCTCGTCCGGACAACGCCGAGTGACGGTGGTGCCCCGGTGAGCGTGACCGCCCACGACTCTCTGGTGTACGTGCTCAACAGCGGTGACCCGAGCCTGGTCGGGTTCACCCTGGACGCGGACGGCCTGCATGTGGTGCCGGGGTCTCGTCGTGACCTGGCCGCGGGCGCGGACCCGGCGCAGGTCGGCTTCTCCCCGGACGGCGCCACGGTGGTGGTGACCCAGCGGGGCACGAACTCGCTGCTCAGCTTCCCCGTGGATCAGAGCGGGCTGCTGGGCGACCCGCGGGAGATCGCCTCGTCGGGTCAGACGCCGTACGGCTTCACCTTCGCCGACAACCAGACACTCGTGGTGACAGAGGCTTTCGGCGCCCAGGTCGGGAGGGCCGCCGCCTCCTCCTACCGGCTGACCGCGCAGGGACTGGCCCCGGTGTCCCGGTCAGTCGGCAACGGCCGCAGCGCGATCTGCTGGGCGGTGTCCGACGGCAGCGGCAGGTTCGTGTACGCCACCAACTTCGCCGACGGCGCGGTGTCCCGGTACGCGGTCGGTACTGACGGGTCGCTGACGCTGGCCGATGCCACCGCCGGCACCGCTGTCGAGTCGCACCCCGGGCTGCGGGACGAGGACCTGTCCGGCGACGGTCGCTATCTGTACGCGATCGACGCGGACGCACACCGCATCTTCGGATGGCACGTCGGAGCTGATGGACAGTTGACCTCGGTCGGCTCCCGCAACGGCTTGCCGGATTCGGTTGCGGGCCTCGCCGCGAACTGAGGTTCCGAAAAGCTGGACTGCGGCCTGAAGGGCACGCTCGTCGAGACGGGGTACCGCCCGCCGGACCGACGTCGCGGACATCCTGGCCGCGTGACCAACGTGATGTCCTCGGCCGCGCAATGACTCACAGACTGGAGCCCGACATGGCCGCCGACTATCCGGCGATGATCGCCCCGGTCAACCACATGGAACCGGTCCCCAGACGGATCCGGGCCACCGTCGGGTCCCACACCATTCTGGACACCACCCGCGCGTTGTACGTTTGGGAGTGGCCGAACTATCCGCAGTACTACATCCCGCTCGCCGACGTGGATCCCACTGTGCTGGTCGACGAACAGCACCCACAGCGGCTCAGCCGCGGCACCGCGCGGCGGCACGGTATTCGCGCCGGGGACACACTCCGGCCGGGCGCCGCCCGGCTGTACACGGAGGATGCGATACCGGGCCTGCCCGGCATGGTCCGCTTCGAATGGGACTCCGTGGATGCCTGGTTCGAGGAGGACGAGCAGGTCTTCGTGCACCCCCGCAATCCCTACACCAGGGTGGATGCACTCCGCTCGACCCGAGCAGTCCGCGTCGAACTGGACGGGGTGGTGCTGGCCGAATCCTCCTGCCCGGTCATGGTTTTCGAGACCGGACTGCCGACCCGCTACTACCTCAATCGCAGCGAGGCGAACCTCGATCACCTGATCCCCACCCAGACGCAGACCGCGTGCCCTTACAAGGGCAACACCAGCGGGTACTGGTCGATCAAGATCGGCGAGACCGTGCACGACGACCTGGCCTGGGCCTACGACTTCCCGACCCGGCAGCTCCAACCGATCGCCGGATTGATCGCCTTTTACAACGAGAAGGTCGACATCTTCCTCGACGGGGAACTGCTCGACCGGCCGAAAACGCATTTCTTCAAGTAACTCGAATGCTCGAATGATCCGATGTCAGTCGACAGCAATCGACTGTCGGCGACAATGCAAGAAATTTGAACGGGCCCAACCGGCAGCCCGTCGGCCTGCCATGCGTGAACATGTTGAACTACCCACCCACGTTGTGCACCAGTGGCTCTCGATGCCTGCAACGAGCCAAAGCTTCCTTACAGAATTGTGACGACATCACCAACACCATCGTCAAGGCGGGCCGTACGGCGGTTGAATTCACCGGGGTCACTCGGACCATTGACGATCCGCCCCGCAAAGCATTGGAGTGGGAAATGCGAAAAACACTCGGCCTCGCGGCATTGGGCGCCGTTCTTGCTGCCGGACTCAGCCTGGTGGGCGGCACCGCCACGGCCGGACCGCCGGAGGCATCGGTGATCGTTGGACATGCCTACGTCAACGACAATGCGGCGGGCTCCAACACCGTCGCAGCCTTCGACCGGCACGCCGACGGGTCGCTGACACCGATACCCGGGTCACCATTTCCGATCGGCGGGGCCGGGTTGGGCGCCGGCCTCGGATCCCAGGGCGCGATCCAGCTCAGCCCGAACCGGCGGTTCCTCCTCGCGGTCGACGCCGGCAGCAACCAGATCTCCGTGCTGCGCCTGACCCCTCGCGGGGTACCGGAACCCGTCGGCGAGCCGGTCCCCTCCGGGGGCGTGCAGCCGGTGAGCATCGCCATCAACCGGTTCGGACTGGTGTACGTCGCGAACGTCGGCAACGGCGGTAGCAACTACACCGGGTTCTTCCTCACCCCGGCCGGCCGGTTGATTCCGCTGCCGGGCACCACCGTCCCGGTTCCCGAGGGGTCTGGCGTCGGTGATGTGCTGTTCAACTCCACCGGCGACCGGCTCGTCGGCACCCGTGACAATCCCTCCCTGATCGACAGCTTCACCGTCCGACCGAACGGCCGACTCGTCGCCGCCCCCGGCTCCCCGTTCACCGCGCAGGGATCCGGCCAGATCGGTGCGGAATTCCGCCCCACCAACCCGTCTGAGCTGTACGTCAGCAACGCGCACAACGGCCCCGGGCTCGGGACGGTTTCCGCGTTCCGGGTCAGCCGCAGCGGCGTCCTCCGCTCGATCGGAGACTCCCCGGTCCCGGACGGGCAAACCGCGCCGTGCTGGGTCGAGATCAGCCACGACGGCAAGTACCTGTTCGCGATCAACACCGGGTCCGCCAACCTCTCCCGGTACGCCATCGGCCGGGACGGGTCGCTGACCTTGATCGGCACCACCCCGTTCATGATCGGCGCGGGCGCCGTCGACGCCAGGTTGTCACCGGACGGCAGGTTCCTGTTCATCACCGCCGGCCGCGGACTGGTGGTCAGCGGGTTCGCCGTCAACGGCGGCGATGTCACCGAACTGCCGAGTGCGCCGCCTGCGTTACCGGCCGGAACCGCACCCACCGGCATCGTGGTGCTGTGATCCACCCACACTGATGGGCACCCGGGTTCTCCGCACCGGCCAACCCGGGAGCCCCGCTGTCCCACGAGGCCCTGGGTTGCGGGGACAGATCTGCACACCCACCATCAATGGACATTTCGGACGGACTCGAGGGAGACATCATGGCTGAGCGATCGAACGGTTTCTCGGACCTCACAGCGTTGTTCATCAACACGACTTTGACCAGATCCCCGGGGGCCAGCCACACCCAGCTCCTCATCGACGTCAGCGCGGACATCATGACCAAGCAGGGCGTCGCCGTGGATCAGTTCCGGGCCGTCGATCACCGGATCGCGACCGGCGTCTACCCCGACATGCGAACCCGGGGATGGGATGTCGACGAGTGGCCGGAGTTGTTCCCCCGGGTCCTGGCCGCGGACATCCTGGTCATCGGTGGCCCGATCTGGTTGGGCGACAACAGCAGCGAAACCAAGAAGATCATCGAGCGGCTGTACGCCCACTCCGGCGAACTCAACGACAAGGGGCAATGGTTGTACTACGGCCGGGTCGGTGGGTGTTTGATCACCGGCAACGAGGACGGCATCAAGCACTGCACCTCCAACGTCCTGTACAGCCTGCAACACATCGGGTACAGCATCCCGCCGCAAGCCGACGCGGGCTGGATCGGCGAGGCCGGGCCCGGCCCCAGCTACGGCGACGTGCTCGACGACGGCACCCGCGCCGGGTTGAACAACGACTTCACCAACCGCAACACCACGTTCATGACTTGGAACCTGCTGCACCTGGCCCGGATGCTGAAGAACGCCGGCGGCTTCCCCGCCTACGGGAACCAGCGGAAGGAATGGGACGCGGGCACGCGTTTCGACTTCGAGAACCCCGAATACCGATCATGACCACCGCAGCGAACGAT